>VGTI01000001.1 GCA_016874735.1 Deltaproteobacteria bacterium
TTTTTTGATCCAACAAATCTCGTGCCAAATCCGCCAAGGTAGGCAACGTCACGTCCGAGTTGTCCAGAAGATCGCGGTCCGAGTTAAACTAAGAATTTGGGGCTATAAAATCGCGGTAGGTAACAGGGGGGCCCCTCTCGAATGCATTCTGTGCAGGGCGCCGTCGTTCTTGCAGGCGGCGCTTCCCAATCCAACAAGGCTGGTAAGGATCATCACTATAAACTGGATTGAGTTGCGCTGAGCCATGGCTGATTCCAACGATAATTTCAACGATTCGCATTCTTTACTCGCACCAAGACTTGGTCCCAGACCACGTCAATGGGCGATGTTTTAGGTGTGACGACGAATCTTAACCACACACTTGCTTGGCAGAGGCGAAGGTTGCGTCAAATCCAGCCTTGTAGATGTTGTACGCCGCACCAGCTTCGACATCCGTCGGTGCATTCTCCAGTGCCGTACGGAAATTCTGGTACAGGTTTTCTAGACTAGGAACAAAGCTGGCTCTGGCTTGCTCGCATGTTAGGCTCGACTGAAGATTCCGTAGTGTATTCGCCTGGTCTTGGATGGTCAACTTAGCGTTTAGAATTTCAGCCTCGCGCTGTGCGCCCGCGGCGCGCATCTCCTCAATCTTCCGTTGTGCAGCAAGACGGTCATTGAGAAGAGCTCCTACGGGACCACCCAATATAAAGCCAGACCAAGTGGCATTCATGCCGGGGATTTCGATGGGGCCGCACCCCCTACATCTCCAGTGGGACGGCCCAAATTCGTTTGCTATTCCGACGATACTCACATCGGTAGATGTATCGTTGATTTGGTCAAAATCGAAAGCGGCATTACGGTCAATTGCCTGCTGGTAGCCAAGATGAATACCAACCACCAAGTTGCCCTCTAACATCGGGGCGCCAGACATCCCAGGGATAGTGTCACAGCTGTGAGTAAACACTCCAGAACGTGGAATGCGCTTCTCGAGTTTGCAGCCTTCATTTGTGTAAAGATCTTGTTTGCCTGGTGTAGAATCATATCCTACAACTTTGAGCCTGGTGCCCACTGCTTTACCCACATTTAAAACTTTATCAAAGGAGTGTACCGTAGTTAGGACCAAGCGATCCTGCTTCGCATTAACATCAGCTACATCAGAAAGAGCCGTAGTGACACCGGTTCCCGTCCGAAAACTCAATTTGCGATAATATTCGCGGTCGGTAAGGCTCTTTGCTTCGGTGATACAGTGGGCAGCTGTTGTGATTTCGTTCTTGCCGGTTACAAATGCGGTACATACACCTTTGTCAAGAGTTAGTAATCCCACTGTAGCTCGTAGAGTCTGATCTTGTTCTGGTACAAGGTCATTATCACCGATGACCTGCTTAACTCCAGAGCTTCCCGCAGTGCTGCTGGATTTGCACCCTGTCCAACTTAACATAGTCGACATCAAGCTGATGGTGAGCGCTAAATTGCTGCGTCTATTTTTTTTGCTTTTGATGAAGTTTCTCGCAGATTTTTTGCCCTTCGCTTTTGCAGATTCGTTGTTAGTGGTTCGAACGGATAACCTAAAGACGCATCGAAACTTATTTCTGTAATCTGCAACGAGTGGGACAAGGAGTGAGTAAACGCAAGAAGAGAAGCAAAACTATGCTCTTTATTTTATCAGTTCGATTTTCTCTCGTGCAATTGCTGTGCCGGCTGTCGGCGTCCCATAAGATTTAATTCTTAGGTCGCGCCCATCTGGGCGATGGGAATTGAGAATTTTTTCTTTCGGCGTACTTCAAATGTCGCGAGTGTGAGTTTAGTTGGCAAGCAACTGTCCAAGACGTTGGCAGAAGACCAAGGTGGCGACGTCTTGGAGTCATAAAAGTACGAGCAAATATTTGCAGGTAATATCTGGATAGGGCAGGGCAGCATGAGTCGTTATGTGTATAAAGCCGATCATTTTTGGGCAGATGGAAGCGCAGCCTGATGCTGGTCGTGGCAGTGAGTAAAGTTATTTGTCACCCTGTATATTACTTAGCCACCTTTAGAGAAACCTGTACGCATGAGTCATCTAAACAAAGGATGCCGATGGACGACGGCGCCAAAATTGCTCTAGCGGCGTTCAAGGATAGGATGCGGCAGGTTTGCGTGTTACTGGGATGGCGCTGTTGATGGGCATGATTTTGGATTGAACCTCTCAGAAAATGGGAGTTTTTTTGTTTATAAACGCACTTGAATTTCATCAGCGGGTCATGTAAGGGGTGGTCGCGCTGATCGCGCCCAACCCCTGACTCCGGGGAATTCATAATGTTCAATATAATTGTTGGCTTGCCTTTTCTTTGGATGCTCTGGGGATGTGGATCAAGTGATCAGAATGGATACACGCTGAAGCATGAGGTGGGCCAAATCACTTCAGGTGATCCTAGAGACTGGGTAGTCACCACAGATGAGATTTATACACTCGCTCACCCCGGTGCAAAGCTTTTGCCGGTCGACCACCCCATAGTGAAACGTATAGGTTGGTGGGTAAGTTGGATTGATAGTGGCCTGCGTAGCCACCCCAACTACCAAGCTCAAATGGCTCGTGTGCCAGTGCCTGAGTTAGTGGTTTCGCACAAATACCACGAAAACGCCTGGTCTAGCGGCGTTCCCGTTTGCTATCCGAATATAGTGGTCAGCTTTCCGGGAGTAGCTGGCGAAGAGGTCGAGTCCATGGAAGACTGCTTACGACTGCCTGCGACCAGTGTGGACGACGTAATGAAGATTTTTGAGGACTTGTCGACTAACTGGTCGCAGTCAAGTGGCTGTGACTTGTCGCAGCAGAATATCTCGCTAGAGGACGACGGAACCATCAAGGTAACTCCTCCCGAATCGTGCAAAGATCCAGATGACGTGAATATGCGTGGTTTTTTGGGCACCAAGACGAGCAATCGGATAACTGTAGATACACAGTTACTGTCTCAAATAAATGAACAGGAGCTTGTGGCAACACTTGCCCACGAACTAGCCCATTATTATCGTGCCCATCAGACGCGTGCCGTGAGCTATTACTACGTAATGAGTGACGAGGCTATAGTGTCGAGGCCAACGCCCATTACGCCGGCTTCTGATTTGTGGCAACTTACGCTGGAATTAGATAAAATGCGGAATGCCAGCGCGAGGTTTGTGGATCTCTATAACGCTTTTTCATCAGAATTTCCGGAATTCGAAAAAACACAGTCACCTGACTTTAAAACGGCAGCGACTTTGGCGACAGTTTACGGGATTAGCAAACACGAACTGGTGCCGAGACTCGAAAAAGTTACTTCGTTTTTGACGGACCACATCCCAGCTCCGAGCGTCAAAGTTTATGTTGATAAAATATTGGCCTTTCTGACGGAGTGGACCAAGGAGCCGACTGATACCGTTGAAATTCTGTCTCGCGCAAACAAGGCGCGACTTGGCTGGTATACAATAGAGCAGGAAGCGGATGATGTCGGTGGCGAGATTTTAGCGGTCCTAGGGTTTGATTTTGGCGAAATCACTGATCTCTTGCTGCGCGGCGATCTCATGAAAGGCTCTTGTCTCCAGCGTAGATCATCCGGTTGGATGACCAATGGGAAGATCGAAGTTGAGCCGTTGCACCGGTATATAGACAATCACCACACAGGATGTTTTCGAGTGTTCAATATCGACCGTGAGAAAACGGCGCATCAGTACCAGCCACTGACTGGTACCAAGTGGAAAGAACTCTCCGAAGTCCCAGGCTGGAATCAGCTAAATGCCGCGTTTACCTGGGAGCAAATTCAAGCCAAGGCCCGTGAATCCGTTAACAACTGAAGCTAACAGCAAACTCATTGTTAATCTTCAGGAGGCCACTGTTAAGGAAATGCCTGACAGTATGGCGCGCAAACTCTCGCAGCTGCAGGGCTCGGTGTTATCGTATGACGCTAAATCGGAATGAGCTCACGATGCGCGATAGATTGGTCCCTTCAGAAACTTCAAGTGCCGCATGATGCAGCACTTGAAGTTGAATTTTGGGCAATAGAATCAGAGAATTTGCGTTTGCTTACTTTACTGGAATTGTTTCATCCAACTTGGTCGCCAGCCAAAGCTCGGCGCTCACGGATTCTTGACTGTCGCTGTCAGTCAACGAAATCGATTTTGTGTATACGCTCGACTTTGAGATTAATGTCTTAGAAACATTAACTCGTGTCTTAGCATCATCGCCGTCAGAAAAGAGAACTGCAACCATCATCTCGTTTTGACCTGTGATCGGATTATATTGCTCTACTTCCGGCATCGCTTCCATCGTTGACTTATGAGTACTCGCCTCGGCTACGAATTCATCCTCTAGGGGAAGTTTATTTTTGATGAATGTCAGTGGGTCACGAATAAATTCTATAGATGCTTCTGCACTGTGCTTTAGTAAGGCCACTGGTACGGGATTAGAAGTTGACGGAAATACTTTGTCTGGAGCAGACCAATATTTGGTAGAGGTCTTGACCTGACCCGTGTCCTTGGTGCTCCAGTCATAGGTATAAATGGACGCAGAGCTTGGTGTTTCGGCACAGTCGTTATCGACGTCAATAAAGTAGCCCCGAGTGAGTTCTGAAATCCTTTGTCCATCCTTGACGTAGATCACTTCGACGGTACGAGTTAGACCCAACCTCTTGGTAATCGAGTAGGGATACAGCCGAAGATGGTCGGCATAGGAAGATCCTGCAAGTGGTCCCTCAAGTATATCGAGAGAGGCGTCGATGTGGATGATTTTACCGTCTTCGAATGAGCGGTCGTATGTGATCTTATCGGGCTTAGTTGCGAGGATAGTATCACCGCGAGATTCAGCCGTCTCACCAAAGTCTTGGTTTGTTATTGCAGGTTGGAGGTCAAAATTCGGCACCTTAGCCTGGAACCGAGCGACACAGCGGGCTAGCGCCGATTCCTCCGCCGGTACATCCGCTTTAATACTTGCCGCGGACTGTAGGCGGCCGGTTGAGCAGGCGGCTAGGCCAGCGGCTAGTAGCAAGTTAGTACTGTAGGCAAGTGCATTCTTTGATTTCATGATAACGACCTCTATGACTTTAAGTTGCTCCCCAACCGTAAAAGCTCCGAAGAAGCTCTACGGATGTATGACTAATCGCAACCTTCGTGCCAAATTGCGGAGGTGTCTCATGCTCTGTTATTACTGGGTCTTAGGCCGGACCATGAAAAGTGGCTGGTAACGAATTGAATCGAAAATAGGTCATTTGTGGTTTTTCGGTAAAGTAATGATACCGCTCCGAGCAAAATGATCCTGCAAAGCGTGCACCCCGAGTCCTCGTTCAGCAGCACAACTACCCTTAAGAATTGCAGACTTTAGATGCGCGCTTTTGGCATGTAAATTGCTGATGCCATTTTGCCACAGTGATCGAAGGCTAATGGTGCTGGTATCGCGGATGTCGAGATTGCTGGTGCGCATAATCCGGATCCAAACTTTAGTTTCACGAATACAAACGGTAAAGGAACCGCAATGAAACGGATTTTTCAAATTGGTATCGTCTGTGCAGTTAGCCTGCTTATGACTCACTGCATTCACGTGGAGCCATTGACGCAGAATGACATCCAGCGGCTGACTACTTGTCGCCACACAAGTCTCGATAATATTCGCAAATCTCTAATCTTGTCTGGATTCGAGATCAAATCCAAAACTGCCACCGACTTAGTCACTGAGTACAAACAAGTCGGCGGTTACAATGATTATCGTTATTTTAGGCGTGTAACAGTGTTCCAAGACAAGCCCAAAGTCTTCCGGTTTGCCGTCCGCGAGAAAACTATTGTACTGGAGAGAGAACGCCCTCAACAAACCAACACCAATCCAACTAACGCAACGGCTGTGACTCCAGCCACCATCGTGAACGTCAATATGCGTGATCAGCAACCTCGCCAATTCGAGAACGAATTCGGTCCAAGTTATGACGAGAGCACCCGCGATTTACACGAGGGTATTAAATCTCAAGTGTGCGGCAATTAAAGTTAGATCTCTGATTGGCACCTCAACGGTGGCGCTATGATCACTGTGGCAAACAAAAACCCACCGACCCCAGAGCGAGGTCGGTGGGCTTACCAATACTTTAGTTGCCGAGTAGGCCAGGCTGTAGGTTCACGAACAAGCTGACGTCGGACTCTGCCGGAGCAAAGCTGTGCTTGAGCTGGCTCGAGACCTTTTTGTTAGTAACGCGAATCGCGTCTTCAAGCTTCATGCCTTTGCTCAGACGTGCGGCCTCAAGAGCGCGCGGCGTATTGAGCACACCACTCGACTTGACCTTGCCTTTGAGCTCAGGTGTGACGTCGACAGTGGACTCGACCGAGACACCAACAGCGCCGAAATCCACACTAGCCTCGCCGTAGTTGGAGAACGGAGCTAGGCGACCGTCTTCAAACGTAGCAGCGACGGAAAGCTTATTAGCGATACTTGGTGCGTCGCCACCTTTTTCAGGAAGTAAGCCGGCAGCTTATCGACCTGCGCTTGATTTGGTTCAGAGCCGCGTAGTGCAATTTTTAGAATGCCGCCGATGAGCATCCTTGCCTGCTGCGGTTCGAATCCAAAAGAGCCGTTAGCGACATCCGCATGCTCGAGCGAGGCAGACATACCGATTGGCTCAAGTGCTGTGCGAGGGATACAGAGGCAATCTAGTCAAAGTCTGTGCCGTCACAGAACTCATGCAAGCTAGACGTTATCTAAAATACGTGCGCCTAAACTACGAGTTCCCGTCACGGGCACCACAGAGAATTGAGAAATATTAGTGGAGCTACTTGCTTGAAGCCGAAGCTTCTCGCTTTCTCATCTTTTTTGACGCTTCGCCGTCCTTGCCAGATTCGCTTCGCTAAGTTGGTTTTATGTGGACTCCACGTCCGATACCCGCCTTGCAGCGAGCAACCCCGTTCCAGGGTCTAAAATGATTTGTACGCTAGAAAGTTATTTCAGTTTTAATCCGCGTTGGCGGAGTGAGTGTAGCCACGTACAGGTACACTCGACACAACACTAAGGTTTTTACCCATGCCATGTTTTGAGCATCGAACCCGTACCTTACTTATCAAAGAGCGAGGGGATAATACTCGATACAATTTGCTAGTAAAAACGGATTTAGCGGCGGTATTCGCTAACGCGAAACTTTAGCAGATCGCCTTGACCGCCCCATAAATAAGGCGGATTGCGGCGATCATATGTTCAAATCTGCTCAGTAAAAAAAGAATGGCAAGTGCGAAGGCTAGTTTCGTAGATTAAAGACTTGGGCGGGCTGCTAAGTCGGCACGGTTGATCAAGAAGCGTGCTTACAAACAACCCTTGATTGCCCCGCAGACGATGCTCTTTTTTTATTTTTTATTAGTCTCCAATTTTGTGGAGGCGATTGGCTAAAATAATAAATGGTTGGATATTAGCCAGTGAATTTAAAGTTTCAGGATAAACAGTTGAATTGTCGCTTTTTTTTCCAGTCAAAGACGGATGATTTTAGTGTTGCTTCGCTTGGTTGCAGAGACCCACTTTTTGCCTCTCTTTGTTTCTTCCACTCGCAATGCTACACTCAAAATCTCGCCTATTAGCACCTCCAAGAATGGGATCCATCTATGAAAAATTTCGCCCTTACGCCAGCTATTGTTGCCATAGTTGGTCTGTCAGCATGTAAAAAAAATGACTCGGACACTGGGACCGGCACGGCTATTACAACTGTTGCGAAAACAAATGCGACGACTGAAGGCGAAGGCGGAAAAATTCCCGCCGATCCTAGATTCGGGGCACTTTATGCCCAGCTCAAAGGACTAGACTACATCGCAAGAGGCTATCCAAAGATAGCTGTTTTCAAAGACGCGAGCGGCAATGAACTGGCAACATTTACAAATACATTTGACGATAAGAAACGCATCGTCTCTCAGTCATACACAATAGCCTCAGGTAAAACTGAAAGCGATCTAAGGAGCTGGACAGGTCATAACTTCTACTCACAAGCGCAAGCGTACAGTAGCTTTGGGCTTTTCGCAGCTTACGTAACTGGAAACCCCTCTAAAAATGGTTCCCGGACTTACTCAGCAGCCGGTACAGGCTGTCCAGATTGGCTTGAAAATTCCGAAGAGGTAGCGGGAGAGAACACAGTTTCGACCACATTCACCTGTGAAGGCACTAAAGTTTCATTGAACCAAGTGCGGATCGAGGCGCTAGGTAACAACAATCTGGTTAAGTACACCAACACCTTGCAAACCGAATTCGATGCGAATTTCGTGGTACCCATGAAAACATCGGGGACCTGGGTGAGTGAAGCCGGCAATAACGGAACATTTACGACACAATCAAATTCAACCAATACCTCCGAGTACACCTATACCGGCGACAAAGTAAGCGGGTTCAAGGCAGACTCTTCATCAACTGGCAGCTCGATGCCAGCCAGCAGCTCGGCGCGCGAGTGCGCACTCGTCGATACAGATTTGACATGTAACATAACACTCACATCTGGTTCGACGTCGTCAACGTCTACCTCGGTGGTTTCGCTTCAGGCCAATAAAGTTTGGCCGTGGGTCAACGGCTATCTGACCCAGATCACAAAGTCGAATACCACGACGGGTGGAACCCCAGTTCCCCAGCAGGAATTCGACGAAAAAGGGCGATCGACGGTCATAGTAAACATGCGGATTGATCAGAACGGAACGAAATCTTACCTTTACTATGCACTCGAGTATCCTGACGCGACCTCACTCAAGGCGACCAAGATGACTGTGCTCGGCAACGATAAAGCCACGGCTCAAGGTACGGTTGAGTTCACCTGGGACTGATACCGACGTAAGCCCCGTTTGAATGCGAACATCCCGACTACGCAACATTTGGCGAGGTCGGGATTTTTAATAGTTGGAGTACGGATAATAGGGAGGGTAGGACTATCAATCCCCATAGTCCCCGCAACCAGACTTGGTTCCCACGCCAACCTGTCCTCATCCTCAATCCAATCTCTGCGTAAGTGGCAATATTGCTCTGTACCAGGCGCCGTTGCGGCTACCTGGACTAGAGCAATTTCCGCGTTGGTTCCTGGCATCGGTATTCGCAGCAAGCGCACCTGAGCCCATGAGCTAAATGGACTCTGCCTCACCATCCAGCACATGCCTCCTTCAGCTCAGGTGTTGACTGTGACAGTCATGAGGCCCATACGTGAACTCCCCCTGCTCGTGTCTCGGCGGTAAGTTTGGCAGAGGCTCGTAGCCCATGCCCTTATGTTTCAGATTAAACTCGGACGGCGTGAAGACTTCGTTCTAAGTGTCAGGATCGATAGTTCGAAACTGTGCAACATATACCAATTTTGTGTAAACACCAGGGCTGGGTTAGTGCGACGCCGCCCGGCGTCGCTTTGGCGATTGATTCAAACATCGACGCTCAAAACATGTCAGGTTAGACTCGTGAGATACTTTGTACTCACTCGGGTACGTGCCTTATTTGTCCGCCTTAAAGGATAGAGTAGTGCGGCACAAGAGATTAAAAAACCCACCGACCCCAGAGCGAGGTCGGTGGGCTTACGAATACTTTAGTTGCCGAGTAGGCCAGGCTGTAGGTTCACGAACAAGCTGACGTCGGACTCTGCCGGAGCAAAGCTGTGCTTGAGCTGGCTCGAGACCTTTTTGTTAGCAACGCGAATCGCGTCTTCAAGCTTCATGCCTTTGCTCAGACGTGCGGCCTCAAGAGCGCGCGGCGTATTGAGCACACCACTCGACTTGACCTTGCCTTTGAGCTCAGGTGTGACGTCGACAGTGCCGAGGATCACTTGCTTGATACCTTGCGCATCAAGGGCTGGGTTGATGGCCTTGACGGCGCCTGCGGTCCCCGCAACATGTGGTGACGCCTGGCTGGTGCCCGACATGGCAAGGCGGCGGTTGTCAGGGACAGTGGACTCGACCGAGACGCCAACAGCGCCGAGATCCACACTAGTCTCGCCATAGTTGGAGAACGGAGCTAGGCGACCGTCCTCAAAGGTAGCAGCGACGGAGAGCTTATTAGCGTGGTCGATGCTAGCAGGGCTGGTGGGATAGATGTCGTTATTGCTGCCGTCATTACCAGCGGCGAAGACAAACAGGGTGTCTGGAGCCGCTTTAACAAGCGATGCTTGGTGCGTAGCTACCTTTTTCAGGAAGTAAGCCGACAGCTCATCGACCTGCGCTTGATTGGGTTCAGAGCCACGCAGCGCAATTTTTAGAATGCCACCGATGAGCATCCGTGCCTGCTGCGGACCGAATCCAAAAGAGCCGTTAGCGACATCGGCGTGCTCGAGCGAGGCGTACATACCAACTGGCTCAAGTGCCTTAGCCTGAAGTTTCGCAAACAGCGAAAGTCCGGCCTTGATGGTGCGCTTGACAATCCAGTTCACGTCCTTGCCTGCAGCCACGTCCTTACTGACTTCGTCACTGAGCGCCTGCAGCGGATTTTTCGTCGGGATCAACTTAACGCCGATGACCTCGACGTCGTCACCTTGACGCGAGACGATGCCCGAGACGTGTGTGCCGTGGGAGTAGTTGCCGTAAATCGATAGTTGTTTGATGAATTCGCGATCTTGCGTGCGTTCTTTGGCCCAAGCTTTTTCCGCGTCGGTAGCTTCGCCCTTGAGTCCTTTAGCTTGGATCTCAAAAAAGCGCTCGATCTCATCATTGAAGATACTTGAATAAGCGCGGTCGATGAGGTCCGCCGAGTTTTCGGCAAAATTCCATCCATGAATGTCGTCCATGAAGCCGTTCTTGTCTTCATCAACGTTGTTGGAACTACTGTCGACGGGATTGAGCCATACCTTCTCAAGTAGCTCAGGATGCTCAGTATCAAGACCACTGTCGATAACAGCAACGGTAGCCGCCTGGGCAGAAGTTATGCCAAGACCAAAACCAATAAATTGGCCGAGGAGAGCGATGCCGGGTTTCCATGCTTTCGATTTCATTAATGCACCCCCTTGTTACAGAAAATTGACTGAACTTTAACACAGGGCTACGGGGCGCAATAATGAATTCTGCAGCTAAGGGGCAAAATGAGAAATAAGGTCAAGGAAACGCACGCAGCATCTGGAAGGTGTAAATCCCCGTTGCATGGCCATCGCTAAAGTGAATCTTCAGAGCATAGGCGCCCACGGATTCAATCTTTAGCGGCCTGACCGTGTCGGGAACATCCTCAGGCTTTAGCCTTTGCTCCCGTGTCCACTCATCAATACAGGAGGCGCAGGGACAGCTGCGTCGCAATTTTACTACATCAAATTGGTCCTTGTGCCCGTCGCTCCAGGTGATCGCTAGCGTGCGCGGTCCAGCCTGCTCGATAGCAGAAACGCGAATATTGTCGGTGGCTAGGCTCATGTCGGTGCTTCCACTTCGTTGATCTCTTAGTTCTTCCACTCGAGGGCAAACTGATTCAGGATGCCGCTAGCTTGAGCATTCAATATCGATAACTGCTGCGCCGCCGCACCAGCTGCAGCGATATAGGCCTGCGATGCAGGTGCATCGGGGAACGCCGCTACGTGTGGACGACCCTCGTCGCCACCCACTGCCACGCGCGGATCAATCGGTATCGCGCCAAGCAGACTGACGCCAGACTCCCGCGCAAGACGCTCACCGCCACCGCTACGGAATATCTGGTGCTTTTTATCGCAACCATCACACACGAAATAACTCATAGTCTCAATGACGCCGAGCACCGGCACCTTGAGCGTCTTAAACATGCTCATGGCCTTGCGCACATCGATGAGCGATACTTCCTGCGGCGTGGTCACAATCACGGCTCCCGTGACAGGTGCCGTCTGCGAGATGGTCAGCTGAATGTCGCCGGTTCCCGGTGGGTAGTCGATCACCAAGTAGTCGAGCTCTCCCCATTGCACCTGAGTCAGAAACTGCTTGATCACACTGCCGGCCATCGGCCCACGTAGGATCGTCGCATCACTCGCCTGCGTAAACATCCCAACGGAGATCACTTTGATGCCATCAGCCAATGGCGGGATGATGACATTGGGGCCACCCTCTTCCGCCAACTGCGTGATCCGTACCATGCGCGGAATCGATGGGCCGTAGACGTCAGCGTCAAGCAGACCAACCTTGGATCCAGTACGCGCCAGGGCATAAGCAAGGTTGACGGCCGATGTAGATTTACCGACACCGCCCTTACCGCTCGCAACGGCGATGATGTTTTTGACGCCAGCCAGCGCCGGTACCACTGCCGCATTGTTATCACGCTGCGCTGCACGCGTGGTCGCTGTCATCGTCACGTCGGCTTGAGCGAGGCCTGGGATCTCCTTAAGCACAGCTTCGCACTGCGCCTTAAGCTGCTCTTTCACAGGACAAGCTGGGGTGGTCAAATTGACCTCCACCGACACCTTGTCACCTTTGATGACGATGTTGCGGACAAAACCGAGGGCGACAATGTCCTGATGCAAATCGGGATCCTGCACCTTGGCGAGCGCCTCTTTAACCTGCGCTTCGGTAATGCCGCTGCGAGTGCCACCGCCACCTAGTTTGTCTTTAACGCTGGAGAATAAACCCATAAACTAAGCTCTCTTTATCTCGGTAAACTACTTTCAGTAGTGCTCTTCAATGAAACGAATCGCTTGCATCCCCGCCTGACATCCCATGCCAGCCGCCGTGATGGCCTGGCGGAAGACGTGATCAGCAATGTCACCAGCCGCAAAGACACCCGGGACATTGGTGGCGGTAAAGTTGTGTACTTTCAAATATCCGTTCTCATCTGTGGCAAGTTGGTCAGCGAAGACGGTGGAGTTCGGCCTATGACCGATGGCCATAAATAAACCGTCAACAGCCACTTCTTCGCGCTTGCCGCTGTCAAGATGACGCAGTACTGCATGCGTGAGCCCAGCATCGTTAGCGATGGTGTCTTCGACCTCGTAAGGGATCATCAATTTAATCTTCGGGTTCTTTTTCGTGCGTTCCACCATGATGTTGGAGGCACGGAATACGGGACGGCGGTGGATCAACAACACTTCGCTAGCGAGTTTGGACAGGTAGTTAGCCTCCTCCATCGCGGAATCACCACCACCAACGACGGCGACGCGCTTGTTCTTATAAAAGAAGCCGTCACAGGTAGCACAGGTCGAAAGCCCGCGCCCCATCAGTGGACCTTCTGACGGAAGTCCTAAGGTCTTCGCTGTGGCACCGGTTGCAATGATGACTGCTTTGGCCTCGATCTCACGATCGCCGGCCCAAAGACGCAGCGGCTTTTTTGAAAAATCGACCTTGGTGATCTCCTCGTAAACGATCTCGGCCCCAATGCGCTCAGCCTGCGCTGACATATCTGCCATCAACTGCGGACCCATGATGCCCTCGCGGAAGCCAGGGAAGTTCTCCACCTCAGTCGTTGTCGTCAACTGCCCACCGTGCTGGATGCCAGCAAACACCGTGGTCTTAAGACCACCGCGCGTGGTGTAAATCGCCGCGGTCAATCCGGCAGGTCCTGTACCAACAACTACGACATCGCTCATCGCCACGTGCTCCCTGGAGAATGGTCAAACTGCGGGGGTACCCCGTAGGGCCCTCAACTTAGCGCGATGGTCGCCAAAAGGAAAGCCGTGCGCGACCTCTAAGCCCCCCGGTCGGCACCGGGACAGAAATGTGCTAAAAATTTAGGATCACCAAAGGAGCCATCATGATCAGTCGCCTAGCTCGCCTCGGACTTGCCGTCGTCACCGGAACGCTGAGCTTGAGCTTCAGTGCCAGTGCGGCTAGGGGGGATATCACCAAGGCCCTCACTCAGGGAGGCTATTCCGTCCAGCAGGGCGTTCTGGTTACCCGCCTTAGCGACGGCAAGGTGCTCTTCGAGCGCGAGGCCGATACGCTGCTGGCTCCAGCATCTTTAACCAAAGTGCTGACCTCAGCTGCGGCGCTGGTCAAATGGTCCCCTGTCCATACACTACCGACTACGTTCTTTCACACCGGTCAGCGCAAAGGTCCCAAAATCAGTGGCGATCTCGTGGTGGTCGGTAATGGCGACCCCTTCGTGGTGTCCGAAAAGCTATGGCAACTCGCCGCTGACATACGTGGACTCGGGATCAGCGAGTTTGCGGGCGATCTAGTCATCGATAATAGCCTTTTTGATGACGAGAGCCGCGACGAGTCTCGTGAAGAAGGCCGACTCCGCTCGCGGCACGCCTACGATGCTCCAGTGTCTGCTTTTGGCGTGAATTTCAACACTTACGCCGTTGGTATCGCGCCCGGTGAAAAACCAGGCCACGCGGCATCCGTGTCGCTCGACCCCTACCCTCTAGGCGGCGTTATCATCGAAAACAAAGTGACAACCACGGTAGCAACCGGATCTAAACCGAAAACGGGCACCATCAGCGTGACGCGGCAAGTGCGCAAAGACGGTGTCGAGCTGCTCAAGGTCACCGGTCAGATTGCTGCCGACTGGCCCACGCAAAAAATCTATCGCTCTGTGGCTAATGATCTAACTGCTGCGGGCGCATATGTCAGGGCCTTCCTTAAAAACGAGGGCATCAACGTCAGGGGTACCATCAAGGCCGGCGTTAAACCGGCCAATGCCACACCGCTCATCAGCATGGACAGCTACGAGATGCGACGTATCGTTGCCGGGTTGAACACGTTCTCGAATAATTTCATTGCTGATGTTCTGATCAAGCGCCTGGGGGCTGATTTTCCCACGTCGGGTCAGCCCGGTGCCCCGCGGTCAGGGACCTTTTCCAATGGTCTGGCAGTGCTCAAGGACTTTCTCGTGAAGGACGTGGGCATTAAGACCAATTTTGTCCTCGAGAACGGCTCGGGTCTCGATACGGATAATCGCCTGAGCGCACGTCAGATCAATGCGGTCCTAGCGCATATGGAGCGGCATATGGATGTGTTCCCTGACTTTCTCGCCAGCTTGCCAGCGACTGGGTGGGACGGCACCTTGAAGAAGCGGTTTAACCGCAGTGCCACCGAAGAATTTAAGGGTATGTTCCGCGCCAAAACGGGCACTCTCACAGAGCCCATCGCGGTGTCCGGTATCGCCGGATATTTTCGCCACCCCACCCAAGGCATGGTTAGCTTCTGCGTTATCGAGAACGGTCATGGTGGCCAGCGCCAGCCCTCAGTCGTTGATCTGCGCAATCGTCAGGACCACATCCTAACGGCGTTCCTTAACGATCTATAGTGACTTTGTTGACGCCCTCGCTGATCGCTTCACTGCGACGCCGCTGCGCTCAAGGCAGCATGCCAAGACTTAGCCGCCAATGCTGCAATGGCCTTGAGCGTCCTGGACCGGTGGACCGTGTGTTTAAAGGGTGCCGCGTATTCAGCTAGAAAACTCTGCCCGCCCACGCGCCAGCCCAAGGTCCAGTTGCCGCTGGCATCGACACCCGCCACAGCCAGTACCAAGGCAAACCGAGGGGCCTTATCCAAGGCGTCCGTGACGGCGTCCTTAGGTGACTTTTGGGCGGCGCGCCATTGGGTTTGGACGAGGATGTCACGTGTCGCGGCGATCTCACGGAGCTGGTCTGTGAGCATGGCGGCCAGATGACCATGGGTGGCCATATCGATCACTGCAACACTGGGGTAGGTCGCTAACAGGGCGACGAGCTGTGACGGCGTGTCTTCCTTGTCGGTTTCGAATAACCAGGGCCTGAGCAGCGTCGTCAGCTGGTCGCAAAGTGCTGCATGACGCGCCTTATCGCTGGCAGGAAAGCTCACCTTGAGTTCGACATACGGTGCATGCACCCGGTAGGCAAGGCCGACATCGTGTCCATGCACGACTGGCGTGACAAGCTCCGCCAGGTGCGACTCGCCCTTGCCAATCATACGCCACATTTTGGTGATCTTGCGGTCACGCGGCGGCACACGTCCCTCAAGCTCGCCGTGCATGTGATCTTGCCAGAGCGCCTCGATCTCGCGCGGTGGTCCAGGCAACACCCAGATCTCTTTGCCTTTGGCCGAGAGCCTAAAACCGTTGGCCGTACCGGCGCTATTGGTGAGTATCTGTGCTCCAGTCGGAAAAAAGCACTGCTGCCTATTGGCCTCGGGCACAGCAACCCCGACGCGTGTGAGCTGTGCTTTCACGTGTTCCCAGGAGTCAGGATCAAAGATGAGCGGCAAGCCTGCCCACTGGGCAACAGCATTACGCGTGAGGTCATCCGAGGTAGGCCCTAGCCCGCCAGTGATAAAAAGAACGTCGATTTTTGAGGTGAGCTGTGCGATGGCAGCGACGATGTCAGCCTCGATATCGTCCACCGTCAGGTGATTCGTAACGACTAGACCGAGGTCTCCAAGGCGCGTCGACAGCCAGGCAGCGTTGCCGTTGACGATTTGGCCGGCAAGTAGTTCGGAGCCCACGGCCAAAATGGCAGCAGTTGCGGTGGCATGAGTCATGATCGGTCCTCACGTGGTCAGGAACTTCGAGCATAACCTATTTGTCCGGATTCGTCCGGCCCGTCCTGTTGCCTTGGCCAGAGTCGACGAAGAGCCGGATTGCCAGGGATTATACGGATTATAGCGTTGATCAGGAGGCGCGAAACTCGCATGATACGGACTGACTGACCCACAAGCGGAGTGACTGTCATGTTGCACGAGTCCCACCTCACCTATTTTCGTAAACTCCTCGGTGATGCCTTTGTCCTCACCGGAGCCAATGATTTAGAGGCCTACGGTCGGGACTGGACGCGCATCCATACACCCAATCCAGGGGCAGTAGTTTTGCCGGCATCGACGGCAGACGTTGCGGCCATCGTCAAGTACTGCAACGCCAATCAGTTGGCAATCGTACCAAGTGGAGGACGGACAGGACTCGCAGCAGGTGCGGTCGCTGCCAACGGCGAGGTAGTGCTGTCGCTCAACCGCATGAACCAGATTGAAGACGTTGATGCCGTCGGTATGACGATGCGCGTGCAGGCTGGGGTGACCACGCAGCAGGCGCAAGAGGCTGCCAAAGATGTGGGCCTATTTTTCCCGCTAGATTTAGCGGCTAAAGGTAGCTGTCACATCGGCGGCAACATCGCGACTAACGCTGGCGGCGTTAAGTTTATCCGCTTCGGCGGCATGCGCGAGCAAGTGCTTGGTCTTGAGGTTGTACTCCCAAGTGGCGAGGTTCTCGATCTCAACACCGGCCTGCGCAAGAACAACACAGGTTACGACTTGCGTCAGTTATTTATCGGCTCCGAAGGTACACTCGGGATCGTGACCAAGGCGACCATTCGATTGACGCCACCACCGCGGAATATGCAGGTCAGCGTGATGGCCGTGCGCAAGTTTTCCGATATTCCGGCGATCCTTGGCGTTTGTAATCGCGCTGGCGTGCAGCTCACGGCTTTTGAATTCTTTACCCGCGTGGCGCATGAGATCGTACTAGAGCATGCGATGGGTGCCCGGACACCATTTGCTGAGATTTCGCCTTACTACGTGCTCCTAGAGGTTGAAGAAGGACCGAGTGGCCAACAGGTGATGGAGCCACTGCTTGAGCAGATCTTCAACGACGATCTGATCACCGATGCCGTGATTGGACAGTCCTCGGCACAGGCCAAAGAGCTATGGGGCCTACGCGAAAACATTACAGAAAGTATTGCCAAGCATGGACACGTGCGGAAAAACGACATTTCGCTCGCCATCAACCAGCTCACGGATTTTATTGCCGACCTCGAGCCGATAGTGCAATCTGCGCCCAAGGATATGCAGCTAGTAATCTTCGGTCACCTTGGTGATGGCAATCTGCACATCAACTATGTTGGGCCAAAATCGCAGGATTTTGCCGCCTTTCAAGCCCGTGCTCGGGAAGTTGAATTGCAAGTTTTTGCGTTACTTGGGCGTTATAAAGGGAGCATCAGTGCCGAACACGGCATTGGGCTTTTGAAGACTAAGGATCTGCATTTTTCTCGCAGTGATGCTGAAATTGCGCTGATGCGGCAGATCAAGTCGCTGCTGGACCCGAAAGGGCTCTTCAACCCGGGGAAGATCTTCCCGGGGTGATTTTTTAAGCATCTGTATTTACTTGGGTTTTTCTTTTCCCATCAAGCCTGGCGGACGATGTCTGATAAGGTCTAAGTCTGCCTTTGGTTCATATTTCAGACACTTGGAGTCTATATGACGCAGCAGACCACAACGATCAAAGAGACCCTCAAAAAACTTGGCCTCGATAAGCTTGGCATTCACGATGCCACCGAGCTTATTTACAACCCCAGTTACGACCAACTCTACACCGACGAAACCAGCCCTAAGACGCCAGCGGCTGAACGCGGCACGCTGACCAAGACCGGTGCGGTATCGGTCGATACCGGTCGTTTCACCGGTCGTTCACCGAAGGATAAGTATCTCGTTGTTGATCCGAATAATAAGGACAACGTTTGGTGGGCCGGTACCGGCTCCGACAACCATGCAATGAAGCAAGAGACGTGGACCAGTCTCAAATCGCTAGTGACCAAGCAGCTGAGCGGCAAAAAGCTCTACGTGATAGAAGCCTACTGCGGCGCTAACCCAGCGACGCGGATTGCTTTGCGTGTCGTCACGGAACTCGCATGGAAGGCGCACTTCGCCAAGAACATGTTTATCCGCCCGACAGCTGAGGAGCTTAAGACTTTCAAGGCTGACTGGACGATCTTGGACGGATGTAAGACTCAAGCGGATAACTTTAAAGAGCTGGGTATTCGCTCCGAGGTATTCGTGGCGTTTCATCTAGACGAAAAAGTGCAGCTCATCGGTGGGACCTGGTACGGCGGTGAGATCAAAAAAGGCATCTTCAGCGTGATGAACTACGTCCTGCCTCTTAAGGGCATCGGATCGTTCCATTGCTCTGCCAACCAAGGCAAGAGTGGTGACACGGCACTCTTCTTCGGTCTCTCCGGTACCGGCAAAACGACGCTCTCCACTGACCCTAAGCGCGCCCTGATCGGCGACGATGAGCATGGCTGGGATGATGACGGTGTCTTCAATTTCGAGGGTGGATGCTACGCGAAATGCATCAATCTATCGGAAGAGACGGAGCCTGAAATCTTCCAAGCGATCAGGCGTGACGCTCTCCTTGAGAACGTGGTTGTCAAAGCCGATGGCACCGTTGACTTTAACGATCAGTCGAAGACGGAAAATACCCGCGTTTCGTACCCGATCTACCACATTGAAAATATCGTCAAACCAGTGTCTAAAGGTGGTCACCCGAAGAATATTATCTTCCTCACCTGCGATGCCTACGGTGTCTTGCCACCAGTGGCTAAACTAAGTTTTGAGCAGGCGCAGTACCAATATCTGTCAGGCTATACTGCTAAAGTTGCGGGTACTGAGATTGGTGTCAAAGAACCAACGGCGACATTCTCGCCGTGTTTTGGCAATGCCTTCTTGTCGCTGCATCCTACGGTTTACGCCAAAGTGCTGGCTGAGAAAATGCGCAAGCATGGGTCCCATGCTTACCTCGTCAATACGGGTTGGAGTGGTGGTCCCTACGGCGTCGGCAAGCGTATGAGCCTCAAGATCACGCGCCGCATTATCGATGCGATTCTAGATGGCTCGCTCGAGAAGGCCGAGTTCGAGAAGTTCCCAGTGTTCAATTTCCAAATTCCAAAAGCTTTGCATGATGTTGATAGTGCCGTGTTAAATCCACGCACGACTTGGGCCGATAAGAATGCCTACGACCAAACACTGCGCAAGCTAGCAGCAATGTTTGTGGAGCGCTTTGAGCGCTTTACCGACAGTGATGCAGGTCGGGCTCTGGTCCAATTCGGGCCCCAACTGTAAGTAAAGACGCGTGTCACAGAGCGACGACTCAAGCCCTCCAAGTGCTGAAGGCCCCAAGCCTTCAGCATGGACCGACCCCCTGTTTTTCAAGCGATGGAAGCTTGGCCGGGTTCTACTGCGCGTTGTCGTATGGGGGCACGTAGCCAGTTTGATCCTGTTCCTACTTGCCCTTTTGGCTCTGGACAGTGCCCTGACGCCAACACGCACGCGTCGCGCCCTCGTTGCTTTAGTCGCCGCGCAAACGGGCGGTAGGCTTGAGTTGGGTCAGGTAGATGTTGGGCTTTTCAAGGGACTGATATTACATGATCTAGCTTTTTATCCGCCGGTTCAGGGTGATACCCGCGGTATTAGAAGTGGCGGCGAGGTTAATAAAGAGCCGCTCCTGCAACTTAAAGAGTTTCGCTTTACGTACAGCACACGTCAGCTCTTGGCAGGATATGTCCATCTGTCGGCGTTACAACTGATAGAGCCGGTCATCAAACTGAAAAAAGCTGGTGGGCACTTTAACTTTGATTCGATCCTTGCCTACCGAGCGGCGCATTTCCCGGCTGAGCCGAAGCCAAAGCCACTAGCAGAGGAGCCAACCGCGAAGACTGGTGACCTCATTCCCATCGATCCAAGGCGTCTGTCGCTCCCCGTGCGACTACTGATTCAAAATATTGGCATTGCTAATTTGAGTCTCGACATCAAAACGGATGAAGACAAAAACAACAGCACGGTTGCACAGCATATCACCTTGGAGGGACTATCTCTTGATCTTGGTGTGAGGGGGTATCGTCGTGACAGTGATATTTGGATCTCATCCCTGAGTCCTATCGATCGGCCCCTCAAGATCCGCGTACAAAAAGCTGCCGCATTGGGTCAGAAGCTCCAGCGTGCCTTGCTTGTTGAGGAACCTTTCGCCCTGCGTCTCGATGTCCTAGAGCTAAGTCGTCTTCAGATAGACCTGATCGCTAATACGGCAAAACTTGCGACGCCAGTTTTGCAATATAGCGATCTGGCTACTGATCTACGCGTCAGGCTTGGGCTCACGGAGGACTTAAAGGGTGTAAAGATCGAGGGCATCAACGTCGCAGTGGCTGATGCCTTAGCTTATGAGTTTGTCGGATTAATCGGTGTCAACGACGCGAGTCTATCGCGTTTTGATTTACACCTAAGTCAGGATCTACAGATCGATCTAGCAGAGGTTGCCAAACTGGGGCGCCCTTTTGTCCCAGGCCTCACGGCCGAGGGGGAAATCGCGCTTGAAGACTTCACGATTGAGGGTAGCGTTGAGCCAGCAAAGCTCACAAAAGTTGCTACCGAGGGTGGCAAGCTACCAAATGTTTCGATGAAACTTTGGCTGCGTGATGTCAAAGGTGATTTGCCTAAGCTCGGTCTTGATATGGCGCCCCTTAGTAGTGAGATTTCTCTTCAGGTTGCTCCTGCCGTTGCCAGCGATAATTCGCAGATTGATCTTAGTGTTGACTTCGACCTTCCCAAACTTTTCATGAAGAAGGATACGGGACTTGGCCCGGTCACAGCCGGTGTCCATGGTCTTACCACTAAGGTAGCGGGTCGTTTATTGTGGCCTGACAAGCTGGTCCCCATCTTCAAGGTGGATGTTGAGGCTGATAGGGTAGTCGCCTCCGGACCTAAGATAGCTAAAGTCGATGTTCCGTTGGTCATAGATATCGATGCTCAGGGACGCCAAGATCTGTCGCGCTTGGCATTCACAACCAACGCAGAACTAACTGGCCTAACCTCCCTATCGGCAATGATCGACTGTCAAAATGCCTGCCAAAGCCTGAAAGCCAACGTGGATGCCAATGTAGATTCATTTGCTAAAATTCACGCCATCATGGCCTCAATGACAGACACTCTTAAACTAGGTGCATTTATGCCGCAGCGCATGCAGGGTAGCGCCTCGTTCAAGTTAGCAGCGCGCGCATTGATACCAGATCCTCGCACGACTAAAACCGAGGAGCTCGTCAAGCGCGCTGATCTTAAATTTGACCTGGCAGCGGATATCAAGAGATTAGGGCTCACTCTGCCCTTTGATGAGCTGAAGCTAAGCGATGCTGAGACGCATGTTGCTATTGCCGGCGATTTGCATAGTCAAAGAATGGCGTTCCAGCAAAAGTTCGGTCAATTGAAACTGATTCATCCAAAGCCAGAAGCGCCACCGATGCCAGTGGAAATCGGACAATTCCATTTCACCACTAATGTGGACAATCATCTACCCTCGCCGATCGATATCAACAAGATCCCAGAACTACTTGGCCAGATAACTACCGATGTCATGACTAAAATAACCATTGCTAATACTAGCGTCGGGGGGATTTTGCCGCGACCAATTAGCAATTTCACCTTCGGAGCAAAGATCCATCAATCCGGTCTCAGGGAAATTAAGGTTCAGGATATGGGTGTCAAGGTCCCTGATTTCGGTGCAGCCTTCGCACTTAATGCTGAGACCAAAATTGACCAGGAATTTTTACCTACCAATCTTGATCTCCGGCTTACGAGTACGATGACCCATGCTGGTAATGAGGCCCTTGCCGATGGGATGAGCACCAAAGGCAAAGCCGCATTTGATCTGAGCATGATCAGTAAAGATATGCGGACGATGACTGTTACGGGTGCTGCCAAATTTGACCACTTCTTTGTCTCTATTCCTGCTAAAGAGCCAGGTAAATCAGCGATCCTGATGGTTGAAGACATAGATGGTGAGATTCCGTTCAAACAAGATGTAGCTCTACCAGATCTAAAAGAAGTCAAAAGGCGTGCGGCCGAAAAAAAGATTGCTGCGGCGAACGGTGCGGTTGCTGCAGTAGTCGACAAAGGCGCCAGTGTTGATCCAAGTGCCACCTCAGTCCCGGAAATTGCCGTGAGTGATGACGATGCCGATCGACGCCAGAGCGGCAGTAATGCAGAGGATAGTGCCGTCACCAGAGCCATGGATCAGTATCTAAAGAAAAATGACACGAGGATGCCGGCAGATACCAATATGATGGCAATGGTTGATTATGCGGCGGTGAAGCCGTTTTATCCCGATAGACGCCCACTTTCGATTAAAAGGCTCGATGTGGCGAATTTAGAGGTGACAAATATGGAGCTCGATATGGAGCTTCGGCAAAGCCTCTTTGCTCTCAATCAGTTTTTGATGAACTTCCTGGGCGGCAAGATAGAAGGTGACTTTAAACTTGCCTTTGACACGACAGAGACGGAGCCAAAAAAGATCCCTAAAAAACTGTGGACGTCGGTTCATATGACTAGGTTAGATACGCGAAAGTTGATCGAGCGATTTCCGAATCTGAAAGACAAGGCGGCCTCATGGGATATCTTTGCAAGTCCCTACATTGATGCCACCATTCACATTCTCTTTGACCTAAATTCAAGCGACATCGCCGGTGATATTGAGATTTCATCGATCGGTAAGGAACAGTTGAAGATGATGCTGTTCTACGTTGATCCTTACGAGCAAAATCCGACCATAAGAGACATCCGTGGAGCGCTAAACATAGGCGAGGTTAGGCGCGTCTCTATCCCCCTTCGTAACGGAGAAGTAGGCATGGATGTTGACGTGCGTGTACTAGCAGCACCAATTCCGACACCGAAGCTGCAAAAATTTCCCATTAGACAAATCCTCCAGAACTTTAAGGATCAAGCGAAGGCGGGTTGATGAAGAGAGTAATCGTGAAAAGTAAGCATTTGCTATTCGTGTTGGTATGTGTAGTCGGGCTACCAGCATGCACCTTTAACTTTAACGTCACGGGCTCTCGCTCGGCGCTCGAGAATCAGGTGATGGGCTCCTACAAGGAGCTGGATGACGATCTCATTCTTGCCAGCTCTGTCCGTGGACCAAATGTACCTGTCGTACGCAAGCCGGCAGTTGATGCACGACTCAACCAGCAGTTTAACCAAGATGACATCGGCGAACTTGCTGATCTAGGTCTCATCGGTGAAACGTCCACGGGCATGGTAGTCTTGCTACCAAGCACACTTGCCAGCGGGGCTAAGGTATCACCGTCACAGCTGCAGCTTGCCAGAAAATTAATAGGCGAAGAAAATCGGGATCGTGCAATTATTTGGCAACGCATTATCGCTGCAAATCCAAATCTACACGCAAGTGATCTGCCCGAGGTTCAGAAGACGTATGCCAAGATCAGACGACAGGTTCTCGCGCCTGGGCAATGGTTCCAAGATGATCGCGGTACCTGGCAAAAGAAGATCGCTGATGTGAGTAAAAGCTCATGAGTGTCATCGTGCAGCGTTGGTTAGGTTTTGCGCTTGTTTTTTCGGCTCTTGTTGGAGCGGGTTGTCGGCGAGACATCTACACGGAACCAGTTAGGACCGACCTGAGTAGACAGGCTCAGCTGAAATTTCAGGAACCTATGCAGGTAACAGCCGGCAATGAGTCAAACTTTGCGCCGGATCTATCTCCTAACGGGGCTTACGTCTTCTATACGTCCGATCGAAACGGTAATAAGGAAATATGGGTCAAGCGTTCCGCGGGCGGCTTTGGTCGCCAGCTTACGCAACATCCGGCTGATGATTTTGCCCCTGTAGTTAGTCCCAACGGCAAAAAGCTGGCATTCATTTCGCGGCGGCATGATGCTGCAGGTGATGTTGCCATCATGGACCTCGGATTCAGCGTTAAGGGACTATTCTCTAGCGGTGAACGCGATGTGGAGCAAGTGAATGCGCCACGGTCGGAGGACACGAGCCCTTTCTGGTTCCCCGACGGTCAGAAGCTGGTATTTGCGGCAAGAGAACCAGGCGAAAAGATTCCACGCCTGATGACAGTCAATATTAAAGATTTGAAGCCCGAGCCACTTGGCGATCTCTGGGGCGAGCAGCCCAGTGTATCTCGAGACGGTAAACTTCTGGCATTCGTTAGAAGCGGGGCTATCCATGTGTATGATATGCGCACAAAAAGCACCATGCAAATCACCGTCGGCGGAGCCGTACAAGATGGTCAACCGCAGTTTTCCGATGATAGCAAAAGCCTGGTTTTTATTCGGTATGCGGACGATACCAATAACGACGGCAAATTAAATGGCGACGATCGTCCTACCGTCTGGACGGTCTATTTAGGTGCCTTGGCCGCGGGTGAGGCTAGGGAAACTTACGCCATGAAACCTCTCACATCAGCCAAATTTGGCGCCTACTATCCACAGATTCGCGGAGGCCTCCTCTACGTAGGCCTCCAAACCAACGAAGGGTTAAACATATTTAAATTGCCGGCAACGGGACAGGCGGCCGTCGATGGTGACTTGAGCGAACTGAAGAGCCAGTTAGCTAAGGTGGAAAATGAGCATGAACGTACTTATCTAGTGAGGCGGGCGGCCGCTACGTTCTGTGACCGCAAAGACGCGACCAACACTATCGAGGCTGCTCTCCTAGAGCTGGCGTGGATGGCGAGACGAGGTCATCGTGTCGAAGCTAAATGGGCATTCGACAAGATCCAGAGCAATGCTTCTGGCAACCAAGAAGCGCAGGCATTGGCCGCCTTAACCATGGTCGATTTGGACTTGGATCCGTTGCTCTACCCAAACTACGTAGGGGCCTTGACGGTTGCGCAAAGACTTCATCTTTCAGGTCTCGACGGCCGACGGCGGCAGATCGAGGGCGAGTACGGTAGAACCTCTTCAAGAGTGACGCATCGTTCGCAATATATTGAGTCCAGACTGCAGGCATCACAGCGACAGTTTTTTGCAGCTAACAAGACGCTTGCTGCCTTGGTTGCAAGCACCCGGCCTGACGATGATATTCAAGCTGAGGCGGCACTTTATGCAGCGATGATTACGCCTGCTACAGCCGATTTAGATGCCGCTTTACGCGCTTTGCGCCATGTAGCAGCAAATTATGCAAAGAATCGGGAGATCGGACTTAGGGCCGCACGCTTTATCGTCCGATTAATCGACGAACGCAAAGATCGGATGGAATTACTGGCACAACTCAGGGCTGATGCCAAGGGGATACCATTAGTTCCTGCGGTAGCACACATGAGAATTGCGGAAATCTATCTGGCCGATGGGAAAAAGACCGTGGCCGCCAATGAGCTACGACAGATTGTTGATCTCTATCCAGAGTCACCTGAGATTATACTCCTCGCGGCAGAGAAACTTGTTGCACTGGATCAAGAAGCAGAGCGCTACGATTTAGCTGAAATAATGCTCGATAGGCTCGTCGCCAATGTCAGGAGTGCAGCCCCAGAGTTTAAGGTGAGAGCAACAAATCTCAAGCTTGGATTTTTGCTTAGTCAAGGCGAGTCCTTGCTGCGTGACAGGGAGTCAGGCTTGGCCCTGAAAGTTTACGCAAAAATGTTGGCAATTGATCCTGTCAATACTGGTGCCCATAGAGGACGAATTGACGCCCTATACATGCGCGGTGAGACAGCTAAGGTTAAAGAGTACTACGAGCAGAAAGTTGCAAAAAATCCGAAAGCTGGTGTGTGGAATTATGTTTTGGGCTACCTGCAGACTTATGAGATCGATCAGGCGGACGGCAGAGGCACGCGCCTGGCTGCGATTGATAAATCTATTAAGACCCTTGAAACAGCGCGCCAACTCAACGGCCAAAGTTTGTATGTACACCAAACTCTAGGTTGGCTGTACATGCAGAAGAGCTTCTTCACAAAACAGTATCAGCGGGAATCTCTGATCGGCGACTTGGGTAAGCGCGCCAATATGGTAGCCGAGTTCTTCGGGTCCGGAGACCCTGATTGGCGTGAACTGGCCCTCGATTCCTATCAGACTGCATATTTTTTGAGTGCTTCGGATTCCTTAGAGCGAGCTAGCTTGGCGCAAAACCTGGCTATCGCTTATTATGCGATGAATAATTTTCAAAAGAGTCTGGTTTATTATCTGCAGCGGATAAAACTTCTGCAAAGAGTTCCCGTTCGTGATCCACGGACCGAGGCGATCATCTACGAACGTGCTGGTAGGTCAGCTTTTCAGGTAGAAGAATTGGCACTGGCAGAAGACCTGCAAAAGCGAGCTTTAACTGCTTGGCAACGTGTCGCTAATGATCAGCGCATTGCCTATACCATTGACGCCCTCGCCCTTACTCTGCGCGAAGAGAACAAGTTCGCCGAGGCCATCGAGTATTATGAGCGGTTACTGCGCGACGAAGAACGTCTCGGTAAGTCCCTCAATATGATCGGTACGTTATCAAATCTCGGGTTTTGTCATTACATGAACCAAAACCAGTCTAAGGCCTTAAGCTACTTTGCCGACGCAGAGCGAAAACTGAAGTCCATCGAAGAGGGTGACGGCAAGGGAGCTAATGGTAATGGTGATGGTGAGGCAATCAAAGTCGATTTAGGAGGCGGAGGCGCGGCTGCAAAGGGTTTTGATCTCTTCTCTAAGCGGATGCTCATCGTGACGTTCAGGGCTAAGATTTTCGAGGCTCTCGACCGACCTGACCTGGCGCTTGCTACCTATCAACAGAAGTTGGCGACGCTGCAAAAAGCAGAGGGAGACAAGCTGGCGCGAGCAGAGGAGATTAGTATCCTCCAAAATAATATCGGCGCTCTTGAGCTCAAAATGGGCATGCACGAGGCGGCAAAAAAATCTTTCATCGCAGCAGAAGCAGAGGCCAAAATACGTCGGGCCAAAGATCAACCTGACCTTTCGCCAGCAGAACTAAGTAACCGCCTCGCGCGTGCGCGCGTCGAGCTGCGACTGGCAAGTTTAGGCCTCTTGGCTTCGACCTATCAAATGGAGGAAGAACGAGCTCTCGACACATTGGCGGCCGGCATGCGCACAGCATACGAAGCTGGATCTAAAGGGCAGGCTAGGAGTCTTGCCGATACCCTTGCTATCTCGGCTGCTATCAAAGCGACGCGCTCCGGTGCCCCCGATGAGGGTATACTCGAGCAAATTCGAGAATCCCTAAGGTTGATGAAAGCTGCAACCACGCCAGATAGGCGGATCGATGGGGCTATGTTGACGCTACTGTCTAGTATACGTAGTAAAACTGAGACGCCTGAGGTTAAGGCTCTCGTTGAAGAATGGCAGAATAAAGTAGCCAGGAACGACGACCTCCTCTGGAAAATGAAATATCAGCGTGGGGAGCTTCCTGAGGCGCTAAATGCGGTCGAGTCGGTGTTGGCACTAGGTATACCACTTGCAACGCCGACTGATCGCGCACTTTTACGAACTTTGGTAGAAGCGGTCACCGTGCAGCGGCCCGCCTCTCCTGACGGTCTACGAGAGAGAGTCAGGCTTATAAGGCAGCTGCAACTCCTGAGTGCTAGGGATTTGGCACTTCGGATTGGAATGCCATCGTCTAAGGTGAATTCACTACTTGCCATGCAAGACGTGAAGCAGTTGCAGGCAGCGCTTGGGACTAAAGATACTTTGGTGATGCCTCACAGGATGCGTAACGGGGACATTATTGCTTGGATTCTGACTAAAACTAGTGACGAGGTCGTCAATATTGCGGGAAATGGTTCGTCGTGGCGCGAGATCAGTTCCTATCGTTCTATAGGTAGCAAGATCCCCGCGGCATCGGAGGGTGTAGTTTATCTTTGTCCAACCGATGAGCTTTATGATGTATCATGGGAACAGCTGGATCTTGGTGGTAAGCCGATGATCGCTTCGAAGACAATTACCTATCTGCCGTCGCCCGACCTTCTCAAGACAGTGAGCGGACTTAAACGTCTAACTAAGGCGCATCTAGGTTACGTGGGCGCGGGTGATATTCCTACACCGATTAAGCAGGGTAACGTGGCACGTGTAATAGACAGCGTCCCATTAGATTCTACCGAAAATCTCACGGTGAAACTTGGTAAATTTGATTTAGTCCATATCGGTCTACCTCTGTCTTTGAGCCAGCTAGAACCGAACGTATCGGCGACCAGGTACGTAGATGGTGGCGCGCTTAATCACCGCAATCATTTGACATTAAGGCAGCTTGCATCTTCAAGCTGGCCGTTAAGTACTGCTCTTATTTTTGCCGATGTAAGAAATATACCAACGGAACTACAAGCAAGTGGTGAGGGGTACGATGGGTGGGCTAGCGTTGCTTTGGCAGCGACGGCAGCTGGAATTCCAAGTGTTCTTTTAGTTACCGATGGAGCCGGAGCTGATTGGAGTAGATTTTATTCTGACCTGGGTCAGATGTCTCTAGCTGAAGCGACGAGACTCGCGAGCATCAAGGGCCGGGTCCTCGGTTTCGCAGGTATACCCGGTACGGAAGAAAAGAGTTTTGCGGCGGATCAATTCGACCCGCTATTTGAAGCAGCCGAGGACGCTCTTGCAGATCAGGACCTCAATGCAGCAATTGTCACCTACAAGAAGGCGCTATATCTGGCTACACGCTTAGCAGATACCAAGCGCCAAGATCAGGTACTGAAGAGGCTGGTGACCGTGCTGTTTCGCGAGCGTAATTACGCTGAGGCGTTTCGTTATCAAATGTGGATCGCGAAGCCACTGAAGCCCACAGGGCAGACCGATGGTAAAGAAGAACTCGATCCCGTCGACTACGCCAACGCAATCATTGACGCAGCGGTGCTGGCGGTGCGTGCGAATAAGTTCGACGACGCCACGCGGCTTCTAGATGAGGCGGAGATCATATTCGTTGACGAAGGTATGAACGACCAAGTCGCCAAGATATATCAATATCGCGGCATTAATTTTGAGAATCAGAGGAAATATAAAGAGACGATTATTGCCTTTACCAAGGCAGAGGAACTTTATCGTAGGAGTAAACCCGAGGAATCAGCAAATCAGCTCCTCAATATTGGTAATATCTATAATCGCTACCTAAGTGAATATCAGATAGCACTCGAATTTTACGGCAAATCCATTGATGTTTTTAGGTCGCTGAATAAACCGGACCTTTATATTCCCATCTTGATCGACGCCGCCAATGCCAAGATCGTTCTCGGTGATTTGGAAGGGGCTATCAGGTCGCTCGAGCAAGACGTGGTGCCGAAAATTGATCGGGAAAAGCAGCGCTTACTTTGGGTGCGCGCAACGCAAATGTTGGCTAACGCGTATTTTCGTGCCGGGCTGTATCAGCAAGCTAGGGACTTAAATAAGGTTACGCTCGCGGAGGCTGAAAAAATCGATCAGCCCCAAAGTAAGGTGAATGCTCAAATCGATGCTCTCGGATTAAGAGCTATGATTGCGGCAAAGCTCGGCCAGTACAAGGTGGCGTTTAAGGATTTTCATGCCGCCATCACGATGGCACAGGAGTACAAGCTTCGTAGCCAAGTTTCGCTTCTTTATAATAACTACGGATTTTGGGCGCGCGATTTTGGTGCGGTCGATGAGTCGATTAAATTTCTTAACACGGCCTTGCGCATTGATGAAGAACTTGAGTCGCGGAGTGCACAGGCGTTCGACCGTCGGAATCTTGGTCTGAGCCTTATATTAAAGGGTGATTTCAATGCTGCTACCGACCTGCTGAACCAGGCTTTAAAGGTGAGTGAAGAATTGGGGCAGGTGTTTAATGCGGCATATTGCCACTTTGGTTTAGCTGATATAGCCATGAGAAAAGGTGCCTGGGAGCAGGGCGAAGCCGCTTTTCAAAAGGCTTTGGTAATAGCTGAAAAAAGCTCGATGCGTGATATGGCCTGGCGCGGTTATGCTGGTATTGCTGCTGCTAGAGTCAAATTAGGAAGCCTGAAGGATGCCGCATCAGCTTTTGAGAAGGCCGTCACAATCATAGAGTCGATGCGCGCTGGATTGCAGTCAGACGACGCTCGTAGTGGTTTCTATGCAGATGCGGGAGTTCAAGAAGTTTACTCATCCTATGCCGCCCTGTTGATGAGCCAAGATCGCGTCGAGAAGGCCTGGAACTTGAGTGAACGGTCGCGAAGTAGAGCCTTCATGGATTCGCTTGGTGCGCAGAAATGGCGTTTGTCCAGTGTAGAGAAGCTGCGAGGCCCTCAGGCAGCATCCTTCGACCAGGTGATGGCGATCGATCTGAAAGAGTTAACTCAGTTGCTCGGTAAAGAGACTGCAGTCGTTGAATATCACGCAACGCGTGATCAGCTCCTTATCTGGGTGATTAAGAACAATACCGTGAAAGGCTTTACAGTAGCGATTACAAGCGATGATTTAATGGATTTAGTTACGGAATTTCGTGAGCTCATAGAAAACTACTCAAGCACGGAATACATCGGACGACAGCTTGCTGATTTGCTTATAAAACCTATAGAGAATGAGATCAACGGCAGTCGTCGCATTGCCGTTATTCCCTTTGGTAGCCTCCATTTTCTCCCTTTTGCAGCATTGCCGCTTAAGGCGGATGAATTGCTCATCGACCGCTTCCCTATTTTTTATTTGGACAGTGCGTCGACGACCCCTTTTGTGCTTGGTAACCAAGCCTCACCTCTAAATAAAGATAGTCATGTCGTTGCACTGACGAACCCGCAGCGGGTGCAGGCCAAAAATGGACCGTTGCCATTTGCTGATCGCGAGGGCGAAGTAATAGGGCGTTATTTCCCTCGTCGAAGTCAATTCTCTGGAGACCAGGCTACTGTGACTCAGGCTGTCAAAGCGGCCGCGACTTCAGATGTTTTACATCTAGCGGCTCATGGTGACTTTAGGCCAACGTCTCCTAGTGACTCGAGTGTGCAGTTAAGTAACAGTGGCGGCGTTGATGGCGATCTGACGGTGGCGGGCATGTTTACTTTGCCACTAAAGGCAAGGATGGTCACACTATCCGCCTGTGATACGGGATTAGGTCGAATTTCGCGTGGTGATGAAATTGTTGGCATGAATCGCGCCCTTTTTTACGCTGGGGCTAAAACGGTAGTTGCCAACCTTTGGCGCCCTAGTGACGTGGCCAGCGCTGTGGTTATGAAGCGCTTTTATCGCTACATCGCAGAAGGACATGACAAATCAGAAGCCATGCGCAAGGCGCAGTTGGTCGTACGTCGCTATTTTGCTCACCCCGCCTACTGGGGAGGGTTTAAAGTTAATGGTGATTTTCACTGAGGTGATATGTCATCAGGCAACGTTGATCGAGCGTAAATGATCTCTAACCTGATCGAAGTTGACATGTGCATTGATCTCACGAAGAAGTAGCAGCATCCCGGTCAATTTTCTGCCGATGAGCACGAGGTCTTTAGGTGGCGAGGTATGCCTGATGCCTCGACCAACCGAATGCGCTGCGGAGCGGAGTTGTCGGTGGGGGAGATCATCGCGTAGGGCCACAGGCTGTGGATAGGCGGCGCCTACCTCGCCGAGTAGGCGTAGTATTTCGCGCAGATGTTCTTTAGTCTCGTTCGATTCTTTATGGTCGAGATATCCGCGGTGGTAGATGCCAGTCATGACTTCGTCTATCTGACCGGAAAGTAGCGCCAATGTGAGTTTCTGCATATCTCGTCGAAATTCCTGCGTGTAGGTCCACGTGGCACCAAAGTCGAGTAAAACGAGTTGCCGCGAGCTAGGTCGGTAAAGAAAGTTGGCGTAGTTGGGGTCAGTTTGGACTACACCGGTCAGTAGCATTTCGTCGATCATGAGCTTAATGACTAGCTGACTGAAGTGCTGAACTTCGTCGCGCGATGGTGATCCTTGGATCCACTCGTTGACTTTTAGGCCTGTCTCGAAGGACTCGGTGAGCACAGTTTCCGTAGTATATTCGTGATATACGCGCGGGATGACGTAGTCGGAAGCTGTGAGAGCTTGCCGTACTAGTTCAGTATTGGTCGCTTCTTTTAAATAGTTGACCTCCTGTTTGAGGCTCTTGTTGATCTCGTCCAAGACCGGTTCAATATCCAGCTGCCGTCCTGTCATCTTGGCGAGCGACATGATTAGGGTTTTCAAGGCGGCAAGATCAGCATCGATAGTCTTAGCGACGCCCGGATACTGAATTTTTATAGCGACAGGAGTTCCTGCAATTGTGGCCGTGTGTACCTGACCTATGGATGCCGCAGCTATAGGTTCCGCCGAGATGTCTTCGATGGTGTCAAACTTATCACGACCGAACTGACGCAAGAGAATAAACCTAACTTGGTCTAGAGGCATGAAACTTGCGTGGTCCTGGAGCTGCCGGAGCACGGCGACGACCTCTGGGTCGAGAAAAGAGGCAGCCTCTATACTGAGGAGTTGTCCAGCTTTCATGGCCGCTCCCTTGAGTTTGCCAAGGGTATTGACGATGTCCTGGGCTTGTTTCATACGGGTCTGGCCAAGCGACTTACCGCCATTGAGGTGGGAGGCCATTTCGCGTGCCATGACCTTGGCCCCTGAGGCAAAAATCTTACTGGCACGAATGAAAGCGCTTTGGGGTATGTTGTTTTTGGGTTTAGTAGGCATGAGGTCCCTTAATCGGTCTGAGGGCCAGGCACGACGCGGTGGTGCCACCACACGAAGAGGGGTCGGCGCGTTTGTGGAAAACTTGAGGAATAAGGTTATTTATCTTGTGCTGACGGGGTGTTACTCTGTTTGAGCGTGCCTCTTCTGCCTGGTGATTAAGGGCTTTTCTATAAACTATAAAAGTATTATAAGAACTCGATGCGGACTCTTATTAAAACTCTATTAAAGCTCTTGGTTGTCGCCGCCCTACTTGGGTGGCTCATCCACTCCGACAAACTCCACGTCGATCAGCTTAAAATACTGGTTTCCAATCCTTGGATTGCCGTTGGTAACTTGGCTGTCTGGGGAATTGGCAGTGTGCTACTGGGGACTTTTCGTTGGTGGTTGCTGCTGCGCGGACTGGGTTTAGTAGTGAGCTTTTTCAGAGCGCTACGGTTGCAGCTCATTGGACTCTTTTTTAACACGACGATGCCCGGTGCCGTTGGTGGCGATATTATCAAAGCCGTTTACATCATTCGCGAGCAATCCAAACAAGGTAAAACAGCGGCAATGCTGACTGTTCTCCTGGACCGTGTGGTTGGACTCGGTGCACTGTTTGTCATGGCAGCGACGGCAGTTCTGGCTAACCCGAGCTTTTTCTTCTCGTCACCGACTCTGCTGCCGCTTGCCGTCTTTGTATTCGTCGGATTGGCGAGCCTACTGTTCGGGTACGCCGTAGTGATGTATCCATTTAAAGAGGGGCGGGATCCATTCCGATGGTTATTTACGCGCAACTTTCCCGGACTCGGTAAAATCCACGGAATTTACGATGCACTGCGAGCTTACCGTAAGCACCCCTGGTTGCTTGTTGCGACTGTGCTGATCTCGATTGTCATTCAGTCAGGCGCCGTAGTTTACGGCTTGTTTTTGACACGCGTGCTGACAGGACAGGCACCAGATCTTGATATCTTCTGCACTATTTATCCACTGGGTGTCATGACAACGGCACTGCCACTTGCGCCCGGCGGCCTTGGACTGGGTCATGTCGCTTTTGAGCGCCTGTTCTCGATGGTCGGGCTCACCGGCGGTGCCAACATCTTTAATGTCATCGTCCTTGGTCAATTGAGCCTAAACCTGCTGGGTGTTGTGCCTTACGTACTCTATCGATCCAGCTTCGCATCCCTGCGTGAGATGGAAGCTGAAATCGACGCTCAACTTGAGCCCAACGTGACCTGCTAACGTAGCGGCAAATTAACCTGGCCACGCGTTAACGATGTGGCAAGATCTCACGAGAATGGAGTCGCGAAAGCACTTACCAAGCGCTTCGTTACAAGCTTGGTCACGTGCCCATGGTCCCTCGCCGTAGCTGTAGCCATAGTACTCAGCGCCGCGAAGGTTGCGGGCTACGCACACGAATCCGGTCAGAGCATTCTCGCCATGCTCCAATGCAGCAGCACCTTCGTTGGCTGATGCTACCGTTGCGATTGATAAAGTGAGAGCCGGTACTGCGATGAGTGACTTGAGCAGAAAAGTCATGATTGCCTCCAAAAGCTTGGTCCTAGCTTCTGTAAATAGGCGCTCTGACTGAGGTTTTCAATAAGTCATTTAGGCCGGGCTGGCTGGCTTAACCGTTAGGCTACTGGCACCATGGGTTAGCCGCTAAGTCCTCGGGAGATCTAGAACCGAGAAGCCCAAGTCCACTGGTGATCAGGGCGTTGCTCAGGAGCGTACGCGCCTTACGCTCGGCAAATATGAAGGCTTGAGGTGGGTGTTGCCAGAGCGCGAAGGACGCAAATTGCGAGGTATAAGTATCTCCGTACTTCTGCAGCATGGGATGAAGATCTGGATTTACGGCCGCAATACTGGCTAGCACCGCGGCAAAAGTTTCGTCGCGCACTGTTTTGAATAGTGGCTCGAGTGGCAGGCGTTCAGCAACGTGTGCGCCGATGGTAAAGGCCGGTCCTTTGATCAGACACGCTTGTTGCAACGACCTAGCGACGGTGCTGATGTTTGCTGCGAGAAATTTGTTGTTCAGGTCATAGTGGGGTTTGTAGCGACGTAAAAAATCGACCCGAGACTTCATCACTCCGCTTGGACAAGGGTGGGACTTACAGTGCGTGGACGGCGGAAACTCTTGCGCCCAAAATTGGTCGTCAAAAACAACGGCCAACAGCGCTGTTGCCATATGAGAACTAAGGTATACAGCCGTCATGTCGAGCGCACTTTCCAGCGTGCCAAGGCCGTTACTAAGCGTGCGAGATGCTGAACCGCAAATGCCTAGGGCATCGACCGATAGGCCCTGGCACTCCTCGACGCTTAGCACCAGCCACCGACTCATAAGATCAGCCAGCAGATCCCCAATCAGGCGACTCTGACGATCGGCGATGGCAAGATCACCGCCGCATCGCTCTCTGTCTCTGACCTTGGTCATAGCCACATAAGAGGTGGGATAAGCGGCCAGAGGGGTTCCGAGCAACTTGTCACTGGTTGCGAGCTTAGCCGTCTCCTCCTGAACCGTCGCGGCGTTCCACAGCGGCAGTAGCCGTGGGTCGGCTTCCCTGGCAACGTTCGGTGACAGGGAGCAAAAGTCGTAGTTGATTGGTGCACCAGCACCGGCAGCATGGGCGGCGGTGGAAGTTAGACAGACGGCTATGAGGTGTCGCTTTATTTTAAACATATTTTAAATCTTTATTGATGTTGACATAAAATAATAAAAATTGCATAACATTAGTACAGGATTTTTTCTCCCAAATCAACATAATTGATGGAATGGAGATAGTAACTATGAAAGAATCATTACTACCTGACCGTATACTATCGTTAGGATTCGGGTTTTTTTCCTCTCAGACTCTACTCACTGCCGCTCAAATGGGCCTTTTTACCGAACTAGGCAAACGTCCAGCTACCGGCCCTGAGCTGGGGGCCATTCTGGGACTACACCCACGCGGTCTTTATGATTTTCTCGATGCTCTGGTGGCACTGCGTTTACTCAGTAAGGATGGTGTCGGTCCGACAGCCATCTACAGCAACACGGCGGAGGCGGCACAGTTTCTTGATGCGGCCAGTCCTGCCTACGTCGGTGGCATATTTGCCATGTCGGGCAGTCGACTCTACCGCTTTTGGGGTGACTTAGCTGAAGCCCTGCGTACGGGCCAGCCTCAGAGTGAGGTGAAACACAAAGGTAAGCCTCTATTCGATGAGATCTTCGCCGATGAGGCGAAGTTGCGGCAATTTGCATCGGCCATGTCGGGGCTGTCAAAGCACAACTTTGATGTGTTTACCGACAAATTCCCGTTTGCGCAGTTCAAGCATCATCTAGATCTCGGGGCGTCTACAGGTATTTTAAGCAAGTTGGCCGTGACTAAGCACAGTCATCTCAGAGCAACCGCATTCGATCTACCTGGTGTCGCTACGGTCACTAAGGAGCATGTCATAGCATGGGGTCTCGAGGATCGCATCGCCGTTGTCGGCGGTAGCTTCCTCACTGATCCGCTACCGCGAGCCGACCTGATCACGCTGGGATTAATTCTTCATGATTGGAATTTGGAGCAGAAACGGCAAATTCTGCGAGCAGCCTATGATGCTCTAGAGCCAGGAGGTGCCGTAGTAGTCATTGAGAACTTGATCGATGATGAGCGTCGCGAGAACGCATTTGGTCTGCTCATGTCGCTCAATATGCTCATCGAGTTTGGTGACGCTTTTGACTACTCTTTTGCTGACTTCACTGGATGGTGCAAGGATATTGGCTTCACTAGATTTGAAAAGCTGCACATCCATGGACCATGTAGCGCTGGAATAGCTTACAAATAATATATACTACATGAAGCTCACTGAGCCTCGTCCTTGTACGTACCAGGCTCAACCTCGGTCGCCTCTATTTCAATTACCTCGTTATTACACTTATTTTCCGGTGGGTAAGTGTTGTTGATTTTTTCAATCCGAAACTCACTGCCGGGGATGAATAAGATTTCACGCTCATTGGGAATCACGGCAAGGGCTGAGATTTCGCGGCCATAGTTGCCGTGAATCGTGTACAAGGCCTCGCGACATCCAAAGGCCTGTCTAATCCCGTCGGGATTATGGAGCGACGTAGACATGAAACCTTTATCGACGAATATTTGTCCAACCTTGAAACGAGCGAGACGATCGGGGTCGACCGTTTTGATGCTGTGGAACGGGGAGAAATAATCACCGTTACCAAATGCCGGCAGCATACCGCCGCGATAGACTGTGGCCTGCACAGCCGGTAGCTTGTTGAGGGCAGAGCTCAATACTTTGATGAAACCTGCCTGTTTGGCGGTATTGGCAATATCCGCCTTGCGTAGCACCGCATTGAGAGTACGGTAGCCCATCGATGAGTAGTGGTAAATCGCGACGGCTTCCTCTTCGGTGAGTGAGTCGAAAATTTTGGGAATCTGACGACCTGTCTGTTTGCGGGCCTCCGTTAACTGCTGCAGTTGCCTTTCGTATTGGGTGCCAAGCTCAGTACGAAATTTGGCGTAGTCTTCCGCTGTGGCCTTGTATTTGGTGAGATCGAGAATCTCTGATTCAGAAATAACAGTGCTAGCAGCGACCTGAGATTGCGACGTAGATTTGCAGCCGGCAACCAATGCTAAGGCTATCAGAAGATGCATGATCATTGATAAGATCCTCGCAAAATAGTTAGACTGTAAGATTGTAGCACTGTTTCAAGCTAGTAAGCTTAAACCAATTTTGTCCAGAGCTGCCTTGAACGAGGGTGGATCCTTACTTAGGCTCTCAAGTGGTAAAGCAAAGAATGCTTCAAAGCGTTGCCGCAGGATACTGTAGGCCCGATAAAAGGCCTGGTCGATCTCCTGATCTGTTCCGCTAACGTGAGCAGGATCGTCGACACCCCAGTGAGTTCTCAACACAGGTCCCAGGTAAGCCGGACATGTCTCGCCAGCGGCGCTGGCACATACGGTAATCACGATATCGGGGGTATGAGGGAGGTCGTTCCATGACTTGCTGTAATAGCCTGAAGTCGCGATGCCCTCGCGTGCCAGCAAGGCTAAAGACCGCGGGTGCACTTGTCCCGTAGGTTGACTGCCGGCACTCATCGCACTCCAGCCAGACGGAGCTAGGTGGTTAAAGGTCGCTTCACCTAGAATCGAGCGACACGAGTTTCCTGTGCAGAGAAAGAGTACTTTCATAGTGACCTGTGAGTCATTTTGATTCGCGGTCCTTTTTTGGCGCGGTTTGAATAGATCTAGAGGTCTAGACACCTTGAAGCTCAGGCGCTATAAGGATTGTAAGTATACCAACGTCATCGAGAGGAACACACTATGAAACTTATGTCGGTATCAGCTTTGGTGGTGTCCGTATTAGTGATTGGAGTCCAGATGTTCATGCCTGCGGCGCTGGCCGATGGTGGTAAATGGGTCTGTAAAACTAGCCCTATTTGGAATGGTCGCTCGAGTACTCCGGCATTCCTTGAGGGGAGTACGCGAGATGAGGCTTACGCTAGAGCAGTGGCTACGTGCCAACACAGTGGTCAGTTTGACTACTGCAAGAACGCTATTACCTGCTGGGCTGAATAAGCTGAAATCAATGATTGAATGGAAGCGGCCAGGATCCAAATTGCCTTGGATCCTGGCCGTATTTTGTTCGACCTAATCAAGGTGAACTTAGTGGGTTGGCTTGCAGCCAGACTTGCATTCGTTGCCTTTGTAGCCGTAGTCAAAGTCGATGTACTCAACGCACTTCGTAACGTCTACGTCGACATCAACCTTTACCTTTACTGGAACTTTGATGACGGGGTCAGTTGAGTGCTGGTCCTCGTGTTTGTAAGGTTGGTTTTTGTCTTCGGCAAGGTCGCGTTGAATATCATCCAATTTTGATTTGCCAGATCGCCCTTTGTCATCATCGAGCCCTCTTCCTGATCGTCGGAGGCAGCTGTCAGTGTAAAGTCCGCGACAGGATGCTTGATCTTTATTGAGCTTTTCACAAGCCGCTTTAAATCCCGACTGTGCCTTGTCACTTCGTGACTTCAGATTTTTGCCACGCCACAGCTCAATCTCGTCGTCGGCCATCACGCCATCTGCGTTTTGATCGACTTCTAATTCTTGAGCTTGTTTGTAAGCCCATGCAACGCTGGTCAGCTCACTTGAGCTAAGGTCACCATTGCGATCAGAGTCATATTTGCTAAGGAGTATCGCATAGTACTCCCGAGCTTTGTCGCATGCACCGAGTGTGCGCACCAATTTGTCATCGAGCTCTGAGCTTGGTGTATCGTCAGCTATTTGGGCCGTGATGGCTTCAAAGCTACACCCAAGATCTAGAGTCGAAACGGTCAGACTAAGTTCGTCCAGTTTAGTATCTTTTGCAGGTATGGTCGCCGTCTCCTTCTTGACGGCGCCACAAGCGAGTGTTGCACTGATGGTGAGGGCTGTTGCGATTAGTTTTACTGCTTTCATGACACTTTCCTTTCCACGGGGAGTTTAGTACCGGCCACGACATTGTGACTTGGGTTTGGAGCGAGAACGGGAACTTGAATTATTAACTTCGTTTATACCGAAGTCTTGTGTTCCTATCTGCAACCGCTGTACCACGGTGTGGAAAGCTCCGGAGTGCGACTCCCTATATCACGGTAATTTTTGAGTTTTTTCGGTCGTTATCGCGAGCGGAGGTTGCATAAATGGCGTAGCTGCTGGTTGTCGAAATTGTGGACGGTCTGACCCTAGCTAAGTAGGTACTTTTGAGTTCCATTTACCCGAAGTAAAAAGCAAAAAGCTGAAGTAGCGTGTTGTTACTACTTCAGCTCAGCGTTGTTAATTCTTGTACACTACCTGGAAATCAGAAGTCCTCATTGAACGCGACATCTCCCGAAACGCCCACTTGGTAGGAGGATACGCGACGCTCGAAGAAGTTAGCCAGCTCTTGCACATCCTGCAGTTCTAGGAAGCTGAAGGGATTGCGTGCGTTATATACTGGCGGGATGAGTAACGCGGCGAGCCGTTGATCGGCCACATACTGAAGGTACTGCCTCATATCGCGTGTCGAGAGGCCAGCAACTCCTTGTGAGAGCACATCTTCGGCAAATACCATTTCGCACTCAATGGCCTCGTCAATCATCGTGACCACTTGGCGATTCATCTCCGCATCGAATAGATCTGGCTCTTCTTTGCGGACTTGCTTGATCACGCTGAAGGCGAAGTTCATGTGGCAGCTTTCATCACGGAACACCCAGTTGGTGCCGCCAGCCAGCCCATGCAATAACCCTTTAGAGCGTAGGAAATAGACGTAGGCAAAGGCTGCGAAGAAGAATAGTCCCTCGATACATGCGGCAAAGCAGATCAAGTTAAGTAAAAACTGTCGGCGATGCTCTTTAGTTTCTAGGCGATCGAGCTTGTGGACGGAATCCATCCACTTCATGCAGAATGCGCCCTTTTGCTTGATCGATGGGATGTTCTCGATGGCAGCAAAAGCGGCGGCGCGGTCCTTGTCGTCCTCTAGGTAAGTATCGAGCAATGTTAAGTAGAACTGGACGTGAAGAGCCTCCTCGTACAGCTGCCGCGAAAGATACATACGCGCTTCGGGCGAATTGATGTGCTTATAGAGATTAAGCACCAGGTTATTGGCCACGATGGAGTCACCAGTAGCAAAGAACGCTACAAGACGATGAATCAGATGTCGCTCGGACGGCGGCATTCGCTGGAGATCGCCAATATCCATCGAGAAGTCGACCTCATCAACCGTCCATGTGTTCTTGATGGCATTACGATACATCTCGTAAAACATGGGATAGCGCATTGGGCGTAATGTCAGGTTTAAACCTGGATCTAGTAGCATCATTGGCAGGCCTCACAGGCTTCGGGGTTTTCGAGCGAGCAAGCAATCGCTTCCGTTTCCGTGTAGTTACTGACGGTGGTTTTTTCGATCTTGGTCGCAGCACGGGATCTTAGGTAATAGGTTGTTTTGAGCCCCCTCTCCCATGCATAAGCATACATGGACGAGAGTTTGCCGATCGTTGGGTTCTCCATGAAGAGGTTCAGGGACTGACTCTGATCGATGTACGGTCCGCGCTCGGCAGCCATGTCGATTAAGGAACGCATCGGGACCTCCCATACGGTCCGGTAAATCTGCTTAATGTCGTCTGGAATCTCTTCGATGTTCTGAATTGACCCCTCGTTAAGCTTTATCTTGGCGCGGATCGACTTGTTCCAAAGTCCGAGCTTGCGGAGATCATCAACCAAATAGGAATTGATCTGCAGAAACTCACCTGACAGGGTTTCACGCTTAAATTGATTGGAAATCTGGGGCTCAATGCATTCGTACGATCCGACAATCGAGGCAATCGTGGCGGTAGGCGCTACGGCGACTAACAGTGAATTGCGGAGACCATACTCGCGGATTTGGGCTTTTAGTTCGTCCCACTCGGGCAGTGTCGGTGTGACACCCCAAAGATCGAATTGCAGATCTCCTTTTGCAGCCCGGGTTTCGGCGAAATTACTGTGCGCTCCTTGCTCGCGAGCAAGTTCACAGCTGGTCTTCAGGGCATTAAAGTAGATGACTTCTTGGATCTTAGCGGAAATCGCGCGCGCCTCAGGTGCGTCAAAAGGCAGGCCGAGCCTGAAGAATACATCTTGGAGGCCCATGACGCCGAGGCCTACGGGACGCCAACGATGGTTGGATGCTTCGGCTTGCGCGATTGGGTAGAAGTTGATGTCAACCACCCGATCGAGGTATCTGACGGCAAGCTGGACATTTTGCGCCAGTTTGTCGAAGTTGACGGCGCCATTGTTGACGTACCGAGCGAGGTTAAGGGAGCCGAGGTTACATACAGCTGTCTCTTGTGCAGACGTAACTTCCAGGATCTCTGTGCAGAGGTTAGATAGATGAATGACGTTTTCGCCGACCCCAGTCTGGTTGGACTTGAGATTTGAAGCGTCTTTAAACGTGATCCAGCCGTTGCCCGTCTGCGCCAAAGTCTTCATCATCAGGGCGTAGAGCTCACGCGTTTTGACCTGCTTTTTGGCGAGTCCCGACGCCTCAGCGGCCTCGTAAGCAGCCTCAAATTCGTGGCCGTAAAGATCTGTTAGGTGGGGAACGTCACAAGGATCAAACAGCGACCAAACGCGGTCCGTTTTAAGACGCTTCATGAACAGGTCAGGAATCCAGTTTGCAAGGTTGAGATTGTGAGTTCTCTGCGCCTCGTCACCCGTATTATTGCGGAGCTGCAGGAAGTCCATGATGTCGGCATGCCACGTCTCAAGGTAGATGCAAGCGGCGCCCTTGCGCTTTCCGCCCTGGTTGACTGCTGCTACGGAAGAGTCGAGTGTTTTTAAGAAGGGAACGATGCCGTTGGATTTACCGTTGGTGCCGCGTATGAGAGATCCACGAGAGCGGACACGGTGATAAGCAAGGCCAATGCCGCCGGCAAATTTCGACAGCATGGCGACGTCTCGGTACTTATCGTAAATGGAGCCGAGATCATCGGCAGGGCTGTCGAGGAGATAACAGGAGCTCATCTGTTGGTGTGCCGTACCCGAGTTGAAAAGCGTCGGTGTGGACGGCATATACTCAAACGACGAAATAAGATTGTAAAACCCGATGGCCTCGTCGACGTTCGTCGAAAGGCCGCAGGCTACCCGCATAAAGAAGTACTGCGGTGTTTCGATCACATGGCGACTCAATGGATCGCGGAGGAGATAGCGATCATAAACAGTCCTGAGACCAAAGTACTCGAAATGATTTGAATTTTTGCGTTGAATCGCGGTGTTCAGCGTGTGTGCATGGCGGCAGACAAATTCATAGGTCGACGGCGAGATGATGCCAGCGCGGTAACCGGCCATGATTGAGTCGTAAAATGACTCAATACCACGAACGATATAGACCTCCTTGGCGATATAAACGTCGAGGAGACGTGCGGCCAGCTTAGAGTATTCCGGCTCCTCGGCGATGAGCATAGCGGCGTTGCTGATGAGCAAGGAGTCGAGCTCGGTGGTACAAACGCCGTCGTAAAGGCCGCGGATCGCCTTTTCAGCCACAAGCTGAGGATCGATGTTGGGAAGACCCTCGGCGGCTCGGGCGACCTTCAAAACGATTTGTAAGGGGTCGACCGTTTCTAGGTGGCCATCGCGCTTGCGCACCCGGATGGTCGGGTCGACGGCGCCAGCTTGGGCCGGCTTTTGAACTAGTGCTGCACGCCTGTCAGTCGCAGTGGCGGGGGCAGTAATTGGGCTGTGTTGTGACATCGGGACCTCCATGAAAGGAACTGATGGGACCGGGACTTGGGACTGTCCGGTGCATCCAAAGTCAAAGGGATACTGAGGCTCCCCGCAGAGCCCACTTTAGGACCCCATGGGGAACTGACGTATGCCTCGAATTAGACAGGGCGAACAGCTCTATAACCAGCATATCTAGTGCCGCCTTGAAGCGTCAACCACTATCTATAGTGTAGCCTAGACCCCTTGGGGACCAGGCGATTCACCAGACCCCGAATGTAACTGAAAACTAAATGGGGGCAAGAGTTGAGGCAGAATCTTTTTTTCTTATGAAAAAAAATCGCGTCTCGCTGGGGTCTTAGGTACCAGCCGCCAAACATGATTTGCTGTGGTAAGACAGGTAAAGAACGCCATGACCGGAGGTAGACATGCCGCAGCTGTACCGTCCAGGAGTCGAGTTGAACTATGAGGTTTGGGGCGACCAAGGCCAATGGGTCACTCTGATTAACGGCCATAATCGGTCACTTACGGACTTTAAGCTCTGTGGGCGTTATCTGGTAGAGAGAGGCTGGCGTGTTCTTGCTGTCGATAACCGCGGGGCAGGCCTGACAAAAACATCGGCGGCCTTTACGATCGCCGACATGGTCGCTGACATTGGTGCCGTGTGGGAGGCTGAGGCCATCTCGCGCACACGCGTCCTGGGTATCTCTATGGGCGGTTTCTTGGCCCAGATCCTGGCGGTTGAAAGAGCTGCCCGCGTAGCTGCCTTGGTCCTCGTGTCCACCGCGATGAATCAAGCCCACATCCAGCGTGACGAGGCACCGTGGACTGCAGACCCCGAGCTTTGCGAGGCAAAGCTGAAGCCCTATTTCACCGCGGACTTTGCCAAGCGAAACGAACTGCTTATTCGCAGCATGGCCAAGCAAATCGCCAAGTCGGTGGCGGACGGGGATTTCGCCGCCCGCAGTAACGCTCAGCGGCAAGCCATGGCGGGGCTTGACCTTGTAAATCTGGCGCCGCGCATCAAGGCGCCAACCCTGGTCATCCACGGCGAGGACGATCAAGTTATTCCGGTTGCCGCTGCCTATGAACTAGCGAGCGCGATCAAAGGCGCCAAGCTAGAGCTCATACCTGATACCGGTCATCTCTTGTTGGCTGAGCGACCCAAGGAGTTATATGGCCTTATCGCGCAATTCTTTGCGAGCACCTCAGGTGGCTACTCCTAGGTTATCAGGCAGTCGCCACGGAGCCAGTGAGACCCGCAACGAGTCGCACCTCGGTCTCACTCATGCCAAGCTCGGTGGCGACAGCAGCCGGAGAACGACCGCGAGCCAGGAGCAACCTGGCATCGGCATATTTTTTGTCTTCGATTTCGGCGATCACATCCTCGAGCGGAACGCGGCTGTCCAGAAGGCGACAAATCTTTTCGCCGCGAGCAAGTAGATTCTGTAGACTTGTCTTCTGATCCTCGACGCGCCGCAGCATCGACTCTAGGTAGGTCTGTTTTCTTGACAGTTCTTTGAGTGGGTCCGCAAACCGCTCTGTAAGATCGCTAACCACTTGCTCCATCTCTTTAGCGATCGTGTGGGCTCCCGACTTCACCTCTTGTTCGGCCTCGGTTGCCAACTTGACCGCCTTATCAAGGGTCGAACGTGCCTTGGCCTGAGCCGCTTCAAGTTCTTCCTGAACCGTGTTCCGGAGATCGGCTAGTAAGCGACGCTCCTCGGTCAATTCAGCCACAAGCTCTAAGTGGGTTTCCCGGCGTCGGCTCAGGGTATAAACCGCCACCATTAAACCTAGATCTAAAAAGATCAGTGCTGCGATCAGTATGCTCGTCATTTAGCCGTCCTGGAGGTATGACTTGAGAACTTGTTCGTCAACTTCATCCATGTTGACCATTTGGACTAGAACCAGTTTCTTCTTACCGCGCTTACCGACGTCTGTTGATTTGACGACTTTAGCTAACACTTTAAAGGTGCCGGGGGTGTCGACACGTCTATATTCCACTAATCGCTGCTTACGGTTCCAGTAGTCTGGCAGGGAAATATGAATTTTAAGGAGTGTGCCCTGGGCGTACTCATGAGTGCCCTGAAATTCTATGCCGTGCGGACTTATGTGAAGTGTCTGGGCCTTCTGTTCCCCGTTGTCTTCGACTAGTCCGTAAGGTTTCACGTCGACCACTACTTTACGGTTAGAGCGCGGATATTTTTTAATGAGGTCTTCGTCGAACCCATCATTTGCAGCTTCCTGCTCTGCTCCATCGACTGGGGCTTCTGGGGTTGGATTGGTCGTCACTACGGCCGTTGGGTCGAGGGGGTAACTGTTCTGATCTGCCATAGGTGGAGACTCCTCTAGCTCGCCTGTTTCTTAGCGTTATGAGCCTGAAAGATCTTTGCTAGCTTGTCCTGTAGTGTCTGTCCGGTAAACGGCTTGACGACGTAGTTGCTAACACCTGCCTGTACAGCGTCCACGATGTTTTGCTTCTCTGCCTCCGCAGTAATCATCAAAAAAGGTAAGTGCTGAAACTTTGGGTCAGCCCGTACGGCTTTGAGAAAATCCAGACCGGTCATATTGGGCATGTTCCAATCGGAGCAAATAAATTCAATGCCGGGTACACTGCGCAGGGTTTCCAGTGCCTTTGCGCCGTCCTCGGCCTCAATGAAATTCTCGTAGCCAAGTTGTTTAAATAGGGTTTTGACGATCCGCCGCATGGTCGGGAAGTCGTCGACTACCAGGATTTTCATGTTACGATCGCCGACAGCCATAGCTGCTCCTGTCTCCTCAGATGACCCACTCAGTCGATAAGAAGATTCTTCAATTTAGCCCTAAGTTTAGTCACCGCTTGGGTGTGTAGCTGACTGACGCGTGATTCCGTTACCTCGAGAATTTTGCCGATTTCCTTCAAGTTTAGATCTTCGTAGTAGTAGAGCGATAAGACTAACTTTTGCTTCTCTGGAAGCTCTTCGATATTTTTTATGAGGAGCTGCCGCACACCCTTGCTTTTGAGCTGAGTAAACGGGTTTTTCGATCCGACGTTCTCAAGACATTCCAGTAGGCTTTTACGATCGTGTTGATTGGGACCAGCTAGCTCATCGATAGAGAGCATCGTCACCGCTTTGACCTTGGCGACCATACCGTGGTAACCATCGAGGCTCATTCCCAGCTGAGCCGACACTTCTGAATCACTAACTGCCCTGCCAAATCGTTGTTCGAGCTCTTGGTATGTGCGTTCGATTTTTTTGGCCTTATCCCTGACGCTGCGTGGCACCCAGTCTTGCGAGCGCAGCTCATCTAAAATGGCACCCCTGATCCTAAATTCTGCGTAGGTCTTGAATTTATTGTCGCGACTAGGGTCGTACTTCTGGATAGCGTCCATGAGGCCGATCACACCAGCGCTAATGAGATCGTCAATGTCGATGTTCGACGGCAGGCGCGCGGCAATGCGTTGGGCCACGAACCTTATCAATGGAGCGTAGTCCATGATCAGCTGGTCACGTAGCTTGCCATCAACCCCTTGGGTGTCCTGCTTATAGCGTTTGACAAGGCCTTTCATTTCGCTCCTTCCACTCGAACCGGCTCCTGCCTGAGCAGGCTACGCCAAAAATCTTGAGCATCAGCGTGTTGGTTGGGTGCGGACATTCCCAGCAATTTCCGCGCTATCTGCGACCAGGCTTGACCAGATATCGTGTAAGTCGACTGTTCCGAAGCAGCGCGTCGCTGCATGACCGACCTGGTTACCTGGGGATCCAGGGGTACATGGCCAGCATAAGAAACTTGTACGTTAAGGAATCGCATTGCTACTTCGGTGATCCTCGAGGCGGACTTTAGTCCTTCACTCTCTATTCTGGTTTGGTTGATCATCAAATGCGGTCTCTTTACACCGTGAGATTCGGCTAGAACTTTGATCAAGGCATACGCGTCGGTAAGGGCATGAGGCTCTGGTGTGGTCACAACAAGGACTTGGTCAGCTATTGAGCAGAAGTGAGTTACATTGCTAGCGATTCCTGCTCCAGTATCAATGAATAGAATATCGTAAGTTTTGTTTATACTTGGAATTTGATCGATGATTTGCTGTTGTTGGACGTAACTGAGATTTGTAAGGCTGGCGATGCCTGAGCCAGAGGGGATGACATCGATACCGAGAGGCCCGGTGAGGATAATATCTTGCAGGGACACATGCCCGTCTAAAACATCTCTTATATTGTAGCGAGCCTGCAGTCCTAGCACAACGTCGACGTTAGCTAGTCCCATGTCGCCGTCCAAAATTAGCACCGAGTGGCCCATCCGCTGCGCCGCAACAGCCAGGTGTACTGTGCTTAAAGTTTTGCCAACGCCACCTTTACCGCTGGTGACTGCAATAACCTTAGGTGCCTTAGCACCTCCCTGAATTGACCGTACTTTAGACACGAGACCTCCGTTACAGGCCAAAGATACGCTCGATCACCCGCTCCCGCGTGGATCGTTCGATGTCGTCTGGGATTTGTTGGCCGATGGAAAAGAAACTAAGCGGTATCGACCACTTGCGAGAGGCGTTGAAAATCTCACCAAACGCCCAACTTTCATCTAACTTGCTGAAGATGAGACTGTTGATGCCGAGATTTAGAAAGGCGCGAATCTCCTGTTCAACCTGAGATTCTTTAGACGTTGCTGCTACACACAGATGAAAGTCGATTGGAATCCCTTTAGCCTTGATTTCTGAAAGCGCGGTAATGGCCATGGGATTTTTTGGACTTACACCAGCAGTATCAATGAGCACCAGCTCCACTTCTTTGTGAGTTTCTGGGATCTTGAGAAGGTCCTCCGGAGTAGAGGCCGCTACAAACGGCAATCCAATTATTTTGCAGAATATTCGCATCTGCTCTGTGGCTGCCAGACGCTGATGATCGAGGGATGCAACTACCACTTGATGCTTTTCCTTCAGAGCATACATAGCTGCTAGCTTAGCGGTGACCGAAGTCTTGCCCACACCGGAAGCACCGATAATTGCCTGATAGGATGTAGATCCGGTCATAACGGACCAGCGTGGTGCAATCTTGATACGTTTCATCATCCAGCGAATGGCTTGATCGCGGAAATAGCTCTCGCCATCCTGCGCCTCTGGAGGCGGAAGTGCTCGCAAGTGTTTTACTAACTCGGCGGTACTCAGATCGCTAACGCCCATCAAGCGGAGCTGTCGTTCAAGTGGCACCATTTCCTTAGGCAAATCATGAATGGAAGACCCCTCCTTAGTGCGAAGGGCCTCGGTGACAAGTATCTTAAGCTCCTGTAGACCGGCCTCTATTGCTTGGACTTGCACTTTGGTGGCAGCCGTATCAACTAATGCGGAAAGTCTAGCCTGGAGATGCTCAATCCCAATGTCGCTGGTTGAAGGTGTATCCGGTGCGTAGCGACTGGAAGCGCCTTTTTTGGTGCTACCAGCTGTTGCTGCTGTGATTTCGTAGACGAGGCCTTTTCCACCCGGCGCTGGTCTCTCCCGCGTGGAAAGTATGACGGCGTCAGTGCCGAGTTCGCGCTTGACCGCTTTGATGGCGTCCTTCATCGAAAACGCTTCGAAAGTCTTTACATCCATCCGGGTGGGCTCCAGAAACGGTGGGGCTAATCAAGGATAGGTAGCTTGGGATTGGTGGGTCGAAGACGAGATTAGAGAGATACGGTACCGATATTTTTTGACTGAATATCGCTGGGTATTTCGTCAAATGCGAGAACTACCAGGCCCGGAATAAAACGTTGGACTAATTTACGTAAGTCCCAGCGGATGCGCGAACCACAAACAAGAATAGGCTGAGTTCCAGTTGATTCAAAATGACGCATGCATTCGGCAATACTGTTGAGAAGGCGTTGGGCGATTTCTGGCTCGACATTGAGTGAGGTGCTGCCGTCTTCCTGATACTGAAGTCCTGCTACCAGAAGGTCTTCGACAGCGCGGTCAAGGGAGGTAATAATCAGCTGGCCGTCCGGAGTTACGTACTTTTTGATGATACCACGACCCAGCGACTTGCGCACATGTCTTGTCAACGCGTCAGGATTGCGCACGATTTTGCAGTGATCGGCAAGGCTTTCGAAAATAGACAATAAATCCCGAATGCTGACATTTTCGGCAAGAAGATTTTGCAGAACCTTAACGACGTCACCAAGCGTGAGCCTATCCGTTGCTACGACCTCCTCAACCACCTTCTCATTTTCACGCTTAAGACGCTCAATCAGGGAATGCACCTCTTGTCGGCCAATAAGTTCGTGGGCGTGATCCTGAATCAGCTTGGTTAAATGCGTCACAATCACTGTCGCGCTATTGACGACTGTATACCCGCGGAACGTGGCTTCATCACGCTGACTTGGAGTGATCCAGATAGCGTCGAGACCATAAGCTGGTTCCTTGGTCCGATGACCATCGATCGGTTCCATGACGTCACCGGGGTCCATCGCTAGGAACCGTCGTGCCATCAGTTTACCCTGACCAATCATGTTACCCTTCAACATGATCTGATACTCGTCAGGCCGTAACTGAATGTTATCCCTAATCATCACCATGGGGACGATGATGCCGATGTCTTGTGCGAATTGCTTGCGCGCCGAAACAATACGCTCAAGGACCTCGCCATCTTGTTGCGTGTCGACTAAAGGCACCAATTCGACACCTACCTCAAGCGTTAACGTGTCGAGATGCAGGAGTTCAACTACGGCGTCACCCTTACCCTCAGGTTTTATCTTCTCATCAGCGGCGGCAAGTTTCAGGGTGTCGCGACGCACGATTTCGCTCGATGCGTAGCGACCAAGCATGACAAAGCCGGCAGAAAGGATGGAGAACGGTAAAAAAGGCATACCTGGAATCAGTGCCATGACGGCCAATAAGGCAGAACACACATACATAGCTTTTGGGTGTACAAAGAGCTGACTTGAGAGCTCTTCGCTGAGGTCTGTGCCACCACTCGCACGGGTCACCACGATACCAGAGGCCGTGGATATCACGAGCGCTGGAATCTGTGAAACCAGCCCGTCACCAACGGTTAGTAAGGTGAATTTTTGCGCCGCGTCCGCAAAACTGAGCTTATATTGAACGACGCCAAGGATCAGACCGACAATGATATTAATACCAGTGATGATAAGTCCAGCGATAGCATCGCCACGGACGAACTTACTCGCACCGTCCATCGCACCGTAGAAATCGGCTTCATGTTCAATTTTCGAACGACGCCTTTTGGCCTCATCGCGATCGATGAGCCCTGCATTTAGCTCGGCGTCAATTGCCATCTGCTTACCTGGCATAGCATCCAAAGTGAACCGGGCGCCAACCTCGGCAACCCTACCGGCACCTTTGGTGATAACTATGAAGTTAATGATGACAAGAATGACAAAGATTACGAAACCGACAAAGTAATTACCGCCAACAACAAACTCGCCGAAGGCTTGAACAACCTCACTGACGTTACCATTGGCACCGTTAAGTAACACACTTCGCGTCGTTGCCACGTTAAGGGCGAGTCTGAAGAGAGTGGTTAAAAGTAGGAGTGTCGGGAATGTGCTAAATTCCAGCGGTTCTTTGACATAAATTGATATCAGCAAAATCATGAGTGACACTGTGATGGAAACGGACATCAAGAGGTCGAGCATGAAAGGCGGTAGCGGTACCACCATCATAAGGATAATGGCCACGACGCCGAGCGCGAATTGTACGTCCGTACTCCTGAGCGCCGTCAAGAAGACATTACCGCCAGCGCCCGTCTCTACAATTTGGGTTTTAGCTGTTTGCGCCATTTACCCCTCTCTTCTTTGGAATGGACCGACCCTTGAGGCGGAATACGTAACGGATGATCTCTGCCACGGTCTTGTAAAACTTATCCGGAATCTCCTCGCCCTCTTTAACCGTGGCGTAGAGCTCTCTAGCTAAAGGACGATTCTCGATGATAGGGATTTGCGATTCTTTTGCGGCTTCACGCATATTGAGAGCTAGAAAATCGACGCCTTTGGCGAGAAGAATCGGCGCTCGATCACCCATCTCGTATCGCAAAGCGATAGCATAGTGAGTCGGGTTAGTGATCAGTACGGTCGCAGTTTTTGTCACGGCTATGGTTTTGCGTGCGGCAAAATCGCGCTGCATACGTCGCATTTTTGCTTTGACGTTTTGATCAACCTCGCGGCGTTTGAAGTCTTCCTTGACCTCCTGCTTGGTCATCTTCATCTTGCGCTCAATGCTGAAGAAGTTCCAAAGGTAGTCAACGCCAGCAATAATGAGCAGAAAGCCGGCGACCGCCCAAAAGAGCATTTTCGTGATGCCGCCCCAATAATTCCAGGTTGAATTCATTGGGTAATTCATAAGCTCTGGCACGCGGACCCATTCGCTCCGTAGAATCAGGTAAGCGACAGTAGCTACTGCGATCATCTTCGCAATGTTTTTTAGAAGCTCGAGTACAGTCTGAAAAGTGAACATCCGGGCTATGCCAGAGAACGGCTCCAATCTGGAAAAGTCGGGAGTTACCCGTTCCCAAGACCAGTTTAGGCGTGTTTGAGCTAATGTCAGTGCAACTGCAACGGTGGAAGTTATAAGAAAAAGCGGGATAATTAGCTTAAGCAGAATCATCCAATTGTCGTTACTAAAAGCTATAATGTTGTTGCCGTCGATCCGCCTTGTGGCCAAAGATTCAAAGCTCGCGGTCATCATTCTTGACAGCGCTTTGAGATAGCTTGGGGCAGCACCACCAATTGCAATGACGCAAGCCACCAAAATAAAGACCGACGTCAACTCTCGTGACATCACAACCTGGCCACGCTCGCGGAACTCGTCTCGTCGCTCCGGCGTGGCCTCTTCAGTGCGGTCTTCGGAACTGGCGCCTTCGTCAGCCATCGTTCATTGCGCCTAACTTAGTGGTGGTTATAAAACTGGAATCAGGGATGGGTGTGGGTTGTAGTCAAGCCGAGGATTGCACTGTGAATTTGACCCTTAACTTCGTCAAAGTGAGTGCCCATCCAGTTGGGAAAAAGTGGGAGCGTAGCGACGTAGATGACCAGCCCAACTGTGAAACTAAGCGGGAAACTCATGGTGAATGCATTCATATTGGGGACAGCGCGCGCGACCAGTCCCAATGCAGCCATCGTAAAGAGTAATGCGACTAGAATCGGAGCAGCTAATTCGATAGCGATGGTTAGTATGCCTCCAGTTAGTTTGACGATGATGTTGGCGGACGTACCTGTGAAGTTTGCGGCTCCGCCTGGAATCAAAAGGAATGTGTCTGCAATTGCTGTGAAGAATATTTGGTGTAAGTCGAGAGATAAAAAAATTAGCATGATGAGCATGCGATGCATGGCCGAGAAGCCGTCCATCTTCTCGTTATAATCGGGCAAATATAGATTGGCCGTTCCAAATCCCATTTGATAGGCAACTACTGCCGCAGCCATCATCATGCCGTCAAATGCGATCCGTGCACAGAAGCCAATGGTAAGCCCAACAAGAACCTCGCGTAGCACGTAGGAGCTCACAACCAGTACATCCGCATTCAGGTTAGGTGGCCACTGCGGCGGGATAACCCCGTAAATACCTATAGTGATAGCTAAGGCAAGTAAAACTCTGACTCGGATAGGCGTAGGAGAATCCCCGATCATTGGTAGCGCAAATAGAATGGCGCCGATGCGAAGAAAGGCCAGCGCACCAATTAGTAACTGATTTGGATTCGGCAACGCTTGCATAGTTTAGCGATTTACTCCCGGAATCCCGTTGAAAATGTCGGTTGTGAATGCCGTCATGATCTGGATGATCCAGGGCCCGCAAACCATAAGAGCCAGTGTAATCATGAGTATTTTAGGGACGAAGGAGAGTGTCTGCTCTTGTATTTGGGTGGCGGCCTGGACGACTGAGATAGCGACACCGGTGACAAGTGCCGCTATGAGCACGGGAGCCGAGATTTGCATCGCTACCATGACGGCTCTTGCGCCTAAGTCAATTACGGTCTGATCTGTCATGTGATTTGACCTCTACACGTTGAAACTTTTAACAATGTTTTCGACGATTAAGGTCCACCCATCTACGAGGACAAAAAGTACTAATTTAAACGGGAGAGACACCACGGTTGGTGGCAACATCATCATCCCCATGGCCATCAGAATCGAGGAGACCACCATGTCAATGATTAGAAATGGGATGTAGACTAGGAAGCCAATTTGAAAAGCTGTCTTCAGCTCACTGACCATGAATGCTGGCATAAGCGTTGTCATCGAAACGTCACTCGAATTGCGAGGTTTGGGTTTTTTCGCGATATTGAAGAACATAGCTAAATCGGTCTCATGGGTCTGTGCCAACATGAAGTTGCGAACCGGCTTTAACAGCTCGTCGAATGCCTCATCTTGTTTGATTTTCTTTTCAACGTAGGGGGTGTAGGCCTTGTCTTTGATATGCTCGATTACAGGTGACATGGTAAATGCTGTGAGAAAAAGGGAGAGTCCGACAATGACCTGATTGGGTGGCATCGAGCTGGTTCCAAGAGCTTGTCGTACGAAACTGAGGATTACGAGAATACGGGTAAACGATGTCATCATTAACATAATTGCTGGAGCTACTGACAAGATCGTCAAAATAGCCACAATTTTCATCGCCGGAACTAGGTCCGTAGGATCATCGGTTTCCTTTAGGTCGATTCCGATCGTTGGTATCTTACCATCTGCAGCAAATGCTTGGCAGGGAATACAGAAGCCCAGCACAACGCTGAGCAGAAATATGACCAAGGCGCACTGTCTCATAGAGGATGTCATCAAATACTCCGAAGAGTTTTGAGTTTTTCGCGGATCATACGTGTGACGTCGTCAATAGCTTCTTGAGGAGCGGACGGGGAAGAGGAAGAAGCGGTGGGCTTGACGCTTGGTTTGTTTGTAGCTGCTCTCGCCTTCGGTGCCGCCACCGTTTGGATACCTTCTTCACTTATGGCTATGTTTACCCGTGATCCCACCGCAGGTACCCCTGGATTGGGCGTAGACAGTTTAGTCTCAGCCACCGGCTTTTTTGCAGGTGCCGGCGCGAGTTTCATCGGAATTGCGTCACTCGACTCGGAAAGTTGCGTGGCAAAGTCTTTTGTGGCCTGGATCATCGGTGGCGGCACGGGTTTTTGAACGGGAGCCCTGTGATTATTTGTGGAGGATGTTCCAATGGTTGTTAAAAACGATACATTCTCAGGGGTGACGCCAATCAAAATTTTCTCACCGCCCACCTGCAACAGCGATACTTTCTGACGTGCGGCTAGATTGAGTGAGGCGAGGGTTTTGATTGTGACGGGACCATCGTCAAGAAATTCGTCTGCCCCAGATTTACGACGGCGTCGGAATGGCCGCATCATTTTGACAGCGATCAACAGGGCAAACATGACAGCCGAAAACGCCGAAACTTGAGTGAGTTTCGATTGGAAGTCGAAGCCACTATGGCCAACGGCCTGACGTTCTTTAATCTCGGCTTTTAGGCGCTCGCTTGGTGCAGGTTCGTCATGTGTGACCTGCGTGGACGCAATTACCTGTTCAGCGGTGGTTTCTGATAACTGCGGTGGTCCGACAACATCTATTTTTCTCTTGTCAGGGAACGAAGCCAATGCATTTGCATTTGCCTCTTGTAGCTTGTTGTGATCAATGGTTAGGACAATGCGATTGCCTAGGGTTTCCGTCTCAAGCGCTTGCTTCACTGTCGCCGCGTCTTTCTCGACAAAAAAGCGTAACCCGGCATCACTCGGGGTCAATTGGACGGCAGCAACTTTGGGGATGACTTTAGTCTCGGTGTCAAAAAATTTCCCCGGTTCTGGGACTAACGTCCCTGGCAATATCAATTGCAAAAACGACCCATGATCCTGCACGGGTCCAAGCTTGGACCAAGTCGGCTCATGGTTCAGGCGGATGTTAATTGTAGAAAGACTACCGTCTTCTTCACCATCAATCGTGCCAAGTGTAAGAGGTTCCGTACCACTAGTAGCTGAGTCTTGAGTCGGCACTTGATCTTTAGCAGATCCGATCGTGGTCAATAGATTCAGCGCAAATCCAGCGAGCAATGCCCTCGCGCGGTTGTGATTAAACATCTGAGCTACTCCTCCGAAAAATCAGCTAGCTTTTTCAGCGCCTGAAACGTCTCCGAGACCAAACTGTGAAACTACATCCGTAAGACGGACGCCAAATTTCTCGTTGACCACGACTACTTCGCCCATAGCCACTAATTTATCGTTTATGAGAATTTCCATCGGTTCACCGGCGATTTTATCGAGCTCAATCACGGATCCCTGGCCAAGCTGCAATAAGTCGTTGACTAGCATTTTGGTCCGGCCCAACTCGACGGACACTTTGAGAGGGATGTCGAGGATCATTTTCAGTTTCGAAAAATCGGTCTTTGAAGCTCTGGCTTCCTCTCCAGAGGTCCCGCCAGTATCAGCTTTTCCGCCTTCTCCACTTGCTTCAGAAAGCGCCTCCTCGAAATCGGCACCTAGCCCGAAATCCTCCGGATTAACGCTGCCCTCATTAGCCATGGGAGTCTCCTTCGACAGAAATTTCTCGGGTCAATTTTTTCGATGGATTATTCTGAAAGCGATTCAACAATACGTAGGGCTCGGTTGCCTCTAAGTAGGCCAGGGATGCCGCGGAATTTGGGAATGCCCTCGACAAGGATATCGAGGGGATTAGTGGCATCGGAATTTAGCTGGATGATATCTCCGGCCTGTAGTTCCATGAGGTCACGCATGGTGATGTCTGCTTCGCCAAGCTTGACGTTGATATTGGCAGCGGTTCCCATGATTTGTTCTTTAATGCGGTTGATCCAAATAAAGTCAACCTCAAGTTGCTCACTTTGGAAGCCGACCGATAATTTGGATTTTATCGGTTCGAGAGTCGCGTAGGGGATGACCACTTTGATGGTACCCGAGACCTTTTCCAGTTCGACGTCAAAGGTTGTGGCGATGACAACGTCGGAGGGCGGTACCACGGCGACAAATTGGGGATTTATTTCGGTACGGCTGTAGCCGACTTTAAGGGGGTAAACTGGCTCCCAGGCTTTCTCGTAATCATCGATAGCGGCCAAGACCACGCGGCGGGCAATTTTAATTTCAATTTGCGTAAAGTCTTTACCCTCGATTTTCGTGTACGGGACGTCATTGCCTCCGAAGAAGCTGTCGACGAGGGCATAGAGTAGTTTAGATTCAATGACTAGTACTGCGGCGCCACGAAGCGGATCTAGGCGTAGAATATTTAAGCACGAGGGCAAAGGGAGTGAGTTCATGAATTCACTGAATTTTAGAGGCCCCGTTGAATTGACGCTCAAATTCGCAATTTTGCGGAGGGCGTTCGACAGCGTGACGCGGAATAAGCGGACAAAACGGTCATGAATGATATCAAGTGTCGGCATCCGCCCACGAATGATCCGGTCTTGGTTTGCCAGATCGTACTGGACGATGCCTTGTTGGCCCTCCGGCGCTCCTGACTCTTCGGTGTCGACACGGTTGTCCGACACCGCAGACAGGAGGGCGTCGACCTCGTTCTGGGATAGAACCTGGTTCATTGGATACCTTTGTTAGTTGCGGGTCACTCGATGAGGATGTCAGTGATGTAAACGGCGTCGATCTTGTGGTTCATGTATTGATTGATGCGGTCGTAGAGTTCTTTACGAAGCTGATTCTTGCCGTCAGGGCCTAGTAGGAATTCACGTGTTTTGCGACTCACTACTGCAATAGCGACATCGCGGAGCTGAGGTAGTCTTTTATCAATTTCGGTGCGAGTGATTGGCTCGCAATCATATTCAACAGCAATCTCGAGTCGCATGTAGTGATTTTCAAGCGGATTGCCAAGATTTAGGTGGAATGGTGGAACGTTGGCAGTGCAGCCGAAATCTACACCTTCGACTTTGGTGGTTTTTGGATCTATTTTCTCTGCGGCCTTGGCGTCGCCGCCGCCACCATGACCGCCACCACCGCCGTGCTCGTCTTTTTTCTCACCATGGCCGCCGCCGTGCTCGTCTTTTTTCTCACCATGGCCGCCGCCGTGCTCGTCTTTTTTCTCACCATGGCCGCCGCCGTGCTCGTCTTTTTTCTCACCGTGGCCGCCGCCGTGCTCGTCTTTCTTCTCGCCGTGGCCGCCGCCGTGCTCGTCTTTCTTCTCGCCGTGGCCACCGCCGTGCTCGTCTTTTTTCTCACCGTGGCCACCGCCGTGCTCGTCTTTCTTCTCGCCGTGCTCGCCGCCTTCATCTCCCTCGGCGTGTTCGTCGGATTTTTCAGACTTGGCCTTGGCGGAACTACCACTCGCGAGGAAGAACCCCACGCCACCGCCGATGCCAAAGAGCGCCAGAACACCGCCGATAATCATGATCAACAGCTTCTTCTTCTTGCTCTTGGCGGCTTCTTCTTCGGGGGAAAGCTCCGCCTTGTCCGCCTTGGCTTCTTCTTTTTTTTCTGCTTTAGACATAAGACCTCTTGGGACCTTCAATACAAGAGCTGTGCCAATTTTTGCCGGCCACTAGGCGAAGGCTGCCTATTCTCTTCGGACGGTTGGGGCTCAAGGGTTAGGTGAGAGGGTATATGCAATATCAGTGTCAAAAGTTTAGCTTTTAGGCATTATTGAACATTGCAGGACTAACTCAAGGTTTTTGGTTTTTCGTCAAAATGTGCGTCACTATTTTGACGCAGAGTGGGCGTCAAATTTCTGGCGTTGTCGCCAAATTTCCGACGCTTTTTGTCCCAGTGAGGAGGAAGCATGCGGTCGCAAGTAGTAAGAGTGCTGCCAGTGGTTCTCATCAGGTTCGCGATCGTTGGACTGTCGCTTCAATCCTATCTTGGTTTGGCGGTCGAACAGTTAGCTGCCGAGCAACGACCAAGGACGACGACCCTCAGTTATGGTGTGGATGCGGATCTTACCTACGTGGATGTACTACAGGGACTCAAGTTAATTGGGGCAGTCGGTGACGCTGGTGGGCTGGACGCACAAGTTGGGGCTTATCCACGCACCCTCGGGCTAAGCCGTCTACGCGCCGTTTTCGATTGGCAAACTCCTCAAGGCATTAGCTTTCGCTTAACGCTGCGGCCAGATTCCCTATCACGACGCGATGAGTCCGGAGCTGATTTCGTGCCCCGGGAGTTTGATACCCGAAGCGGCGACAGCGGGATGAAACCCTTGCCGACAATCCGCGTCATTGATGCCTACCAAATAAATCTCCCAGTGGCAGATAACCTGACTACAGGGGTAGGTGTGTTTGAAGCATTTCGCCCCAACAAATCGGCCTATCGTCCGATCCTCGGCTTTGGACTAGATGTAATATTACCGGCCAAGTTTTCCGGATTGCTGCTTGATTGGCATTCCAGTTCCACTGTCATTGCCACGGCAGCCGTGCCTAATCCCAAGTTGCAAAAGCCAGCATTTAATGCGCAGTTTTATTACTTCTTGGGCGACCAGGATCGCGGAGAGCTAATCAGTGGTCACGGCGGGTCTTATGATGTGGGGCCAAGTGCTAAAGACCCCTATCAAGGCGGCGCAGTCTCATTGTCTTGGCGTCCGACTACTCAAGTGGAACTAAGTGGCACTGGTGGGTACCTTAGGTCGTCGGAGCTCGGTGGTGCATACGACAGTGTTTTCAGTCAACTCACCATCAATAGTGGGTTTGATACCTGGAACCAAAGGCACCGTCTCAGTTTCGATACTCGGTACGAGAAGGACCATGGTCGCAGTGGTGTATCACCACAAAATCTCCTTAGCGGGGCATTGAGCTTAGCTTTGGGGACAGGGCCTGACACCGCCGTGCTTCTCGGTGTGCGGGCCGGCCGCGGTTCCCGATGGACGGCATTCAGTAGCCAGCGCTCCAAAACGGTGAGTCTTAGCGGCTATCAAGGCGAGACTGGCTACCAAGCTATCGTCGATGGCGGTTTAAAACTTGCACTACTAGCCACAAGGGAATTCCGCACTATGAATACGGATGGCCAGGAACTAGGTGGATTCCAGGATGCCGATGGATCTAAAAACTTGATTCACCGGGTAGGCCTCGAGATTTCGTATCAATTGAACGCCAATGACTAAGGTAGTTTGACAATGTCGCCAAACAATTTTGTCAGTATGCCAAGATCTGCCTATGCGATCGTGATTACGTGCGGCCTAACGGGCTTTGGAGGCGGTAGACTGGCCATGGGTCAATCAGCAACTGTCTCTGCAGCTGCCGCAGCAACACCGGTGCTGGGGCTACGCGTCGATTGTATGCATGATTTCAACGCCACCAATGGCTCCGCGCAGCAATGCTTAAGTCTATCTGGGCTAAGTGTCGATTTGAATCAGGAGTCCAGTCCAACGTTGAGTGCCAAAATTAGACTGGACCCCTTTGCCACGCCCCGCCCTTCCCGAGCCACGTCGCCTCTGCGCGCCAACTTGCCCGCCGCCGGCGACTCAGCCATGGGCATCATCGATCAAGCTCGACTGACGTGGATTGCCCGTCCAAGCCTGGAGCTGTCACTGAGGAGCTACGAGGGGGCTACGTTACTGCCAGCAGTGAGTGGTCTGGCGATGGCGAATCAATTGATGGATGCCGGGTGGAAGCAACTCGCCCTGACCCTTGATTACAATCTGAACGCGTTGATTCCGACGCGCGTCGTACTGGCTGCTGGTAACGGGGAGGGGCAAACTGTGAGACCCGTCACACCCCAGCAATACTTTGGGGTGCGCGCGGAGGTCACCATCTTCGAACATTTGCAACTGAGTCTCGCTGGGGCAGCTAACGGCAACGACCTCGGCTCGGAGGAGCAAATTTACACCGGGCGGGTTCTGAAACAACGCTGTGGTATCAACGTGGACGAGGGGACCAAAGGCGGGGGTCATAGCACCAGACGGGCGGCCGTTGGGGTGACAGTCAGCGGTGCCCTTGTGGGCCTTGAAGGCCTGCGCCTCGGTGCTGGCTGGCAGTCGAACTTAACCAAGGATCTCGTTGCCGATAAAGGCGGATTCCCGTCCGTAGCTCAGATCGCTGAGGGCCGCTGTCAGCTTGACCCTGACTTGTATTTTGTCGAGGAGGAGGGGGTGCAAAGCAGCGTCCAGCGGACGACTCTCAATCTCAGTTTTCGGCATAATTTTTCTTCCGGTATGTATCTTGCCGGTGACTACTCGACCCGGCGTATCACCAGCCAGGGTGGTAGCCTCATTCGGTTGTGTGACTTTGGTGCCGATGGAGGCTGCGTCGCCGGGGCGCAAGGCAATACTTCTCTAGATCAAACGGCATGGACCATCGGGCTGGGTACGGCCTTGGCACCAAATCTTGATCTCTCCCTCGAATATTTCAGCGCCAGTTTTGACCGGCATTATGTAAACTTTTACTATCCGGGGGCAGATGGCCATGCTGATCGAGATTTCACCTTGTTCAATGCAAGGCTGGCTTATCGTTGGCAGTCATAATAGTCTCTGCTAACATGTCGGGGCGAGTAGTCGCTTTTTGGATTGGAGTTGCGATGCGTTTGAACCGCTCTATTGGATGGTTGGTGACAGCGAGCTTGGCAGTACTCTTGGCTTCCTGTTTGGAGCAGTACGATCCCAGCCGGTATACAGCAAAATCTGCTGCAGAGTGGAAGCAGTCGGTCAAGCCAGAGCAGAAGCTGACGGAAACGGGCGAGGTCCCGGCTACTGGTGGCGCCAAAGTTGTCAATCCCGAGGAACGCTATGCAACCATTTGCGCAAACTGCCATGGCGCCAAAGGTTACGGGGACGGTGCGGGTGGTTTGGCTCTAAATCCTAAGCCCCGGAATTTACATGACAAAGAGTGGCATGCAAAAGTGGACGACGCACACATTGTCAAAGTCATTACGTATGGCGGCCAGTCAGTTGGGCTTAGCGGCAGCATGGCTGCTTGGGGCTCAATCCTAAGCCAGGAAGAAGTCCTGGCATTAGTGCAGATGATACGTAAGTGGGGACAGGAATAACGACGTATAGTTGGCGTTACCAACCTGGTCACCCGAACCATTGTGAGGACTATTCATGACCTTCAAGCTACCTGAACTACCGTATGCTCTTGATGCCCTCGCTCCCGTGATGTCGCGCGAAACTCTCGAGTTCCACTACGGTAAGCACCATCAGCGTTACGTTGATAATCTCAACAAACTGGTTGCTGGATCCGACCTCGAGAAGAAATCTCTTGAGGAGATCGTAAAGACCAGTAAGCCAGGCGGCATATTCAACAATGCCGCTCAGATCTGGAACCATACGTTTTTCTTCCTTAGCCTTGCACCGCATGGCGTCAAGGTTAGCGGCAAGGTGAAAGACGCCATCGATAAGCAATGGGGCAGTTTTGACAAGTTCAAGGCTGAGTTTTCCGATGCTGCCGTTGGGTTATTTGGGTCCGGGTGGGTTTGGTTGACCCAGCTCCCTAACGGCACCTTGGCAATCGAAAAGACCAAGGATGCTGAAACCCCACTCACCAGTGGGCACAAGCCGCTCCTGACCCTGGATGTGTGGGAGCACGCGTACTACATCGACTACCGCAATGATCGTGCCCGCTTCATCAATGGCTGGTGGGATATCGTGAACTGGGACTTCGTCAACAAGCAGTTCCAGGCCTCTGTCTGAATCCTTACTGATATCTTGAGCCGCCGCGTGTGATCACGCGGTGGTGGATAACCTGTGGATAACTATTCTAGGCTGGGGAGTTATCCCAGGCCGTCATTTTCATCAGCCCATAGAGATGCAAGGGTTTCTCGTTTACGAGCGACTTTGTAGGCACCGCCGTCGACCAGAAGTTCAGGGGCTCTGGGCCTGCTGTTGTACTGAGAGGCCATCGACGCTGCATATGCTCCGCAGCCGCGGACCATTAAAAGGTCACCAGGGTTGGGTAGGGTCATCAGGCGATCCTTACCGAGATAGTCGCCGGATTCGCAAATGGGACCGACGATGTCACAGAGACTGCGCTCTGAGACGTGGGCAGGTGAGGTCACTACGCCCTCGATGGTGTGGTACGACTCATATAGTGTCGGGCGCACTAAGTCATTCATGGCGGCATCAACTACGACAAAATGACGGTCTGGCGTCTTTTTGACATTGATCACGCGCGTTAAGAGAATGCCGATATTTCCGACAAGTGATCGGCCTGGTTCGATAATCAAACTGAGACCCGTCGATTTTATCTCGTCAATCAGTGTCGCGGCGTAACTTTGTACACTTGGAGGATCCTCATGGCGATAGCGAATGCCGAGTCCCCCTCCCATATCGATGTGCTTGAGCTCGAATCCAAGCTGACGCACAGACTGGCAGAGTCCGGCCATTTGTCTTGCGGCATCGCGCAGAGGATTGAGATCTAGTATTTGGCTGCCAATGTGACATCCAAGTGCTACGAGTTTTAGGCCGGGCTGCCGCCGAATGGCATCGAGAAGCGCTGGTAGGTCGTGCTCGGCAATACCAAACTTAGTTGAGTACAGACCGGTAGTAATCTTGGCATTAGTTTGGGCGTCGATATTTGGATTAACGCGAATGCTAACTGCAGCGACTTTGCCCATGGTCTTAGCCAAGGTAGCTATCATCTCGACTTCAAACGGAGATTCGATATTGAACATCATGATGTTGGCGTTGAGGGCCCGTTCAATTTCATGAGCTTGCTTGCCTACGCCTGAGAATACAATTTTATCCGCAGGGGCCCCGGCTAGGAGGGCGCGTTCAAGTTCCCCGGCTGACACAAGATCAGCGCCGAAGCCGCAACCAAATATTTCCTTAAGTACAGACAAGTTACTGAGCGCTTTGACGGCAAAGCACGCTTGCGTAGGATACCCTTGGAAGGCGGCGCGCAAACTTTCACAATGGTGTCTGAGCATGGCTCGCGAGTAAACATAGGCTGGCGTCCCCTCAGTTTTTGCTAACTGAGTTAAATCCACCGCTTCACAGAAATAGCGTCCGGCTTTAACTTGAAACTGATCCACTGGGATTAACTCTTATGCAAGGGCCCAGGGCCGTTTGGGTTAAAGGTGTGTGAACCCTGCGGTTGATGATCTGGTGGTGTTGCAGCAACAAGCGGAGTCTGATCTACCAGGGTTTGCTCCGCCTGATTTTGGTCCACCTGAGGCTGGTCAGCCTTTGTGTGTTCCACCACATCGCCACTGTTTTGTAGCAGTCCTTGTAGCTCTTGACGCACATCTTGTACTGGTTGCAGAGATTTGCGGATGGACTCCGCCTCTTCGCGGCGGATTTCGTCCTCAGCCTCGCGAATCACCTGCTCAAAGCTAGATCTCACATCATTAGCGGTCCTTCGTAGATGCACGAACAGGCGCCCCGCTTGTTTCATGACTTCGGGTAGACGCTTCGGACCGACCACAACTAAAGCCACAACAGCAATAATGATTAGCTCAAAAAAACCAATCCCAAACATAGCCCACCTTTCCTTGTCGTCTGACGCCACACCTACTCTAGTGGAATCCTGCCGCAACTTAAACTATTACTGAGCGTGATCGTGTGTACTTGAGGATTGTCGCCATGCAAAAAATCATCACTTGGAATGTCAACTCGATCGGGCAGCGCCTGGCACGATTACTTGCATTGCTCGACCGATGGGCCCCTGATGTGGTGTGCCTGCAAGAGCTCAAGTGTATCGACGAAAACTTCCCCCTAGCGGCGATAGAAGCGGCTGGTTACCATGCGGTATTTCACGGTCAAAAGGCCTTTAACGGCGTAGCGCTCCTTAGTCGCGAGCTGCCGCTAGAAGCAATCAAGGGGCTTAACGACAACGTAGACGATCCCCAGGCACGGTTCATCAGCGCTAGATTTGGCGAGCTGACGGTAGCATCGGTTTATGTGCCAAACGGTCAGACCGTCGGATCTGAGAAATACTTCTACAAGCTCAACTGGTTAGAGCGCCTGCGCCAACATTTGGCGGCGCACTATAACCCTGAAGACTCAGTGATCGTCGCGGGTGACTTTAATATCGCCCCAGCCCCCATGGACACCCACGACCCAGCAGTTTGGGAGGGGCAAATCCTGTGCTCTGAGCGTGAGCGCGCTGCCCTGGCTGCCACCTTGGATCTTGGTTTTATCGATTCATTTCGTGATCTTAACCCTGGTGTGACCCAGTTCACCTGGTGGGACTACAGGATGCTCGGTTTCCAGAAAAATTTGGGCCTGCGCATCGATCTTTTGCTGGCAAGTGCCGGTATCAAGACGCGTTTGCGCCGCTGCTATGTAGATCGCGACGAGCGTAAAGGTGAGAAGCCGTCCGACCACGCTCCTGTGATCCTTGAGCTGGCATAGAGTCTCATTTGATGCAGCCAACTCATTGAAAAAACGCTCTTAACAGAAAATTATCACGATTTGACCATCGACAGTCTGGACGGTGTAACGGTGAAAATGTTAGAACTTGTTAAGGTCGTCGCACGACATCTTCACTACGACATTTCGGAGGTGATATGGATGCCCAGGTTTGGTGTTGCCTGAAGCGGGTGTGTTATAGCGTCATTTTGACGGTGACCATCTCCTGTGGACAGCATAATTCTGGCAGTTTGATCGCAAGCAAGACCTCATCCAAATCCTCGGTGCCTCCTATCTCAACCTCTGGTATCAGCAAACTCATCGGCGACACCCCTCTAGCTCACAACCCCAACGTGAGCGTCGGTGTCCCGTCAGCCGGCCTTAACCCAGAGGTTATGATTTCGCGAAAGCAGTACGTGATCTCTTGGAACCACCAATACCGCCAGGCAAATTTTGTTGCTTGGCGTTTAAGTATGGCTGACATGGGTAAAGTGCAGCGGCAAAATAACTTTGCTGTCGATCCTGAACTTCATCGCCACCTCAGTGAGCGTGGCGTCGGGCGCGCAGTTGAGCCGAATGAATACCAAGGTAGCTGCTTCGATCGCGGGCACCTGATCCCATCGGCTGATCGTACCGCCAACGTGGCCGACAACAGCCAGACCTTTTTGATGTCCAACATGATGCCACAGACAGCTCATCTCAATAGGGTAACCTGGCAGCATTTGGAGCATCATGCACGCGAGCTGGTGCGTGGTACCAATGACACGCTCTTTATCGTTGCTGGACCGGTCTTTGGTGAGAGTCCGGCCCACATCGGCCCGGATAACGATATTGGAGTTCCGTCACACAACTTCAAAATCATTGTCAAAATGGATAAGAGCGGCAGGCCCCAAGTTCTCACATCGGTGTTGATGCCAAACGTCACCTCTACCGGGACCGATCCAGTCGTCGATCACGATCAGGCCTGCGAGGATTCTCATAGCTTCCAAGATGCTGGCTTAGCGAACGATGACTACGCCGATTGGGAGCAATATAAGACTCCCATTACGACGATCGAGCAGACTGCAGGGTTGGAGCTTTCGTTCCTTCACTAAAGGGACCTAGTGGGCGTCAAGCCAGTTTGCGCCCCAACCAATGTCTACCTTGAGTGGGACTCGAGTCTCAATTGCGGATTCCATAGCGCTCCTTATGAGCGGGACGACGTCGTCGAGTTCCGTCTGTGGCGCAGAAAATACGAGCTCGTCATGCACCTGCAAAAGCATACGTGTCTTGAATCGTTGTTTTCTAAGTGTAGCGTGCACATTAATCATAGCGAGCTTAATGAGGTCAGCGGCACTACCTTGGATTGGGGCGTTTACGGCAATATTTTCGCCGCGCGATTGTAGGGCTTGGTTTGCGTCACGCAGTTCAGGAATTGGTCGTCTGCGTCCCATCATCGTTAAACAATAGCCGTGCCTTTTGGCAAAGTCGATCAGCTCAAGTGTGTAGCTTCTGATCCCCGGATAAACTTCAAAATATCTGTGAATGAATTCGCGAGCTGCCGTCAGAGAGACCCCCGTTTGAGCCGCAAGCCGCTGTGGTCCCATGCCGTAAATAATGCCAAAATTGACGGCTTTGGCTTGGGATCTTAGTTGATCACTCACCTCCGATTCTGGGATCGAGAATATTTTTGCGGCGGTGACTTTATGAACATCAAGTCCGAGCTTAAAGGCATTAATTAAATCGGTAGCGTTGGCGAGGTGCGCCAGCAAGCGGATTTCCACCTGTGAGTAATCTGCGGAGATCAGGAGATGGTCAGCTTCTGCTGGCCTAAAGGCCTCGCGGATGCGGCGACCCAGTGGCGATTGGATTGGAATATTTTGTAGATTTGGACGGTCCGAGCTTAGCCTTCCTGTGGCTGCAACGGTCTGATTAAAGCGAGTGTGAATCCGGTGTGATTTAGGATTGAGGCACTGCGGTAATGCATCGACATAGGTGCTCTTTAGCTTATTCACGGTACGGTATTGCAAGATCAGATCTGGCACTGGGTGCACGGATGCTAATTGCGAGAGCACTGATTCATCAGTGGAATAACCAGTTTTAGTCTTCTTCAGACGCTTCATGCCCGCGGCATCTTGCAGTTTTAATTTATTAAATAAAAGTTCTTGAAGCTGCTTTGACGAATTGACGTTGATGGGTGCACCAGCGGCATCGTGGATCTTCTGCTCAAGGTTGGCGCTGAGTTTGGCGAGTTCATCGGAATAGTTAGCAAGTAATTCAGCGTCTATAAATACGCCTTGGCGTTCCATATCACAGAGCACTGGAACTAGAGGTAGCTCGATCTCATGTAGGACATGCTCAAGCTCCAGATCGCGTATCATTTTGGTCACAGGAGCCAACAAAGACCACGTCACTAAGGCTCTTTGCCCAGGACTAGTATCGAGCGGGGTCACTATGGCGTAGCGTTCATGCATGGATTCCAGAGAGTGATCATAGTGGTTTGGATCAATAAGGTAGTCGCAGATCTCCAGGTCGATGATTGTCTTTCCTGGGATAATCCCGCAATTGGCTAAGGCCTCCAGTGCCACCTTTAGACCGTGGATACAAATATTAATAGGTAGGTCTAGGATATGCCGTGTGAAGTAGATCCCTGCCTCAGTGAGTGGAATTTGAAAGATCGACTGCGTAGAAGTTGCCAGAACCACTTCTGTCGCACGGTCAGCGATGATATCGCTACCAGAGCTAACAACCGCGATTGAGACGTAGTCACAACGCCTCAGCTCTTGAAGGCACCTCTCAAAGGTGGCGTCGTCGGCGACAGGATGAAGGATCGTGAGCGGGGCATCTGGTGTCTGAGAGGGTGCGCTCGCTGCGTCTGATAGGCTTTCTTTAGACAGTGAATCTTTTAACCGCTGACTAAGGGTCTTGAACCCAAGTTTTTGATACAGACCAAGTAGGTTTTGATTGGCTGTCGCAACCCGCCAATCGCACCGGAGCTGATCGATAGCGACGGGCAAATCGATGTCAGTCTTTAAAGTGACGAGCTCACGCGATAAAAAGGCATCATCCCGGTGCTGGACTAGGGCCTCTTTTTGTTTCTTGCCAGTTATCTCGTCTAAGTGCTCGTAGACCTTTGCAAGGGTGCCGTAAGTTTCAATGAGTTTAGCGGCTCCTTTTTCACCAATGCCGTGAACTCCGGGTACGTTATCCACCGTGTCACCTATGATGGCCAGTACGTCTATCATCTGGTCAGGTGTGCAGTGGAAGCGCTCCCGCACTTCGTGTGGTCCGACGATGACAGCGTCTTCGTTCTTTTTCGGAACATACATGAAGATTTGGTCACTGACGATTTGCATAAAGTCTTTGTCACCGGAGACGATATAGGTGTGTAGGGCAGGAGAGGAAAATCGCTTGGCAGCAGCAGCGATGACATCGTCCGCTTCGAGACCTGATATTTTGAGTAGCGGACAGCCAAAAGATTCCAATAACGTGAATATGTAGGGGATCTGCTGCTCAAGATCGGAGGGCATCTCACCGCGGTTGGCTTTATAGGCCGGATAGCGTACATGTCTGAATGTCGGTTCTGGAGTATCTGATACGGCCAGGAGGTAGTCAGGTTTCTCCTCGGCCACCAACTTGTGCATAAACATGGCTGAACCATAAATGGCACCCGTGGGAAGACCGCTGCTTGATGATAGTGAGCTTTTACCGAGTGCATAAAAGCTGCGAAAAGCAAGGGCCATGGCATCAACGATAAAAAGTCGTTTGGTGTCGGACATCGCCTACCTCGCTAAGAATGGTTGATGGCCCCGTTTGGAGGGGTGCCTGCCTTTGACAATATAGCGCAAATAAACTTATAATTCTGTGACTTTAGGAGAACTTATGATCATAGTGACCGGTGGCGCGGGCTTTATCGGCAGCGCCCTTCTTTGGCAGTTAAACAATCTTGGTATCGACAATATCTTAGTTGTCGATCGACTAGGCAGCGCGAATAAGTGGCAAAATCTGAACAAAAGAGCATTCCGTACTGCCCTACATAAAGACGAGTTTTTACCATGGCTCGAGCGTGGCGCTGACGGCGTCGCCGTCGAGGCTATATTTCACCTTGGAGCGAGCTCATCTACTACCGAAACTAATTGCGATTATCTGATGAGTAACAACGTCAATTACTCAATCCAATTATGGAGGCACTGCACACGCCATAAGATTCCCTTTATTTATGCCTCGTCGGCTGCAACTTACGGTGATGGTAGTGAGGGTTTTAGTGACGACATGAAGAAAGTGCCAAGCCTACGGCCGCTAAATCCATATGGGTTTAGTAAGCAAAAGTTTGATCATTGGGTGAGTTTTCAAACTAAGACCCCACCATTTTGGGCTGGACTCAAGTTTTTCAACGTATATGGTCCACAGGAATACCACAAAGGTGGCCAGGCAAGCGTGATTCCTCAATTTGTGCCACAAGTGCAAAACAGTAGGACCATCAAGCTCTTCAAATCCTATCGTAGCGACTATGCTCATGGAGCTCAGCGACGTGATTTCGTTTACGTCAAAGACTGTGTGAAGATTATGGCTCACCTCTATCGTCATGCGTCGCGGGCAAAGTCTGGTCTCTATAATATCGGATCGGGAGAGGCCCGTAGTTTTGCCGAGCTAGCTCAGGCCGTCTTCAAAGCGATGGACGTGGCGGATCCTCGGCTTGACTTCATTGAGATGCCTGAGCCTCTGCGGGCGCAGTATCAGTATCATACGATGGCTGAGCTGACGCGCCTTCGTGAGTTTGCAGGGTATACGGATCCCATGACCAGAATTGAGGATGGTGTGGCGGATTATGTTCGCAACTACCTTCTGAACAATGACCGCTACTTGTAAGCGTTGGTGGTGTAGGTTGGCACTATGCTTGTTGGCACTCTGGTGTCCTCAAGCTGGTGCTGCAGATGAAGCCCAGGAACCTCGCTATCACGTGGTTGATGTCGTCTTTAGTGGTTTAGCTAAAACTAGTCCTGAATGGCTGAGCTCATACCTAGACCTCAGATTTCCTGTCGATTTGACTGCTGCGGATCTACACGATCTGGAGCGCAAGCTCATGACTACCGCTGTCTTTACCTGGGTGGCAGTATCGGCAGTGCCGCTGCAGGATAGAGATCATGAATTTGCACTTAAAGTCGCCGTCGAGGAGAGATGGACGCTGATCCCCGTTGTCAGGGGAGCCTATGGCGGTGGTATACCGTTGCGGGTACTCGGCTTCTACGATGTGCATCTACTCGGGCGCTTGCTGACAGGAGGAGCGGAGACCAGACAGTATGGCAGTGCACCGCCAGGTTTTCTGATCTATGGGCGTAATCCTCGTGCATCTGCCGATCGTAACTATTTCGGCGCGGAGTTTTGGCGCGAGTTTCGGCGGCGCCAGGTGTTTGGTCGCAATGGTACGCAGGTTGGCGAGCTGAGCACGGACACGGGGATGGCAAGGATCCGTGCGTTACTAGCATTAGACGATGATCATGGTGCTAGCCTTCATAAGTGGCGTCTGGGTGGTGATCTTGAGACTGTGCAGGAAAATCCGAGTAGGTTTGAGCAATTGCCGACCGAGCCACGACTGAGCCAGCCGCAGGATCTATTTGTCAGAAGCTCCAAGCGACACGTAATTAAACTACTTCCGACCCTACTATTTAACGATATCTTAGTGGATCAGTTGCATTACGAAGGACTGCGTTTGCGCCTGCGTTTTGGTCCAGTATTCACTGCCGACACGATAGCAAGTGCTGGCGAGTTCGAGGGTTTTTACTATGCTATGCTGGGGTCGCATTGGAATTTTGCCAGTCGTGCTGTTATTGGTGCGACGACGATCAACTCACTGCAGAGTCAATATTTCCTAGGGGGTCTGGACACGGTGCGTGGCATCCCCGATGGCGCTCTTTATGGCAGTCATGCCGCATTCGCAAACCTGGAACTCAGGCACCTGGAATTTAAAACCAAATATCTTTGGCTGCAGACGGCAACTTTTCTTGATGTCGGCGAGGCAGGTGCAAGCTGGGACGATGCGGGTACAACGATGCGGGTCGCCGCTGGGGTGGGCTTTAGAGCCGCTGTGCCCCAAGTTTACAGGCTGATGTTCAGGTTAGACTACGCCTGGAGTTTAGTAGGGACTCAGACGCGCGGCGTGACCATTGGTCTTAATCAGTTCTTTGATTCGGTCACGCCACTTTAATTGCTCCGGATCTAAAGTGAGGTTGCACCCATAATTTGGCGATCTGGCGGCGCCTTCGTAGCGACTGGTTGTCCCGCGGTTGCACCAGCTTTTTCATCTTTGAAAGCTTTGCGCAGATGAGCTGGCAGATCTTTTTGCATATCTACACCGACAACTTTCGAAACCCCAGGTTCCTGCATCGTGATACCGTATAAGACGTCGAGTACTTCCATGGTCCGTCTGTTGTGAGTAATCACTATAAACTGGAACTGATCGGACAGGGCCTCTAGCACGCGGTTATAACGGCCAACGTTGGCCTCATCGAGTGGTGCATCGACCTCATCGAGGAAACAATAAGGCGTAGGTTTAGTCCGGAGTAATGCAAAGATCAGCGCCATAGCAGTTAGTGCTTTTTCTCCCCCTGAGAAGAGATTCATCGACTTTTGGCTTTTACCTGGTAGGCGGCACATGATCTCAACACCGCCAATCATCGGATTCTCGGGGTTGGTGAGCTCAAGCTTGCCTTCACCGGTCGGGAAGAGAATCGGGAACAGCTGACCAAACTCAGTATTAATGCGAGCAAATACTTCGAGGAACTTCCTCAGCGAGGTCTCTTCGATCTCGGTAATGGCCTCTTTAAGTAGGTCGATACTCGAGAGTACCTCATCCTTCTGTTTGGTGATGAAGTCACGGCGCTCGCTCTTCTCCTCAAACTCTTTGAGAGCCATCATGTTGACAGCTCCCATGCTCTCAATCTTGTTCCGCAACCTAGAGACCGAGCGACTACGGCTTTCGTGGTTGAATTCACTGTCAATTTCAAACTGGAAGTTAGTCAGATCCAGGTGGTATTTCTCCTGAGCCTGCTCCATCACGCCAGTAAGAGCCATTCTTAGACGCTCAAGGTGGACATTGCGTTCTGCGAGGCCCTTCTGCAAAGATGCATGTTGCTCCCGCAGTGACCTTAAGCGGTTGTCAATAACCCGTGTTTCCTCTATCAGTCCAGCGTTGGCCTCACGACGGACCGCAAACTCTTCCTGCAGTAGATCACGCTCACGGATATACTGCTCGATCGCAGATTTGGCCTGCACTTCCTCATCGCGAGCTGTTTCAATATCCTGCTCTAAACGGTGGCGCTCGTCATAACGCCGCGACAATTTATTCTGCAGAAGCTCTAGCTGCGCTTTGGAATTGAGGTAACCATCGCGCAAGGCCTGTGCCCTAGCTCCCGATCTAGCCATCTCCAACTTCTTGGATTCGTGCTGACGACGAACCTCCTCTTTACGGTCCAGCAGGGCCTCGGCATCTTGTTCTACAGATGCGAGCTCTGTTTTGGCGTTGGACAATTCTCGGTTGAGTGAGAAACGGCTGACAGCTAGAGCCTCTTTTTCTTGATTTAGCTTTTCAATGTGTGCTGTGTGACGTTCCAAAGCCTGCGAGGCAGCCTGTATAAGCTCCTGCTTGCGGTCGTGGAGCTGCTGCACAGCCTGAAGTGCCGACATGACTTCAAGCACGCCACGGTTCTGTTGCTGCAGTTTGTTGTCAATCTCGGCAACGATTTGACGATCTTGGTTTATCTGATATTCGAGGTCATCAATGGTCGCCTGAGCGCGGGATAGCTCGCCCTCGTATTCCTTTAGGCTTGCGGCCAATGCTTCCAATTCGGTCTTACGGCTGAGGAGTCCAGCAGCACTCTTGCCACCGATGATAAATTCATCAGCATCTGAGAACGAAACACCCTGCGCCGTGAATACAATCACTCCGTGCGGAAGCTTATCAAGTTCTTCATCGCCGATGGCTAGAGCTGGGAGCAGGTATAGCCTATCGAGCACGCGATCGAGGCCATTCAGGGCGTCCGCTTTGCCTTCAAGACTAAGGTAGCGACGTAGAGGCTCGGCACCTGATACTTCAGCCCAAGATGCGGTCGCCGCCGGATCAACAACTTCCGCGTGCGACAACACGCAAACAGGAAGTGTACTGACGTTATGCTTATTGGCGATTCTTACTAGTTCATTGAAATTGCTTAAGTCGGAAACGAGCAGTCTCTCGGTCCAACGCTCGAGTGCGGCGATGGCTTTTGGTGGAAGCTCTTTGGCGTTGGCTTCAAAACGGATGAAGTCGGTTAAGAGTCCTGGAGTTAAACGATTTAGAGACGACTCATTCTCGCGTAGTGTAGCGAGAGTACCGCTGACGTCTGTGGCTCCGGCCTCAATTTCAGCAAGTGAATTATAACGCGCTCGAGCAGTGTGATATTTTTCCTTGAGCTGATCACGCTGAACATTGGCTTCTTTGATTTGCTGGTAGCGCAGCGCAACCTGACCTTCGCGATCATGTTTTTCGCGAATCTCAAGGTCAAGGCCGGCCTGCGTAGCGCCAGCGCGCTCCTCCGCGGTTCTAAGATCGACGGCAACTGTTTTGATTTCATCGGACAAGAGATTTAGACGTTCGTCTTCGTGACGTCGCTCGTCTTCCGCCTTAGTGAGATCCTTATCGACTTGCTCGGTGCGAAACTTATTGCTCTCGATTAAGCGCTCTACGTTGCGAATTTCATCCGCGAATTCATCCATGCGGCTTTGGTACACCTGGGCCGCTTCGTTAGCACTCTCGACCTCGTATTCAAAGCTAGCAATCGCCTCATTTAGCTCATGAGCGCCTTGCTCGGCAGCACTCACCTCGCGTCGCGCATTTTCAACCTGCGACTCAAGCACCTTAAGGTTGGCGTCATCTTCGGCCAACTCCTCTGCTATGGCGCCTAAACGACGTGTACCGTACTCCATACGTTCGCCGGCACTCTTCAGCGTTGATTCACCACCGGCGATACGCTCACGGGCGATAGTGATCTTTTCCTGAAGTGCCTGCACCTCAGGATCAGCCTCGTCAAGGAGCCCTTGGAGCTCGGTGTGACGTGACTCAAGATTCGCGACCTGAGCCAACACTTCGGCCTCTTTAGCAACTTCGCCTTCGTGCTGCTCTTTAATACCTCGTTGCTGCTCACTAAAGTGATGGTAATTATGAGCGAGGAGGCTGGTTTCCTCGTCTTTCAGTTTGGTGCTGAGTTCGCTGAATTCTTTGGCCTTATCAACCTGCCCACTAAGCGTCTCGAGATGCTTCTCAACCTCGACCAAGATGTCGTCTATACGACTTAGATTAAGCTGCGTCTGCGTTAATTTCCGCTCGGCTTCCTCTTTACGTTTTTTGTATACGGTAGTGCCCGCCGCCTCTTCGAGAATCTCTCGCACGTCCTCAGGTTTGGCGTTGAGAATCCGGTCAACCTGACCTTGTTGGATCATGGAGTAGCTGCGGCCACCAAGTCCAGTGGTTGCAAAGAACCCAACGATATCCTTCAGGCGGCAGGGTTTGCGGTTGATCATGTATTCGCGCTGACCGTCTGCGTATAGACGTCGTGTCAGAACGATTTCATGCTCATGACGGTACTCGGGAGGGCAGATTGCATCCTCGTCGGTGTTGTCAAAGACTAGAGAAACCTCTGCCATGCCGAGAGCCTTGCGACGCTCAGAGCCGGCAAATATGATGTCGGTGGCTTTTTCTCCCCGCAAATTTTTTGCATTTTGCTCACCCATGACCCAGCGCACCGCGTCAATGACGTTGCTCTTACCGGAGCCGTTGGGCCCAACGATACCTGTGATACCGCGATCGAAATTGACAACGATTTTATCGGCAAAAGATTTGAAACCAGAAATGACGATCTTTTTTAAATGCATCGCTTTGGTTACCTGACCTGATTGGTGATGTTGATGGCTGAGCCTGGAATCACGTCAAAGAAGATAATTTGATTACCGTAAAACGAGCAAGATGCCCCGCGACCGGAGTTGTTTACGGCAACCTGATAGTAACTGCGGATATCGTTGGCTGGGGCCAATTGACCGGTAAGCTGTGCATACCATGTCGGATCGTCGACGAGACTCGCACCGATCCAGTACGATCCGTTGGCGTCTCCACGTACCCAGTTCACGAGATCACGAAAGTTATTCACGACTACGGTCTTTTTATTGTTGATCATGACGACGCGGAAATCACCCGGATACGAGTACTGAGACACCTGCGCACCTTTGAACCCATAAACGCGTTCAAATTGCATCTCGTCTGCAGTAGGGAGGAACGTGTAGGCCTTTTTAGCTTCGTCATAGGTGGGGCGTAGTTCGCCTGTTATACGTACGCGAATAATTTGATTAGCGTTGGGACTTGATGCAGGAGCACCGCGCTGTGATAGGTAGAATACATCACTATCCTCGGGATCCGGCCTTACAGCGTAGAAGTTAGTGCGATAATATTTGTACGAAGGATTGTTGAAGAAGGTGCTTTCGTCTGGAGCACGACTGTAATCACTGAGGCGGAAATATAACCAGCGCAGCTCACCTTGTGAGACGGTGTCAGTTGACAGCCTGAAGGGGAAATCACAGCTTGGGTTGATTGACGAAGTAGTGCATAGAGGAGCATTTTTTTCTTCAGCAGCAATGTCGTAGACGAGAAACTGATAGGACTGACGCGCACTCAAGTCTGACCATGCCCGACGGGTTTGCTCATATTGATCCGGGATTTCATTGGGAGTTGCGGCAGTTAAGGTGCCGATCGTGTTGTAGGAGTTGGCATCTGCTAGTTCCGCATCCCCAGTGCTCGGTTTGTCTGGTTGGTCAGGGAAGCCGATCAGAAGGTTGCGTTGAGCATCGAAGTGCAAGGCCCTATACGGTCGCGAGAATTGGCGCACCTTCTTCATGCGACTTTGACTTAGATCAGTTTCCAGCTTGCCTAAAAACAAGCTGCCGTTAGCACACGTCACGGCAAAATACTGGTAGCCCTTACGCATGGCTGAGGTTACGGGACTGCAATCAGGGACCAGGTCTGCCTTTAGTTCGGGATTTACCGGGTCAGTGAGGTCGTAAATGTAGACGTGTGGCTGGCTGTTTCCAGCATTTGCGGAGTAATCCAGGGTCGCAATCATCACGTTACCGACGACATTGACTGATCGTCCCATACGCGGAATTTCGAGGGCTTTTAGTTTGTTGCCATCGCCGTCCATGATGAGGATCGAGCCGGCATTGTATTTACGCTCAAAGTCGGCATTTAAGGCGTAAAAGTATTTACCGTCGTCGCTGACGGCAATATCGACTGGACTAGCAACATTGGTACCTAAAGTCGGGAAGCTCTCTTTGCGTCCACAGCCGATGGCCAGAACGACGGCCAGTGCCGTGAGGAGAACTGAGGACGCTTTCATGTCGGTCGGTCGCTTGGTCATGTAAATTTCTTCAATTCTTTTGGTTCCGGCGAATGATAATCGAAACTTAGAATGTCACGTTCAGACACTTGAGGTAAATGCTAAAAATGCCTTGTTAGCGCGGAGTCCGCTCCGGTATTAATTGGGTCTCAGTGCGGAATTGCGGCTTTAGTACAGCTCCAGCCATGAAAGGTGATCAGCGGATGGCGTCGTTAAATCGGGTAGTTATTCTCGGAAATCTCGGCCAGGATCCTGAACTCCGGTACACGCAGAACCAAATGGCGGTCTGTACCCTACGTGTAGCGACAACTGACTACAGGACCGGTCAGGACGGTCAGCGTCAGGAGCTCACTGAATGGCACCGTATTGTGGTATGGGGGCGCCAGGCTGAAAACTGCTCCAAGTATTTAGCCAAGGGCCGCAGCGTCATGATAGAGGGACGGCTGGCGACCAGAGCTTGGGAGGACAAGCAGGGTCAAAAGCGTTACACAACCGAAATTGTTGCGCAAAATGTGCAATTTGTCGGTGGCCAGCGCAGTGATCGCCAGGGCGGTGCACCATCAGTCGGTGGTGGTATGGGCTCCGGTTACGGCAACTCTGCTGGTATGGGCGGCGGAGCTGGCGCTGGTAACTTTGATATGGATATGGGCCTTGGCGACCAGGGTGCTGGTATGGGCGGTATGGGCGGTCTTGGTGGCCCAGACACCCCTGGCCTCGATGACATTCCGTTTTGATCAATCAGAAGCGCACGCCTAGACCACCGTATAGAGTGATATAGCTATCAAAGGTCTGAGGCGTGCCGATGAGTAGGTAGTTGTCAAGGGACGCGAGCAGCTCAAAGCGCTTCATAAAGTGAAACCGCTGACCAACGGAGACGTGAGTCAGCACGTTGCTTTGTGACAAGGGCTGTGGCCTGCCAGCGATTCCTACAAGATTCTCGTCGATCGTGCCGGGATTATTTGCTGTGCTACAACCGTTGGGCTTGGCTGCCTCTTCCTTAGTACAGAAGACCCCCCGTTGCGGCGTGCCGTCCGGGAAATTGTTTTGCTGTGGGTAGTACTTAGATATCGCTAACCCACCGCCAAAACTTATGAAAAAGTCGAAGTACGTCGTGAACGACAGCAGCACCAGCTGTTTTCCATACAGTGGGTTCCAAACAAAATTGCCCGTCCCGATGTAGTTGAGCTCGCGGATAGGCACATACGCTGGGCCGAAATTAGCGTCACCCTTCGAGTCTTCCGCGAGATTAGCAGCGCCTCCGCACTGAGCCCCGATGGCAAAATTGGGGTCGTTATAGAAGGTCTCGATACATGCGCGTTCGGCCTTATCACTATTGAGGGCGAAGACGCCCTCCGCACTAAAGCCCCAGTTCTCGCTCCAAAAATAGGTTAAGGACCCGTTGAGCATAAACGTTTGGATGTAGGAGCCGTTGAGGACACTGCCAACTTTAGTGTCGAGCTCGATAACTGATTTTTTGGGGAAAAGCTTGTCCTTGACCACATCGGGTCCCTCGACAGCCTTTTCGTAGGCGTAGCCCATTGGGGCCAGGCCGCAGGAGAGGGCAACAAGTGCCAAAGCAACGGTAACGGATCTAGCAAGTTTTCGGAGGAGCACGTAGGGCTTCCTTTCCCAAGGATGGGCCAACTGGGCGAGGCCGCTCAGAGTTATAAGCTAATCACTTTAAATGATAACACGTTGGCAGGGGATCGCGGTAAGCTCTGCAGCAGGCGAGTTGGCTGACGTGGCACAGCTGATTTGGGTAAAAGACAATAACCGCGCGAATACCCAATCTCAGACTGGGTATTACGAGCGGTTATCGAGATCGACTTAATTGTTGCCTTTTGCCATGGCGACAAAAATGGCCTCAATCCGTTCAGCGCGACTTTGGCACTTGGCCTTAATTCGGTGCAGTGTCTCCCCAGACTGGCCTTTGGCAGCCTCGTCTTTAACCGAGACGTAGAACTTAATCTTGGGCTCAGTGCCCGACGGGCGCACACTGACCTTGGTACCGTCGAGGAGGACAAACTGCAGGACGTTAGACTTTGGGAAGTCTAGGTTTGCGGTGTGTTTGAAGGTCCGATCACTTGCACTGAGAACCTGCTGCGTATCGAAATCTCGCAGTAGCTTCACTCCGATACCATCAATCTCGCGTGGTGGATCGGCTCTCAGCCGCGCCATCATGGATGCGATCTGGTCGGCTCCATCTTTACCCGGTAGGGTTATGTCAGCCAAGGTCTCATAGTAGGCTCCATGCTTCTGAAACATTTGATCCAGGACATCGAGCACCGATTTACCCTGCGACTTATAGTAGGCGACCATCTCGGCAGCTAAACAGCAAGAGATGACAGCATCCTTATCTCTAACGAAAGATCCTGCTAAAAAGCCGTAGCTTTCCTCGCCACCGCAAACAAACTGTCGCGAGGGTTTGCGCTCGCCAGATTCGTACTCCTCAACCCGCTGGCAAATCCACTTAAAGCCAGTCAGAGTCTCATCACAGGTCGCACCAAACTCGGCTGCCAGGTCGGCTTGCAAGTCTGTAGTGACGACTGTTTTGATGACTAAAGGATTCGCCGGCAACCGCCCTAGCTCTTTCTGAGCATTGAGCACGAAATGATTCAGTAGGGCGCCGATTTGGTTACCGTTCGGGCGTACGTAAGCGCCGTTCACCAGGATTTCCATACCGATACGATCGCAGTCGGGATCGGTGGCGAGCACTAGGTCGGCCTGAAGCTTTTTGCCTAGGTCTCTGGCCATATCCATGGCTGAGGGGTTTTCGGGGTTGGGCGATTTAACCGTCGGGAAGTTGCCATCAGGACGCTCCTGCTCTGGGACTACCGTGACATCGGTGAAACCGTAGCGACGCAGCATCTCAACCACGGGGTAAAGTCCCGCCCCATGGAGGGGTGAATAGACAATTTTGAAGCCCTTGCGACCTTCTGGCCTGAGGGATAAAGCTGCAACCTTGGCAAAATAGGCCTCATCAAGCTCCTCGCCTACCTCGCGCGCCAAGCCTTTGGCCACCGCCTCCTCAAAGGGCATCCTTTTGATGTCGGAGTAATCTTTAATCTTACCGTAGTGGGTGATGATAGCTTTGTCGTGTGGCGGCACCAATTGGCCGCCCGTTTGCCAATAGACTTTGTAGCCGTTGTACTCTGGCGGATTATGACTGGCGGTGACACAGACGCCGGCATGACAGCCGAAGTGACGCGTCATAAATGACAGCATCGGCACTGGTCTAAGCTCTCGTGTAATCAAAGCCTGAATACCATGCGCTGCCATAACCTCGACCGTTGCTTTGGCAAAGTCCCGCGAAAATCGCCTAGAGTCGTGCGACACGGCGACCTTAAGAGCCTCATGCGGGAACGCTTCTTTCAGGTGTCTAGCCAAAGCTGTTGACGCCTTACGGACGTTATATATGTTCATACGTGCCGTACCGGCGCCAATGATGCCCCTTAGCCCGCCGGTACCGAATTCAAGATCGCGGTAAAAACGATCGACTATATCCTTCTCTCGTTTACCGTCGATTAATGCGGCTACCTCGGCGCGCGTGGTCTTATCGAAAGCCTCAGAGGTGGCCCAGTAGCTAGCGCGCTCCTGGATGACAGGATCAAGATTCATCAGCGTCCCCTTTGTGGTCAGGTCCGCCAAAATTAAATCAAATTGGCTACCAAGGCCAAGAACTTATCATCTTAAATGCCTCAGGATCATGAGAAATCACTTGAGGATAGCAAAGGTAAAGTGCAGTTCCTGGCCCGTGAAAACGATGATGGCCACTTTGCAAGCGCCCACCTAGAGGGAGCGTCGCCTCAATTTCAACAGTGGGGGTGTTCAGCATTAAGTTGGGGGCGAGGAATAAGTCGCGTCTAGCCTCTAGCACTGCCGGGTCCCCTATAAATGAGACCGAGAAGGCGGCATCTGTCGTGTTTATTTGCTCGATCGCCGTGTCTAGGACGTCGTACTCATAAACCGCAACGTCCGGAGAAAAAAGGATATTACCTTGGTAGGCGCTGCCGTTATCGAAGCTACGTAAATAATGTAAACTCGGACTGACAAAAAACCCTCCCAAAGTCTCGTCGACTTCACGGCCCCAGAGTAACGTCGTCGTAGATTCGCGGTTGGCCATGGTCTGGAACCGTAGAAACTTCTCAACTGCTTTCTCGGAGTAAAGAGGACCCATGAATGGTTGATCATTCAGCGGTGCATCCCCGAGATCCGTGCGTCCGACGCGGACTGATCTAAATGCAGCTGTGATCGCCTCTGAGAATTGTGGCATTAATGAGCGATAAACAAACACCCGGCTGGTTGATGTGCAGCGCTGTCCAGTGGTTTTAAGAGCGCCGTAAGTCACGCAGCGGACGGCTTCGTCAATATTAGCCGATGAGTGCACAATCACGGCATTCTTGCCGCCCGACTGCAGCACGAGCTGCCGTGGTACTGAGATGCGTGACTCTATCCGGATCGCATCGCAGTGCTCTCGCGAGCCTGTATAAAGAATGGCTTGGACTCTTTTATCAGCAATGACTTGTTTAAAGCTGCTGAAATTTCCGAAAACTACCTGTAACGCGGCAGGCGGTATTCCCTGCTCTTGAGCGAGCAGGGAATACAGCAGCGAGATCATGAGAGCGTGCGTTGACGAGTTGAGTATCAGGGGACAGCCAGCCATGACGGAGGCGGTGAAGTAGTAGATGAAACTCGTGAGTGGTGTTGAGAAAGGCAGATATGCTGCAGTGACACCCATCGGTCGCAGCTCGATCTTGACCCCGCGGTGAGGTCCTGCCGCCAAGGGTAGCATGAGATTTGTGATCAGTGATTCGCCATGTTCGATAGCCCAAGTCAAATAATTGGCGCTACTGCGCACATCCTCGGCAGCCTCCCACTGCGGTTTCCCAGCCTCGATCCTCAAAACGAGCTCGGCGATATTTTGGTAATCGAGTAAGGCTTGTCTAAACTTGGCAAGTATCTCTAGCCGCTTAACTAAACTCAGTTGGCCAAAGGCCGACTTTTCTTGATTAGCAAAGTTGATCGCTTCGGAAATACTTTCTTTATCTATGCCGATTTCGACCAGTTTTTCGCCATTATTGGGATTGAGGGAAGCTTTAAATGCGCTGGGTCGTCTCGCCGCAAGCCATCGGCCGCCGACCCACTGACCAGGCCAATTGATTGGAAAATTTCGATTTTCGATGTGATTGACAAAGTCCTGCAGCTGCATAATCGACTCCGCGACGAGGTTGCGTCCGAGAGACTCCAGATGACTGCTCCCAGTATACCGCCATGTTTCGCATTTGTTATACTTGGGAGGAGTGTCTTTCTAAGGAGACCACGCGTGACTGAAAGTACTTCGATCGCAAACCAACAAGATGTAGCGGCAGTTTGGCCTGATGGTTGGTACCTTTATGAGAACGGAAAATTAAACGGCCCACTCTCAGCCGATCATGCGTTTAGTCAAAGGCCCGATTGTGACGATGGGAGCCCACGACTCATCAGTCGGAAAGGCTTCAGTCAGTGGTATCCTCTGCAGGACTTCGCTGCTCTATACCGACTTTCAGAGAGCATGGCGCAAAAGGTAGAGGTCGCTGTTGGTTCGACTCAGGATCCGATGACCAGACCATCGGTAACGCCCAAACAGGTTGGGCCTACCACGGTCCTTGCCAAATCAACGCCGCCCAAATCCAGTAACGCGGCACTTAGGCGAGCAGTGGCCGATGCTGCTGCCAACTCGATAGCACCCGCATCGCCAGTGCCGCGATCCCTATCCAAGGCCGCTGTCGAGCAGGAATACTATCTAGCACGCACACGCCTGGCTTTGGGACAGCTACGCAATCCCTGGGCTGCGGCGGGTGGAAGTTGGATACTCAGCCTTGGGGTTTATTGGGGCTTCTGGTTTGTATCGGTCTACAAAGAGATTGAGCGTCACACGCAGAATGCAGTACCGGTACCAAAATGGCTTAAGTTTACTGCATTGGTATCCATAGTGCCGCTCCTCAATGCCTGGCCAACCTATCGCTTGGCGTGCCAGATTCGTGAGATGGAGCGACAAAATAAATACACATTTACGAATCCGCAGCTTGCACTACTCGCATCCCTCTTGCCACCAGTCGCGATGTTTTATCTGCAAAGCGGACTCAATCGTCATTGGACCTTACATGCTAAGCATCTCATTTTGAAACGTCGTGCTGATGCCGCCGCAGCTGCTACCGGCGTCGCCTAGGTTTAAATTTAGAGTTGTTCCGTTGCTGTGGCCGCTGCGGCCCTGGTGACGGCGTTTTGGATGCCGCTTGGTTGGGATCCATTGGGAACGGATGATCATTGACGACCGGTATTTTCTTTTTGATTACCCGCTCGATACTGGTCACAAAACTACGCTCTTCGGCGTCGCAAAACGAAAGTGCTGCACCGACATTTGCTGCTCGGCCCGTGCGTCCAATGCGGTGCACATAAGTTTCAGGTATGTTAGGGACATCGTAATTAATAACGTGAGTGATATCGTCAATGTCGATACCACGAGCAGCGAGGTCACTAGCGACCAGAACACGCGTAGCTCCGCTCTTGAAGTTTGCGAGTGCGCGCAGACGTGCATTTTGTGATTTATTGCCGTGGATAGCCTCAGCCTGGATGCCATGCTCGTTGAGGTAAGTCGAGACCCGATTGGCAACAGCTTTGGTCCGCGTGAATACGATGACGCGCGCAGCCTCTGGATTCTCCAGGACGTGGATAAGCAGACGTCGCTTATTAGGGCGATCGACATAATAGAGTGACTGATCGATCTGCTCGCTAGTTGACGAGGTGGGCGCCACGGCAACATGCACTGGGTTTTTGAGGATTGCATTTACTAAAGACTGCACCTCGGGGGGCATCGTCGCTGAGAAGAGTAAATTTTGCCGTGCAGGGGGCAGTTTGGCTATGACACGCTTGACGTCATGGATGAATCCCATATCGAGCATCCGGTCGGCTTCATCAAGGACGAAGACTTCCACTTGATTGAGCGAGATGAATCCCTGTGACATAAGGTCCAGAAGGCGACCGGGTGTGGCAACAAGGATATCCGGGCGGCGCTCGAGGGCGCGTTTTTGGGGCTCAGCGCCAACACCACCAAAGATAAGAGCGCGTCCCAGGTTAAGGTTAGCACCGTAATCTCGGAAGCTCTCGTCTATCTGCGCGGCCAATTCTCGCGTCGGGGTGAGCACAAGGGCACGTACCCCACGGCGACCCTGGCTTAAGGCTAGCTTTTGCAGTAGCGGCAGTGCGAATGCTGCGGTCTTGCCGGTGCCCGTTTGGGCGCAGCCCAGGATGTCACGGCCGTGGAGTATCGGTGGAATCGATTGCTGTTGAATAGGGGTAGGCTGTTCGTAGCCCATTTGCTTCACGGCTCTAAGGATCGGTTCGATTAGGCCCAAGGTAGCAAAATTAGGGGTGGGCATCGCATTTTCTAGTTTATTCACGGATACTCGCTAACGGCGCTTTTGGGCGCTGGCCGAAGGCTGGGGGGTGGCCGATGGCATGGTTTTTATTGTGGCTTCAGTATGTTAACGCCTCATTGGCGTTGCTTTGGTAGTTGGCAAGACCGGCGGATCGGCATATACCTAGACGACTTATGGTGGAACCGCAAGACCAAGCTTTATCGTCTCGACCACTCCGACGGCTTTTACCCACTCCGGGGCAGCCGGTCGACAGTGGCGATTTACTGGACCGCTTTCTCACGTATGTGAAAGAGCAGGGCCTGGAACTCTATCCGGCTCAGGAGGAGGCGATCCTCGCCCTGTATGAGGGCCGAAACGTCATTCTCAATACGCCCACAGGCTCGGGCAAATCCTTGGTAGCCACAGCTCTGCACTTTCACTCGCTGGCGCACGGTCGTCGTTCAGTTTACACCTGTCCGATTAAGGCCTTAGTTAACGAGAAGTTTCTCGCGCTGTGTGCCGTTTTTGGCCCGGACCTGGTCGGCATGGCGACTGGTGATGCCACAGTCAATCGCGACGCTCCCATCATTTGCTGCACCGCGGAAATCCTCTCCAATATGGCCCTGCGCGAAGGAGCATCAGCTCCAGCGCAGGACATCATCATGGATGAGTTCCATTATTATTCCGACCGGGACCGTGGGGTTGCCTGGCAGGTACCGCTTTTGACACTTAGCTACGCGCGTTTTCTCCTGATGTCGGCGACCCTAGGTGATACAGCGGTGTTTGAGGACGGCTTACACCGACTTACTGGAATCGGTGTCGACGTGATCAAGTCGGCCTCGAGGCCGGTGCCACTCGATTTCGTCTATCAAGAGACGCCGCTACACGAGACGATTCGCAGTTTGGTGTTCGGCGGTAAGGCCCCGGTTTACTTGGTGAGCTTTACGCAGCGTGAATGCGCCGAAGAGGCGCAGAATCTTCTCTCCGTGGATGTTTGTACGAAAGAGGAGAAAAAAGCCATTGCCGAGGCACTTAGTGGCGTCAAATTTTCGAGCCCCTACGGCAAGGAAATGCAAAAGATACTGCGTCATGGCATCGGTCTTCATCATGCTGGGTTACTCCCGAAGTACCGCCTTTTGGTGGAACGGCTGGCGCAGCAGGGCCTACTTAAGGTGATTTGCGGTACCGACACTCTTGGCGTTGGGGTCAATATCCCAATTCGTTCCGTGGTCTTTACCAAGCTTTGCAAGTACCACGGCGACAAGACCGCGCTCCTTAGCGTTCGTGACTTTCTCCAGATCAGTGGACGCGCCGGGCGGAAGGGGTTCGACGACAAGGGCACAGTGGTGGTGCAGGCCCCACCGCATGTAATTGAAAACCTCATGCTCGAGGCCAAGGCTGGTGGTGATGCAAAAAAATTGCGCAAAATAGTGCGTAAGAAACCTCCGGAGCGCGGTTATGCCCATTGGGATCAGAATACCTTTAACCGTCTCCTTGCCTCGCCACCAGAGGCACTGACTAGTCGCTTTCAGGTAACCCACGGGATGTTGCTTAATATTCTTAGCCGCCCCACTGACGGATGTCGGGCGATGAAGGAGTTAGTGCGTTCGTGTCACGACACCCCGACTCAGAAACGCCAGCACACACGGACAGCATTCCAGCTGTTTCGCTCCCTGGTAGATCGCCAAATCGTTGAAATTATTCCTCGCGAGCAGCGTGACGGTCGGAAAGTAAGGGTCAACATCGATCTGCAGGAAGACTTTTCCCTCAATCACGCTCTCTCTCTATACCTGCTCGATACCATCAAGTTACTCGACCGAGAGTCTCCTGATTATGCCCTCGATCTCCTAACATTGATCGAGTCTATCCTTGAGAATCCTGAACTCATTCTCCGTAAGCAGCTGGATCGGCTAAAAACCGCCAAACTATTCGAGCTCAAAGCTGCTGGCGTTGAGTATGAAGAGCGGATGGAAGAGCTTGAGAAGTTGGAATATCCGAAGCCCAACCGAGAGTTCATCTATGAAACGTTTAACAGGTTTGCGGCTACTCATCCGTGGGTAGGCCAAGAAAATATACGGCCCAAGAAAATTGCCAGAGACCTTTACGAGCAATTCATGAGTTTCGAGGAGTACATCCGCGAGCTGGATTTGCATCGTGTAGAGGGGTTGTTGCTTCGCTATCTATCGGAAACCTACAAGGTGCTCGTACAGACCGTTCCGGAGACGGACCGTACTGACGAGATCTTGGCAATGATTGAGTATTTTGGTGCGCTAGTGCGCGGCATTGATGCGAGCCTTCTCGAGGAGTGGGAGCGGATGCAGGCTGGACCTAGCCGCCGTTCCAGTGTCTCGCACGAGGACTCTGAAGTGCCTTCTGATATGACGCGTAACAAACGACAATTTACTGTCATGGTTCGTAATGCTGTATTTAGACTACTGCGTTTAATAGGTAGTCGCAGTTACGGTGAGGTCGTGGATCTAGTCAGCCAAAGTCGCGTCGACGATGTACCAACCTGGACCGCAGACGAGCTTGATAAAGTTATCGCGCCGTTTTACGAGGATCATGCCGCAGTAGCCACCGATCAAGCAGCGCGTGATCCGCGTCACTTGCGTATCGTGGAAAAGCCTGAGGTCTGGTTGCTCGAACAAACCATAGTCGATCCCGATCAGCACAATGACTGGATCATGAAGCTAGCTGTCGATCTCAAGACGTCGCGGGAGACCGGTGCGGTTGTGTTGGCTCTTTTTGCTATTCAGCCGATCTAAGCGGCGTCAACGGCACATCTAATTTGAGATTACCGTTCGACTGATCGAGCTTGTAATTGTAGCGCCAGAGTGTCGGTGGCTGGTATTCAAAGTCGGCGCCATTAAGCACCACTCCGAGGCGGTGACCAGGTGCCAAAGTCCAGGCGGTGAAATACATCTCGATCTCGAATTGGTAACTGCCATCGCCGGCTATATCTCCATCAGACCATGTATGGGTCCCGTGAGTGATTAATTGGCCGACTTCATCCGGTCCGATATCTACCAAATGGGCAATGACCAGCCCTTTTTTCGTTTGCGTTGCTAGCTTTAGCCTTAGCTTAGGGATGCCTAAAACTGTGGCGCCGTCGCTATAGGGGGCAGAACTAAACTGAATGGCGTAGGGTCGCTTGAGTTCCTTGATCGGCACAGCTACGGTTTGCAGATCAGTAAGATTTTTCAGAGCGCTACGCACGGGAATACCCGTGGAAACTCGCGCGGGGTTCCAAGGAGAATTGACGATGGTCAGGTCCGTGGGCGTCAGAGACTCCATCACTGTGTCATTGAGCTGATAACCATGCGAGGTTTGCTGCAGATAGAATGTATCGACCCGCGCATCGTCGCGAAAGTCGTCCTTGAGACCTAAAATCTTGTCGCTGTTTTTAAAGCTTATGCGAACGCGTCCATCGAGATTACTCGGTCGCTCATCGCGTACGTAGGCATCAAACCATTCATGCACCGATGCCCAGGGTTCCTTATCTCTGTATTGTAAAACGGTAATCGATGAGGCGGCATGAAAACCGCGATTGATTTGCAGGTGCTTAGGTCCGGCGAGTTTCTCGTAAAAATCGACAGTTTGATTGATCGGAAACAGGGTATCGTCCATTTCATGGATCAATAATAACGGAGTCTGTTTTTGATTCATCTCATCCAAATGAAACCAAGGCGAGCTAGCTTCGAGTACATCGAGTGGCTCTGGATTGGTGCCATGCCAGGCATGGCCAATGGCTTCCTTGATCAGATCCAAGGGTCGCCCGAAGGCGAATAGCAACGCGCCAATTACCAGATTCCACGCAAGTCGTGGGGTATTACCGACGCTCGGGTGCACGATATTGGTCCAGCCGCTTAATGAAGCCACTGCGCTGACACGGGAATCTGCAGCAGCGGTCAGCAATGACATGGCCCCGCCCTCCGAAATACCTGTCATGCCGATGCGGCCAGTCGCGTAATGTGCGGTGAGCCAATCGATAGCATGCTGCACATCTTTCACTAGGTCAGGATAGATGAGGGTGGTGCTGCCACCTGACGACTTCCAACCACGTGGGTCAAATGATAGGACGCGGTATCCATCCGTCGCAAAAGCTTGGGCCTGCGGTCGATAAGTGGTGTGGGATTGCCCAAGTGGGTTCAAGAAAATGATTGTGGGCAATAAGTCAGTGTCGCTAGCGTGGCATGGGGCAGTAATAGCACCCCGTATACGGACGTTATCTGTGGTGCGAAATTCAATACGGCGCTCGCTAGGCGTGCAGTCTGACTGCCCGACTACCGGTAACGATGTCAAACTGACTGACAAGGCAGTCGCCGACGCTATAAGCCGATAACGCTCAATGCCCATACTGGTACTCCCAAGTGGCCATCTATAGTACAGGTTTCGCAAGTTGGCTAGCCAGTCATTTACCAACGCAGAATTGACTGAAAACTTTGTCCAGCACGTCTTCGGTGTCGATTTCACCGACAATGGTACGTAGGGCTTTAACGCTCTCCTGCAGCTCAAAGGCCAACAGTTCGACGTATGCACCATCGGCATCTGCAAGGTTAAACTTATTTAGTCCTTCTAGGGCATTACGTAGTGCATGGTGCTGCCGGGCCGAGGTGACGTAGGCATGTTCGGCAGCTAGATTCCCAACGTGCAGGTCCACCTGCCTAGCAAGCGCTAGGCTCAACTCTCGGATGCCGGTGCCGCTCTGGCATGAGATCTGGATCCAATTGGGGCTCCTCGCCCACGTGGGCGCACTTAGATCCGCTTTGGTCGCAATACATAAATGGCTGCGGGGCAAAAGTTCGCCAGTCCATGCTGCTAGTTGCGCCTCAGGTGATTCAGTCTGGTCGCTGGCAACTAAAAACAGTACTAGGTCCGCCTCGCGCGCTAGCTGCCTGGCTTTTTCGACGCCCATCGCCTCCACTGGGTCTTGCGATGCGCGCACACCAGCCATGTCGATGAGGCGGATCAGACGACCGTCAATCAGGCAAGACTCTTCAAGATAATCGCGGGTTGTGCCTGCAATTGGGGTAACAATCGCCCGCTCACGCCCGAGCAGAGTGTTCATGAGCGTCGACTTGCCGGCATTGGGAGCGCCAAAAAGTGCCACAGTTAGACCTTGGCTGGCGACGCGTCCGTCATCGTAACTCCCGATCAAGCTTGTGATCGCATTGACAGCCTCTAACACGCGCTCACGCACGGGCACCAAATCCACATGGGCTGTGTCGCCCTCGTCTGGGAAATCAATTTGCGCCGCCAAGTAGGCGAGAGCCTCCACTAGAAGGCGCCTCAGATTTTCGATCGCAGACTTAAGTTTGCCCTCAGTCAGATGTCGCGCCGCCAACCATTGCTGATGCGACTGGGCCTCGACCAGGGCTTTGATGCCCTCGGCAGCTGTCAGATCTAACTTACCGTTTAGGAAGGCCCGCCTCGTGAACTCACCCGGCTCAGCCGGACGGAAGCCTTGGCGAAATAGTAGCTCCAAAATGCGGCGGATAATATACGGCCCACCGTGGCACTGGATCTCGGCGGAATCCTCACCAGTAAACGATTTAGGGCCACCAAACAGCACTACCATCGCATCATCGAGATGCTCGCCGGTTCGTGGGTCGCTGATGGTAGCAACGCGTAGTTGCCGTGCCTGCCAGCGATCTGCCCAGTTTAAACATGGTAGGAGCAGTTGGTGGCAACTATGGCCAGACAGTCGGATGACGGCAACGGCCGCTGCGCCAGAGCCTGTAGCTAGCGCAGCGATGGGCTGCGCCTCTGGCCCGACGCCAATCACTCTTCGTAAATCTCCGGCTCGTCCATCATCTGCGCGTCTTTTTGTGGCAGAATCATGAGCTTGCGGTTTGGACCCGAGCCGATGGACTTGGTGTATACCCGGTCATCCTTGTCGAGTGCCATGTGAATAATCTTGCGGTCATACGAGCTCTTGTAGTTGAGCACAATGGGACGCTTGTTCTCGTGAACTTTAGCGGAGAGGTCGTGGGCCATCTGAATCAGCTCCTCCTCGCGCTTGCGGCGGACGCCACTGACATCAACAAAAATGCGGAACGGCAGCTCCTGCCGTAGATGACGAGGCTTCTTCCTCAAAATGTGCTCGAGAGCTTCCGCCAACTTGCTGTTCTTGCCAATCTGCTGGGCGATATACTCGTTATCAATGTTGAGTACTAGACGCCCGTCATCGACGGTGGTCGTTACCGCCACTTCTTCTCCCGCTAGGCGGGCGCAGATGCCGGCGCAGAAATCTTGTAGCTCATCTGTCAGGGCAGCGACCTGAGCGTCGGTCAGAGGCTCAGCCTTAACTGCATTAATACCCTCGTCATCGTCCTGATATCTCTGGCGCTCTTCGCGCCGCTCGCTCCGCGCACCGCGGTCTGACTTAGGTCTCGGTGTGGTGGAACGTGAAGCTTGTTGCGGCTTGCCTTTGGCCCAGGCTTCAATAATGACCACGGGATTTTTGAAAAAGGAAAAGAGGCCGCGACTCGTTTCTTCCTTGATGATCTGGTACTGGACATCGTCTTGGGTCAAACCAAGCAGACCAGCAGCTTTTACCAGGGCTTGCTCCAGCGATTTCGCTTCGACTTTAACGGGGCTGCCGTTAGCGGATGATTTCAGATTGTTGCTCATCCCGGGTCTCCTTTTCAACGCGTAGCGGGCTCAAGTTTGTCCAGTCGATAATACAACCAACGCTGCTGAGCGATACCGATGACGGTGTTCGTCAGCATGTAGAGAGTCAGTCCGGCTGGCAAAGACAGCATCATGACTGTGAACATTATAGGCATAAACATCAAAATTTTCTCTTGAGTTTTATCCATTCCGGAAGTCGGGGTCAACTTCTGTTGTACGACCATCGCAACGCCCATCAAGACTGGCGTGACGAAAAATGGGTCCATGGCTGATAAGTCCTGAATCCACAAGGCAAACGGAGCATGGCGCAAGCTTATCGATGTTTGTAGCACCTGGTAGAAAGCGAAGAAGACGGGAATCGTGGGCAGCACGGGCAAGCAGCCCTTCATCGGATTGATCTTGTTTGCCGCCATGAACTTCATGAGCTCCTGCTGCTGACGGGCACGATCGTCTTTGAAGCGCTCTTTGAGAGCGTTCATCTGGGGATTTAGCTTCTTCATCTTATGCATCGAAACCGTCGAGGCACGCACAAGGGGGTAAAAGAGCAGCTTCAGGCAGATCGTTAGTAAGATGATGGCGACACCGTAGTTGTGGGTCAATCGCTCAAAGGCTTCGATCACGAGGAGTAGTGGCTCGGCAATAAAGCCAAAGGTACCGAGGTGCATGGCGCTTGTGAGCTCTGCGTCAAAGTCATGCAAAATATTTATATCTTTAGGGCCTGCATAGACGCGGTAGTCCAGGCTGACGGTCTCGCCCGGCTGGACGCTGCCCTGGCGATCGAAATTAATGGCGCTGAGGCTGCAGCCGGTCTTGCCGCTGCCGGGTCCGTGATCTAGGCGGAGGCTACCCGTTTTGGCCTTCGGCTGAAATACAGTCAAAAAGTAATGGCGATCGATACCGACATAGCGCACTGGTACCCCGTCAAGACGCGGTGCGTCCGAGTCGCCATCGCAGAACTTCTCGACGTCAATCCATTCCGTGCTGTCGTCGGCACGGTAGATGAGCTGATCCCGCTCGCGCACGGTGCCAGGTATGATCCCCAACAGCGCGGCAGATTTTTTGGCCCGCAGCGTTTCCGTCAGCAACAGGCCGCTCGTCAACTCGACCGCTTGGGCGCCGGTGTTGGTGAAACTTACTTTCAAGTCGAGGCCGTAACCTTGCGCCGGAACGGTATACATCTGGCTGATCTTGAAACCGTTAACTTCGCGCCAAAAGGTCAGGCTTTGTCCTTGGCGGGTAGCGTGAAATACGCCAGACACCGCGTCGGGAATGCGTGACTCCATGGTGCCCTGCAGTGCCATCGGGCTATCAAGCAAATTGACCAGGCCTGAATCAGCACGATCGCTCTGTTTAAAATCTTTCAACTGAATCCCAGAAAACCCACCCAGCTCCTGCGAGAATTGATAAACTACTTTGTCGGTTTCAATTGTCAGGTCGCTGGCGCTGAGGGCGACCACTGTTGCCGGTGCGGGGGTCGCTGGCGGCGTACCTGCGGACGTGACTGGAGTCGCGGTGCTGGTGGTGTCAGGCGCCGCAGTTGTGCTGGAGGCGGCCGTAGTCGTGCTTGTTGCTGAGCTTTGGATACCCGAACCACTGCCTGGAGCCGGGCGCGGGTACTTGGAGTTAAGATATTGCGTGTAGATCAGGTAGAAGGCTACGCAGAGCACAACAGCAACGATGGAACGATGGTCGATTTTGTTATTCACGGTAGATCGATTCCCCCAGGATGGAAAGGATGGCAACGTAGCAGTCGTCCGCCAATTTTCTTAAGTGCCACTGGCAGCGGGTAAGCCGCCAAACAGTCCTTAGCGTAATGAGAGCAGCTTGGATAAAAGCGGCATCGCGGTCCCAGTACAACTGACAAGGAACGTTGGTATATCACAATCAGCAAAGAAAGCAGCCTAACGATTGCGGACTTTCGGCCCCGTGTTCGATGCCGCGTTTGATTCATGGCTCCAACTGACGTTTAAGTCGCTTGAGTCCCTGCTGCAAAGAGGTTGCTATAGTCTCACTGTCGCTACCGGCGGCGCTTCCTCTAGCCACAATCACGAGATCGGTACTCCAAAGAGCGGCGAATTGCTCCAGCTCTGGCCGCAGCTGACGGTAGGCTTCGCGCAAGTGACGCTTGACCCGATTGCGTACTACAGCATTGCCGACCCGGCGGGAAACCACCAAACCAACACGGCCACCGCCGTCTTTGGGGCCAGACTCGCCTGGCTGACGCGGACGCAAATAAAGCACTACTGGACCACCGACCACTTTCTGCCCCTCGTCAAAGGCGCGGCGGAAATCGATACTGTGATGCAGTCGTAGTGCTTTGGGAAATGCGTACACTTTAAAAGTCAGTAATTACTTGCTGTAAGCAGTAACGGCGAGGCGCTTGCGGCCTTTAGCACGGCGCAGCTTAAGCACGTTACGGCCGCCTGGAGTTGCCATCCGTGCGCGGAATCCATGGGTACGGAGGCGTTTCAGGTTGCTAGGTTGAAATGTGCGTTTCATCGAAAGGTCCCTTCATAATCTCTGCAATAGCGGGGGGGACCATACCAGACCAGTTTCAGGAATGCAATGCCATGCCAGGACCGAGATTCATCGCGTCAGATTGGCTCCGGTGTTTATCATTTCCCATTGAGTTGTTCTCCCGGATCCCGTCATGCCAAGTAGCACCTTCTCCTTCATCTCCATTTCCAGCTTCGCAGCAGATTCTTTAAACCTTAGTTTCGGGCTGTTCCTGGGATCGGGATTCTCCACGATGGCGTTTTTTATTACCGTGAGATCGATGAACGAGGTGCTGCCACTGTAGTAAACCTTGCCTGTAAACATTAAGGTATTCGGCGGTACCGTTTTACCTTTAGAATCTTTAAGGCCTTTACCCGTGCCGTCGTCCCGCACCCAAGCCTCGACTAGAGGTACCTGGCCGTTGGAGGCGTCTGTGCCAGTGACTTTCACCTCAATGACGCCCAGCTTGGTCATCGCTAGATTCTCATCCTTGCATCCCTGGTAGATGTCCCATGTGCCCTTAATCTTGCTAAGGACGCGTAAAATATCCAGCTCAGTGGCCTTAAACGTTACGATATGCCTGATCTGTGTGCTTGGGTCGTTTTTGTTGAACCAGAAGTCAACGACCGGGATCACCGTCGGATCGGTCAGTGTCACCGCGATTTCGACATCAGCGACTGGGTCATCTTTTTTCTCTGTGATTTGGACGGCATCGGCAGGAATCTCCTTGCCAGATTTGTCGCTAAATCCCCATTTGCGGTTCGGGAACAGGCTCATCGGCACCCGTTTATTGTTCTTATCGACAACCGCACAACGAGTCGACACGACCTTCCCCTGGGGGCTGACGATATTTTCGTACTCTTCGCAGTCAAGCTTGGAGGAAGTGAGATAGGCACCAGCGATACTCTGAGGGCTATCTGCCGCGGTGTCCTCGCCGCTGCTGGAGCCCTTCCTAGTGTCCGAACTCGTGGCCGATTCCTTCATCAGTGACCCCTGACCGCAGCCACTCATCAGGCCGAGTAGGCAGGCAATGATCCAAGCCGAATTTAGGATTCTTTGGCGCATTTTTGACCCCCGTTGCTTAGTTCTTCGGCAAGTGTTTTATGGAACTTTAGGAGGTCGTTTAACTAACTGAAATAAGTGAAGTAATTTCTTTCCTTTTAAATTCCTTTCAAGACCTCATGTTGGACGGAGTTGGTAAAACTGGCATCCAACTTAGATATCCCAAATTATAGATAAAGATCTAAAACAATATTATTATTATTAATTATAATAAAATGTTGATTTTTTATTAAAATAGTTTAAAAATAGGTTTCCTTTTGACCTTTTCCGCAAGTAGGTGACCATATGCAAGCCATGCGTATCGCCGGACTTTTGTGGTTAGTCAGCAGCCTCAGCGGCACGGCATTTGCCGGAATGCCGCGCCTACAAATAAGACCAGCTATCCCTGTAGGTTATACTGGCGATATCCTGCGACTACAGGTCAAGCTGCCGTGTGGTAGCCGTTACTTCGGTCTGGTCGCCAAAGGCGACGGCAAGGGCAAGGTCTTGCAGGTGGCTGCTGCGGTCACCGACAGTAGCGTCGTCTGTACATCGATGCCTCAAGTCGTCGAGGTCGGCGCCGATTTTCTGGCGACGCGCCACTATGAGACTGTAGCGCCGATGGCTGTCACGGCTGGGACCCGCATCCATGCGGTTCCTGTCGAGGAGCTTCGCTTGGTCTCTCGGGCAAAGGGACCAAAAGGTCTGCACGCAGTCTACACTAAACACTGCGGACTGGACCTTGGTACGGTGATTCATCGCAGCGCATCGAACCAACTCGAGATCGCCATGGTGGAGGAGAGTGTATCAAAGGAACGCGCCACGCAGTGTCTTGCTGCCCCGATGGCCCGCAAGATTTCTTGGGTGTCTATCGAGAATGCTTCGTTAACGGTCAAGCCCCTGCCGACCAGTAGTCGATCGTTAGCCCGCCAGTTCACCATGGCGCTGGCATCCGTTAACACAGTGAAGGCTACCCGAGATGGAATCACAGTGAGCTATCAGCGCCACTGCAACGAGGCACCCGTGGGACTCGTGCTTGGAGCGAGTTCGATGGCTCATGCCCGTATCGGTGTGCTTGTTGCCAGGTATCCCAATGTGCGCTGTTTAGACGAGATGCCCGTGGCTATCACCGAGCTCATGAACGAACCTGCGATCATGCTGCCCCAGTCGATGGAACTTAGTACGCTTCACCAGGTCGCAGGAGCTGACATCAACTTGCGCGCACCCAGTGCTATCACCCTAGAAAAGAGTCCAAAACTGACAAGTTTGCGCCTGAGTTTTATCGATAGCTGCCAGCTTCGCTACGCCGTCTACGCACGTGATAATTCGGGGCGCCTAGCGGTGGGCACTTTAGCTATGCAGGAGACACCAAAAGCGATCAATTTAGCGGCCGTGGAGCCGGCGTGCTCAAAAATGCCAGCGCAGACGGACATTGTGCAGCCATTTATTGCCTCAGATTTGCATGCGAGTCAGATTTACCCACTGCGTGTGCGTGGTGGCTGAGACGGCAGTCTCCCCAAAAAAGACGTCAGACTTTGATCATCAGAACGTGTAACATGAAGACACGGAGTGATCATGCTGACGCAAATTCATTTGAGTGCAGAGGCTTTGCGGCACAACTACGGGCTGTTTTGTCAGCTCGCAGGGAAGTCGCGTGTAGCCCCAGTTTTGAAATCGAACGCTTACGGACACGGGCTCAAAGAGGTCTATAGCGTCCTAGCTGCAGAACGCCCTGAGTGGTTATGTGTCAACTATGTCGCCGAAGGGCGGCTACTACGTGCGCTGGGTCATCAAGGCCGGATTTTGGTAGTCGGTCCAGCTGTTGTACGTGAACTTGATGAGGCATTCAGCCTCGACCTTGACCTCGTGATCGGTAACGAGGATGTACTCGCTGCATGGATGCAAGCAGTAGGGCGGCCACGGTTACACCTCAAATTTGACACCGGTATGTCTAGACAGGGTTTTGCGCCTAGCGATGCGCATAACCTTGCTATGAGACTGACCCAGTTTAAGGATCGCCTGATCGGAGTTTGTACTCATTTTGCCAACGTCGAAGATGTGACGGATCACGGCTACGCCACTAGGCAACTCGATCTCTTCAATCAGGCTGTAGCCGTTTTTAAAGGGGCGGGATTACAGTTGATGCTGCATGCCGCCTCGAGTGCGTCGACACTCATCATGAATCAGAGCTACTTTGATTTGGTGCGCGTTGGGATCTCACTCTACGGTCCGTGGCCGTCGCCTTTAACGCGCGTGTCTTATTTGCAGCTTAATCGGGATGTTTTAGATTTGCGACCAGTGCTGCGTTGGACGACCGAAGTGACGACGGTAAAACCAGTGGCTGCAGGTCAATTTATCGGGTACGGGTGCACCTTCCGTGCGATGCGTGATATGCGTGTTGCCGTATTACCGGTCGGTTATTACGAGGGCTACCCACGACTTGCCGGAGAGGCTGCCAGTTACGTGCTGATCAAGGGATCACGATGTCCTATAGTTGGGCGTATCTGCATGAACATGATGATGGTAGACGTTACCCATCTAGCAGATTGTCAGGTCGGAGATAGCGTCACACTGATTGGCGACGATGGTCAGGACAGGGTAATTGCTCATGACGTTGCAGGTTGGGCTCGGACTATCCATTACGAGTTGCTAACCAGGTTGCATGGCGATATACCGCGTCAATTGGACTAGTTGCGTGCGGTCATTTTTGATCTTGTAGGAGTCCCCGTGGACGTCTTGGCTCATTATCATATGTTCGATTACAGGGCCCGTTGTGCAGTGGCTGTCACCACCGACATCGTCCGTGAGCTGCAAAAGCGCCATCAGCTCGATCCCGTAACCACGATTGCCGTGGGGCGAGCAGTGAGTTGCGCGGCTCTTCTGGCCTCGGTGCTCAAGTCAGGGCAGGAATACGTACATACAATATTTGCCGGTGATGGTGGACTGCTGGCTAAAGTCATTGCTGAATGTAACGGCGACGGTCACTGCCGCGGTTATGCCGTGCCACCGCGCCTCATCGAGGTCATGTCGGCCGGGGACGAGGCGCCATCCTCAGTTGGTGAGGCCCTTGGCGGTCGTGGTCTGCTCACTGTCACCCGAGGCCTTCCCGTTGAGCAGGGTGGGCCGTACAACGCTATTAGCGCCCTCGAAAACGGTGAAATAGCTGCCGACATTGCTAGGTACTTAACAGATTCCGAGCAAATTCCCTCGGCGGTTGGTGCTGGGGTGAAATTGGCATCCGACGGCAGCGTTTTGGCCGCTGGCGGGGTCCTTGTCCAAAGACTCGGTGGCGCTGTCCTCGATGAGGCCGAACTCACGGCCATCGAGGAGCGTATGCGTCAGCAGCTCTCGATTTCTGATCGGATAGCGGCAGGCCAGTCGAGCGATGAGATCGTCGCATTTCTTCAGGGCACAACTGGTCAGTTTGGCCTGCTGATGACGCGACCGCTGGTGTTCAAGTGTACATGTACGCATGACAAAATGATGCAGGCTCTGGCAGCATTAGGTGAGGATGAGCTTAAGAGCATCCTCAAAGAAACTGGGCGCTTAGCCGTGCGTTGCCAGTACTGTGCAGAAGAGCGTCAGTTCCGTCTCGCTGAGGTTATCAAGCACTAAGCCGGTGGTGTCGCCTTTTCAAAGAGTCCAAAGCGCGTGCCATCAAGATCTTCACAAAGATGCACAACCCCATAGCCCGGAAGCTTGAGGGTTGTGGCAACCCTGCGACCACCAGATGCCACCACCCGCTCAAGAGTCCCTTGCGGGTCATCAACAGTGAAATACAAGGTCACTCGCTGTGACCCTGCGTTCTCCCCTTTGTTCGCGGGGCGCAGACTGATGCCGAAAGGACAGTCGCGTGGCACTTCCATGAGTGCCATCTCGTGAAATTCTACCGGCACCGGACGCCACCCAAAAGCCTCATCGTAAAATTTAATCGATTTGGCTAGGTCGCTGACCAGAATTTCGATCTGGCATAAGCGAGTTGGGTCAACGCCGCAACGACTCATGATCTCACTTCAAGACGGCCGTCCTTGCTGATGAAGAGCGGTCCGACGATATTACCGCTAGGGAAGCGCTCGGGCTCTTTCAGCTTCCAGCCGTGTTTAAGGAAGGCCTCGATCACCGAGCGACGAATCCTAGTATTGTCAGGGCTCTCGTCTCCGATGAAGCGCTCGATGGCTCCCGGGACCACTGGGTCATCTTGTTCAATTAAGACTTCCGTCGCGGCAAAGCGCACTCTCTCGTCCGGATCGGCTATAAAGTGCAGCAGTTGCTCCGCGAACCCAGGCAGTTTGTAATCGATCATGTAACATAAGATGTCGTAATTCTTGTCGACTTTGGCCTGATCAAAGCGAACATCGGCAAAATCGAGAGCGCTCTTCAGAATTTCGATGACCTGGTCCTCTTTACCGAGGGCCTTCAATGTTTTAATCGGCCAGGCAATGCGATTAGTAGTCAGTAGGTGCTCGCGGACATGCGGTAGGGCAGTTTCACCGTAAGCGATGATACCGTCCATGCACGATTCCTTTTCCCTCGTATCATTGATCCCGTGCTCCAGACTGTACTCGAAGCGTTGCAGCAGGGCAGGCACCGCGACGTGTGGATCATCCAGGCCCTTGAAGTACTCTATGGCGGCCTGACGATCTTCCTTTATGGCTTTGGGATTTTTGATGACGGCCAATGACTTGCCAATCTTACGTTCGTCACGCTGTTTGCGGTAATCTTTGAATCGATCAAATAAGCCCACGGCAACCACCCTTTCCAGATGCAAGACCCCAATCACTCTAGTCTCATCTGGACACCATGCCTAGGTTTTTCTAGCTAGCGACATCGATGTCTGCCATTGCGCAATCACATGACGAGAATGGCTGAATTGTGTTATGGCTGAGGCTTGCAACTAGTGAGCTTAAGGGGCCCCGACCAGTTGGTACGGTCGAGCCGCTGTAGTCAGGAGCAATCGTTACCTATGAGCCCAGATGAGATCAGTCGCGATGTAGCGGGTCTAGTTCTAGCTGCCGGAAAGGGCACTAGGATGAAGAGCGCTCTACCGAAGGTCCTACATCCCGTTTGCGGCCGCCCGATGATTGGTTGGACCCTTTCTACTTTGGCATCGATTGGTGTTCAGTCAGTTGTTACCGTTGTCAGTGAAGATCAACCGGAGCTGCTGCGTTATCTCCGCGACTACCCCGCCATACGGGTAGCAGCGCAGCGGAATCGTCAAGGCACAGGTGATGCCGTGGCCGCCGCCGCCGGACTTTTCGCCGGCGTCGAGCCACCGCCGTTTGCTGCGGGAAATATCCTGCAAGGGCAGCAGGTCAGTAACCCCATCGTGCTGATCTTGGCCGGTGATGTACCCGGTATACACCCCGACTCTCTGCGGCGTTTTCTGGCTTCGATGGAGGCCAACCATGCAGATCTAGCTGTGCTCGGGATGCGAGTGCCGCAGCCGCATGGCTACGGCCGTATGGTAACCAAAGATGCTGCGCTCTTTGCCATCGTCGAGGAGAAGGATGCCTCTCCCAGTGAGCGTGCTATCAATCTCTGCAATACCGGTATTATGGCAGCGCGCGTTGAGGTGCTTTTTGCCGCCTTAAAAATGCTCAAGCCAGATAATGCACAGCAGGAATATTATCTCACCGATTGTGTGAAGCATGCGCGATCGCTAGGTTATAAGGTGTGTGCGCACGAGACGGACCAGTGGCAGGAGTTTTCTGGTATAAACGATCGCGAGCAGCTAGCCTCCGTTGCGTCATGGCTGATGGCACGCAAGCGGCGGGACCTGATGCTGTCCGGAGTGACGATCCAACAACCAGAGTCGGTCTATGTCGAGGATACCGTTGAGATCGGACCTGACACGGTCATTGAATCTGGATGCCACCTTGCTGGAGCGACGCGCATTGCCGCGGGCAGTGTCGTTGGCGCCGGATCGGTAATAAAGAACGTGACTGTTGCGACTGCGGCAGTGATTCCTCCAAATAGCGTCAAGATTAGCTAAGAGGGTTGAGGGACTATGTGCGGAATAGTTGGCTACATTGGAAAACAAAAGTGCGTCGACATTCTATTTGAGGGATTATCCCGGCTAGAGTATCGCGGCTATGATTCGGCAGGTATCGCAGTCCTTGACGGTGGTGATATTGGCATCGTTAAGGCAGAGGGCAAGCTGAACCAACTGAAGCCCCGACTGGCAGAATTACCCGCCGGTGCCACCCGTGGCATAGGTCACACCAGGTGGGCAACCCACGGTATACCTAACACCACTAACGCGCATCCGCACGCTCACGGTGATGTGGCAATAGTTCACAACGGTATTATCGAGAACTACCTTGAGCTAAAAAAGCAGCTAGAATCCGAAGGTGTGAAGTTTCAATCCGAAACGGACACTGAGGTGGCACTGCAAGTGTTCGTGAGAGAACTGGCGAGACACAAATCCCCGTTCAAGGCGATCATGGCAGTGATACCGCAATTACGCGGCGCCTTCTCACTCGGGATCTTGATCGGCAGCGAACCCGACGCCTTATATGTAGTTAAGCAAGGGTCTCCACTTGTTATCGGTGCCGGCCGCGGTGAGAACTTCTTCGCTAGTGATGCCATGGCCATCGTCAAGCATACGAGCCGCGCCCACTTTCTCAATGACGGCGAGATCGGGCGGATTACTGAAAACGGGGTCGAAATTTGGGACTTTGCCGGTAAGGTCGTGGCGCCCCATTTTGTCGAGCTTGATATTTCCAGTGCAAGCACGGAAAAACTCGGCTTCAAGCATTTCATGCTGAAGGAAATACACGAACAACCGCGCGTGTTGGCAGCCATGCTGCAGCGTCTGATCAATCTCGACACCGGGATGCTAAATGCGACCGAGCTGGGGCTCGACCGTTTAGATCTCAAAAGAGTCGATAATATCTGTATGGTTGCGTGCGGTACGGCGTATTATTCGGCCCTGCTCGGCAAGTATTATCTCGAACCTGCGACCCAACTTCCTGTCAATGTGGAACTGGCAAGTGAGTTTCGTTACCGCAAGCCTTGGCTTAGCAAGAACACGCTGTTCATCGCCGTCTCGCAGTCTGGTGAGACGGCCGATACCCTAGCAACTGTTAAACAGGCCAAGGAGCATGGGTGCCAAGTTCTTGCTGTATGCAATGTGAAGATGTCATCGATCGCGCGTGAATCGCATGTGACCTTGCATATGGACGCTGGGCCTGAGATTGGCGTCGCTTCGACTAAGGCCTTTACGTCGATGCTTTTAGCCCACTACTTATTGGCTCTGGGGCTTGGCTATCAGCGCAAAACTCTCACTGCGCATGACTTGCAAGCCGCCGCCGCGCATCTGAAGACGCTGCCGGCCCGCATGGATCAGGCTATTGACGGCAAGGTTGCTATAGAACAGCTAGCCTCTAAGTACGACGAAGCATCGAATTTTATCTTCATCGGCCGTGGGAGTAGTTATCCCATAGCGCTAGAGGGTGCACTTAAACTTAAAGAGATTTCCTACATTCATGCGGAAGGCTACGCCGGTGGTGAGCTCAAGCATGGGCCGATCGCGCTGATCGATAGGCATATGCCCGTGGTCGCGATTGCGCCTAACGACACCTACCGCGAGAAGATGATCTCCAACATTGAAGAGGTGAAGGCGCGGCAGGGACGCATCATTGCGGTAGGGGATCTTCACGATCAGCATTTACGGCGGCTGGCAGATGATTATATCGCTTGCCCGCATATCGATGACTCAGGATTGCAGGCGATTCTGTCGGTTGTCTGTTTGCAGTTACTCTCTTATTACGTGGCCGTAAAACGTGGTACCGATGTCGATCAGCCACGAAACCTGGCCAAATCAGTTACCGTTGAATGAGGCCAATTTTGGAAACGGAAAGTCGCGGTGCTAAGCTACTGGCGGGACTCAACGATGTACAGCGCCAGGCCGCGATGCATAAGGATGGCCCCCTGGTTGTCTTTGCTGGTGCAGGTAGCGGAAAGACCCGTATCATTACGCACCGCATTGCCTGGTTGATTGAACAAGGTGTGAGACCTTGGGAGATCCTTGCAGTTACCTTCACCAACAAGGCCGCGCTCGAAATGCGCACGCGGCTCCAGTCGTTAACACCTCAGGGCAACCGCTGCTTGATCGCGACCTTTCACTCAGCTTGTGCGCGTTGGTTGCGCGAGTTTGCACCCGAGTTGGGATTCACCTCGGACTTTACGATTTACGACGATGCTGATCAGCTCACGGCTCTAAAGACGGTTCTTGCTGAGTTAAACGTCAAACTCGATGAAGAGAACACGGCGCAGGAGTATAAGGCTGCAATCAATCGCGCCAAGACTATGGCCATGTTACCCAGTGATGAGCGGTTGGCCCGAGAATACGGCGATCAGATGCCACCAGTCGGCATGCAGGTTTACAAGCGTTATCAAGAGTATCTAGCAAGCTGCAATGCGATGGATTTCGGCGACCTTATCATGAACATGCTGTTGCTACTCAGACGCAACACTATGGTGCGCGATGTACTACAGAGTCGCTATCGCTACATTTTGGTGGATGAGTACCAAGACACTAATAGAACTCAATTTGAGCTCATTGCTAGACTAGCGGAGAAATTCCGCAACCTCTTCGTTGTCGGTGACGACGATCAATCCATATATAGTTGGCGCGGTGCCGTGCCGTCAAACATCATCGATTTTGACAAAGTCTATCCCGACGCCATACGGGTGACTATGGAGCAGAATTACCGCTGTAGTAGCAACATTGTCGATGCTGCAAGTGCGATGATTCAGAACAATAAAAGGCGAGTGCCTAAACGTCTTTTCACCCAAAATGCTGCTGGTGAATTGATCAACTATAGGCTGGAAACGGACAACGAGATCGAAGCCTGGTGGGTGATTGGGTCGATCAAGGATGAGCTTGACCAGTATCCTTTGTCAGACATTGCGATCTTCTACCGAACGAACAGCCAGTCAAGGATGCTCGAGGATGCGCTACGGCGCGAGAATTTGCCCTACCAGATTTACGGGACCGTGCGATTTTATGATCGAGTCGAAATCAAGGATCTTTTGGCCTACGTCAGGATTGTTATCAATCCCAATGATGACGTTAGCGTCAAGCGTGTTATCAATGTTCCAACGCGTGGTATAGGCAAGAAAGCTGAGGCCACTCTCGAGGCTGAGGCAGCAAGACGCGGTCTTGCCTTGCTGCCCACCATTGATGCCTTGATCGCCGAGGGTCATAAACTTGCTGCAAAGTTTTCGGCCTTTGCTTCCCTGGTCGCATCCATTCGCCGTGATGTGCTGAGCGCACCCTTGGATGAGGTCATGGAGAAATTGCTCGCAGCCACCAAATACCTCAGTCACGTAGAGAAAAAGTACCCTGACCAAGCGATGGATAAGATCGAAAATATCCAGGAGTTGGGTGCAGCTGTCGCGGATTTTGCAGCAGCTTACCCAGATGCAAATATGGCTGAGTGGTTGCAGACAATTACATTGGTGAGCTCCGAGTCTGAAAATAAAGGCGGTGTCTCGCTTATGACGCTGCACATGGCAAAGGGCCTCGAGTTTCCGCGCGTTTACATCGTAGGGCTAGAGGAAGGCCTCCTCCCGCACCGCAGTAGTATTGATGACGAGGATAATGTCGAGGAGGAGCGTCGCCTATTTTACGTGGGCATGACTAGGGCTAAACAGAAGTTGTCACTATGCGGAGCCTATAGGCGACGGACCTACAATCAGTGGACAGCTAATCGTCCCTCGCGCTTTCTCAGCGAAATCCCGCGGGAATTTTTCGCTGCGATGAAAGATGTCGAAGCCGGTGCAGTGGCTCAAGATGTCGGATCTATCGGTTATGCTGACGGCCCGCGCTACGATTATGACGATGTTGGGGCTCCCGCCGTCATGCAAGTCAGTGTCGGACAGGTTGTCCGACACCCGACCTACGGCCGTGGTACAGTGGAGCAAATGAGCGATGAATTCGGCGTTTTAAAAGCCGTGGTTCGCTTTGATGAATTCGGCTTAAGGAAAGTGGTGCTCAAACACCTTCATTAGGTTAAGTGCTGGTACACGCAGCCGGTTTAGCTTGAGCTACTGAACTAGTAGAGGTTGCGTCTGCTGTAAGTAGGGTGTAACTAGCACACATTTTACTTATCTGTTCGGTTGTGGCTTTACCGCCGGTGGCCGCAGATTGGATTTTACTGCTTAGAGATTTAGTGAGTGTCGTGGTCACTTGTGTTTTGAAAGCCTTAGCATTGTTTGCGGCGCTAATACCACCTGCGGCTTGTTTACTAACATTTGTGATGTCGGTGAATGCAGAGTTTATACTGGATTGAATGCTCGCCGGCATATTAGCGATTTTGGCAAATCCCAGGGAAACCATTTGTAGGTCGGTCAGTGTGGTTTGTGTCATTGACTTTGCATTCGATGCATCAAACACCTTATCCATCGCGGCAACAATCTCAGCCATAGCGTTTATGAGTGTATTGAGGTCGGTTGACCCTAGTGCCGATACCTTCGCGTTGGCGTTATCTATGCTCGTTTTTGAGGATCCCTCGGGTACGTACAGAATCGCACGTTGCAAGGTAACAGCCTCAGCTAAGTGGCTCAGGGCCCATACAAAATGCGCTTGAGTCGCATATTTCCTTGAGTAAGAGGTCGCCGTGCACTTGGTGCTTGTTTCTCGTTGGGCTTCCGTCGTGATGATGTCGGAGTCCACAAAGGCACATATATCGGCAATCGCGCTGTCTAATTTGCTCAGCACTTCTATGCCTGAGCGTAAAGCGGCGTCAACCTCTTTTGGCAGCATGAGCTCGTTATCGCTGCCAAAAAGTACGAGCTGCGATGGTGCGGTGCTGACATCAGTCGTTGCAAATTCACGAAGGAATAAGGCGGTCTTTTCGCTGGTCGAGAGGGAAATGATATCCTGCAATTTGACTAACACCGAGGATAACCCGGAGGATGTTGACCCTGACGTGGAAGTGCTAGTATTCGTCGCTGTGTTGGTGTTCGGGGCTGCAACGAGTGGAGCTTCGGTTGCTGCCAATTCCTCGCGTGCATCTGCGGTGGTAGCGGAAATGTCCAGCTTTTCCAACAAAGCGGTCAATGGCGAGGAGCTCGAGCTACCCGACTTGCTGATATCGATGAGCTTGCGAGCCAGTACAAAAGGATCAACGCCGGCCTGGGACAAGTGAATGTATCCTAAAAGAATACTGGCTCGCTCATTCAGCCCATTCTCGGCTACGAGGCTACTTGCAAGCTGCTCGGCCTGTGTGAAGTTGCCGCGGTCGTATGCTATAAGCGCTGCATTTAACTTACCGTCAGCGGAGCTGTCAGTACCGCCGAAGATCTTGTTGAGATTGGTAGTGCCACCACAAGCAGCCAACAGGCAGCCAGTCACGCAGGGGATTAATCGGGCGAGAATCGGTGCTTTTCTGTTCCACATAACTAACCTCAACTTCGTAGCTAATATTTGAGATGCCTCAATCAGCAAAAAACACGATGTCTTCGTTTGGCTCGGTCAGATGATACTTGTCACGGAGCACCTTCCTAGCGTAGCTGGGAGATGTGCGAATGCGCTCTATTTCTGCAGCGATTTGCTCAGTTTCAGTTTGCAACGAGGCAACCGTTTGCTTCAGCACTTCTCGGCTTCGTTTGAGATCGTAGTACCCGCTTACTGTTGTGGTGCCTCGAGCCAGACCCATGAGTAGGACAATCACACCGAGGCCTAGGAGCACAGTTGCAGCGCCGCCTGGGATCAGACTCTTTCGATTCATCGCTACGCTCGTAGGGTGTTTGGTGATAAACTGGAAGGTGATTGTCTCATTGTAGCATGTTGCTAAATGCCCAGCCTAGTGGGCTACTGATCGGCCTAAAAGGAGGCGATTTTGTTTAGGTCCTGTTACTGGATGGCAGTTGGAAAGTTCGTCGTTGGATGCCTGAGCCTACTTCTGGTGGCCGGGTGTAAGGGCCGGGATTCACAGACGATTGAAATAAATCCCGTGCCGCCAAAGGCGCCCTCGTCCCCGAACCCCTCTGCCAATAGCACAGGCAGTAAACCCTCGCCCAACCCCAGTTTTTATGACCAATTTGACAGTACACCTAGTCCGAAACCGGGCATTACTGGATTGCCTGCTCCGGCGCCCATTGGGCAACCATCCGGACCCTCGTCGCCGATTCCAAGTCCGACACCAACTCCGGGCCCAACTCCGGGCCCAACGCCGACACCCAGCCCGAGCCCGTCAGTTCCTCCGACAGAATGTGATCGGGCTAATTCCGACCATTTTGGCACTGGCTACGGCAGTCCGTTTGAGCAAAACGGTACCTGGATATCCCATGCAGATAGAGCAGAGACGGAACTTTGCAGACTTGCCGTTCCGCATTGCACTGCGCGAGGCGGGATTGGATACGGTGACAAGTTTTGCAAGGGTCCTCTCACCCTAGCCAAGGATGTGGATCCATCGGACGGCCAACCACACAACGATTCCATTTGTGTGGTTAAATACGGGCCTAGCTGTCCTTAATTAAATCAATCATCAACGCACTTACGTTACAACGAGGAGGGGGAGGCTTAAGCCTCGTCCTCGTCCACAACGCCGCGACCGGATTTTTTCATTCGCTCAAGCTTCTCTTTGTACTTAACGCTATGGCGGCACCATGGGCGCAGCTCGAGGCGGCGCTTGGGAATTGGCTCACCAGTGCCCTCGCAGTAGCCATAGTCGCCAGTTTCAATTTTAGCTAGGGCATGGTCAATCTCACTAAGGAGTTTGCGGTCACGATCTAGCAGGCGGAAGGTTAAATTTTGCTCGACCATGGCAGAGGCCTGGTCAACCTCATCCATCATTTCGTTTTTATCAATCTGGATATTGCCCTCTTCCATGATGTGACGGGCTTTAGCCAGAATCTTACTGCGCTCGCTCACTAACAGGTCGCGAAATACCTCAAGTTCGTCGGCCGAGAACAGCGTCACGTTGGGGGCGCGCGGTACGAATTCTTGTTGAGGCACTTCGATAATCTTTGGCTCAACTCGAATCGGTGCATGAGCCGACTTAGGCGGCTCGCCACTTTTTGAAGCTGCGGCTCTTCCTGAAGTGGCATCCGGCTTCTTGCTGGTTGCTGCAACCCCGCGACTGACGCGCTCGTCTAGGTCCTTTTTGGTCCCGGGTTTGACAGGGGCAGCAGGTGCCGATTTCTTCAAGTCGACTTTTTTAGGCGCTGGAGCTTCCGCCGCCTTTTTAGCGGGGGCCACCTTAGTAGCAGCAGTCGTTGATTTCTTCTTATCGGCATCCACCTTGGAACTGATTGCTTTCACCTTAGTTTCCACTGGTTTTTTAGTAGCAACCGGCTTCTTGGCGGGGGCCTTCTTGGCACTGGCAGCTTTTTTTACAGGTTTCGATATTTTTTTCATAGCAGCCTTCTTCACAGCAACAGCTTTGACGGCCCGCCCGCTCAAGCTTTTCGGAGATTGTTTTGCCATCGGCGATTCCCCATCTCGAGGGACCCGAGAGCACCCGGTTCCCGACTTTAACTCGTAAGCTGGCTCGATGTTAAGCAGCAAGTATATTGATGGAAACAGCAAAAAACAAGCGACTCAAGCCGACCTTTTAAAGCGCTCACCCTAGGTCTGCCTCAAATAAGGTCCGGGTCGCTCGCGGTAAAGCGAGATCCTGTAATTCAGCAAGGATATTGAGAGCTTGCAGTGGTGTCAGACGGTTCAAGTTAAGGCTCCGGAGTCGGGTGCAAAGACGGCTCTGGGCAGCCTGTGTTTCGGAATCGTCAGTTTTCGCACCGTGTAGGTCGAGGCCCATAGTCTCCAAAGGTGGGCTCTCGCCTTTTGCGGTTGCACCTTGGATCATGCGGTCTGATTTGGTCGTCGGTGGCTCGTGCTTAGGTCTTTCTGCCTCAATCTCGAGAAACTCAGATGCTTGAACGAGGACATGTTTGGGTACTCCTGCGAGTCGTGCGACCTCGAGCCCGTAAGAATTATCGACCGAGCCATCCTTAAGCCGATGGGTAAAGAGTATAGTTTCGTTTTGTTCCACGACCTCAATTTGCATCGGGCGTACGGAAGGAAGTGCAGTAGCCACCCTAACAAGCTCATGGTAGTGGGTCGCAAAAAGGGCGAAGCATTTAACTCTGAGCGCCAGATCTTTGAGAATAGCCGCCGCGAGAGCTAGGCCGTCACGGGTGGATGTACCGCGGCCAACCTCATCCAAAATCACCAAGCTGTTTCGACTCGCGTGTCGCAAGATATGAGCCGACTCCGACATCTCCACCATGAAAGTCGACTGTCCGCGCGCAAGATCGTCGCTCGCGCCAACGCGGGTGAAGATGCGGTCAAAGATTGGTAGTCGCGCTTCGAGGGCCGGTACAAAGCTGCCGATCTGGTTGAGTATCGCGGTAATCGCTATTTGCCTCATCACTGTCGATTTTCCGGCCATATTGGGACCGGTAATTAAGATCTGTCGCTGCTCCTGGCTAATCTCTATGTCGTTCGGCGTGTAGGCGTGGCGACCCACGTAGCGTTCAACAACTGGATGGCGACACCCGCGGATGTGCAACCCACCCTCTGGTACGATTGTGGGTTCAACGTAATTTTGTCTGAGTGCGAGCCAAGCAAAAGATTGCAGTAGATCGATGGTACCAAGAGCTTGACCGGTAGATCTCAATTCATTTTTAAACGAGGACAAACGGCTTAGGAGATCCTGAAAAAGTTGTGCCTCCCTATGCACGGCACGATCGCTGGCCGAAAGAAGCGTCTCGCCAAGTTCCTCCAACTCAACGGTGACAAAGCGATCGCAATTGACCATGGTCTGGCGGCGGATAAAATTCTCCGGAACCTTCGCGGTATGTGTCCGCGTGACCTCAATCAGTAGTCCGTATGATTTGTGATTTTTAATCTTGAGACTACCAATGCCGGTAGAGGCGCGTAATTTCTCTTGGTAGGCGTCGACCTGCGCTTCCCCCGATTTGGCAAGTTCGTTCAGCTGGTCGAGCTCGGGGTCATAACCTAGGCGAAATACTGAATTACCCAGGCCAAGGGTTTTGGGCTCATCGTTAAGGCTAGCACCCAGTACTTCTAGGACCGGTCGACTCATCTTCAGAGCCATGGCAAGAGACTGGTACAGTGGACTACTAAGCGTCTTTTGATCCTTTGTGATCAGAGCATCGACTAACCACATAGCTGTGGTTAAAGTTTGCTGCACGCGGAGCAAATCGAGAGGGCTTGCTGCAGCACCTAGAATGCGCGTAGTCAGGCGTTCTAAATCACCTACAAGCTTCAGATGCGTGCGCGCCTCAGCGAGCCGTTGCTCGCCGAGTTCAGTAAGGCAACGAACTGCCTCATGACGTCCGCGGATCTGCTTGGGATCAAGCAAGGGATTGGCCAAAAAGTAGCGCAGAAGTCTCGCGCCCATCGGCGATAGGGTGTGGTTGATTTCCTTAAAAAGGCTACCCTCGCTGTCACGACGGCGCGCGGTTTCAAAGAGCTCGAGGTCGCGCACCACGGTCTCGTCGAGAGCTATTGTGTGTGCTTCAGAAAGCGGTCTCACACTCAAGAACTGAGAGATACCTGTTTGCAAAGAGCGAAAGTGACTTAGCAGTGCCGCAACTAACGCGTCCCCACCGATCACGCTGCCAGATGGTTGCGCACAGAGTTCTGGCATGCCAAATATTTCATTTAGTATAGCCTTTTGTGCAGCATGATCGCGTAATGTTGCCTCTGGTAATGGCTCGATGAGCAGCGGGGATGTGTCACGGTAAGGCCGCATTAGCTGCTCAAATTCTGAGTGAAAAAAACGACGCGCGAGAAGCTCGCGCGGACGAAATTTTTCGACCGCGCTGTATATTTCAGAGTGATCTTTCAGGTTGCCAAGACGGAGCTCACCTGTGGACAAATCAGCAAGTGCAAAAGTCCAACAACCAGACCCGGGCTCTTCATGTACTGCGGCGACGTAGTTGGGCGCGTCGCGGTCTAGTGCCTCTGGATCGTCTATACATCCCGGTGTCATTATCTTGATGATATCGCGCTTGACGAGGCCTTTTGCAGTTGCGGGGTCTTCAACCTGATCAGCTAGGGCTACTTTGAAGCCCCGCTTGAGTAGTCTCAACCAGTAGTTTTTTGCGCTGTGATGAGGTACGCCACAAAAAGGTATTTTCTGATCATCTCCGCGCTCTCTACTGGTTAGAACTAGCTCAAGTAACGGTGCCACTAACGTGGCGTCGCCACCGAAGATTTCATAGAAATCGCCCATGCGGAAAAATAAGATAGCATCGCCGCAGCGTGATTTAAGTTCCCAATACTGACGCATCATCGGGGTCATTGTGGCAATATCAGCGGCTGTCGGCACAGTCATATCTTTCTCACTCATCTGGGAGTCCTCAACTGACAAACGATGAACTGTAACAGAGCCTTCTCCGACGTCCCACGATTTGCCGTATTTGTCTTTAAAATCAATGGTTAATTGGTTCCGTGGCTAAGACTTGGCGATAGTCAGACAGCGTACCACGCTGGCACCTTTGTCATGTAAAGCCATGGCTGTGCGCTGCAAGGTTACGCCCGACGTTACGACATCATCAATCAGCAGGACCCGACGCGGTGGATTGGCTAGTCGATCGCTGCTGCAAGCACCGATAAGCCCCAGTTTGCTCCGCAAGAAGAGCACAAAGGATTCTACGGAATCTTTGCTACTACGCTGGCCTCGTCGACGACGTGCCTGTTTACGCCACCGCCAGTGTAGATCGCTCGGTGCAGCTCTCAAATCTTTAGCGTTATCCCTAGCTATGGCATCGGCAGCCAAGCTGGCGATATCAAGACGACCGTTTAGTCGCCCCCAAAGACTACTAGGTGCGGGTATCACGACGTCTGCCCAAGATACCAGCTTCGTCAATTCATCCCTACTCACGGTCATAGCTATAAGTAAGCGGAGCGCAGCTTGATCCTGCCTGACTTTTGCCCGCAATATCAGGTCCCGCATGATCCCACGATAGCGCCACAAGCTGTGGATATCACAAATCGGATGCGGTACGTGCGGATGACGTGATCGCTCGCCAACAAGGCTACATTCGTCGAGTTCTAGCAGGCAGTTGGTGCATAGTAGGCGCCTCTCCCCAGCTCGCCATAACGCCGTAAAACATATTCTGCACATTGGCAGCACAGCTACTTAGCGACAGTCTATTTGTGGGTAATCGAGCGCTGACGCACCTCATGGATGATGCGAATGATGGCACCGACCTCTGACACCGCAGCATCACCGGTAAAACTGACTCTCACTGAATTAAGTGCCACCCAGTCAGAGTATCCCATCGCGGTCAGCACATGACTGGGCCTGGCAACGCTCGAGGAACACGCACTTCCGCTCGATGCGTAAATACTCGCGATGTCTAGATTGAGCAGTATGTCGTCACCGGCGACGCCGTCGATGTGGAAATTTACCGTGTTAGGTAGTCGCTCACTATTAAGTCCATGAATTACGGCGTCAGGAACCGATTTTAATTCTTGGAGTAACGCATCTCTCGCAGCTGTCATATTGGCGATCATCAGTGGCAGCTCGCTCAGTAACTCCCGTGCTCGTATACCGAAGGAAACGATTCCTGGCATGTTCTCAGTACCGGCACGGCGTCCTCGCTCTTGACCCCCACCAGTGACTAGCGGAGTGAGCTTTTTACCGCGACGCAAATAGAGAGCGCCCACACCTTTGTAGCTGCCGATTTTATGGGCAGAAAAGGCAGCCGAGTCAATATCACTACTTGCTAGCCATGACAGATCACTTTTACCCAGAAGCTGCACAGCATCTACGTGGATGTGCACTTTGTTGTTCAGACTCCTGATCCGACGTGCCACGTCAGCTGTAGCCTGAACTACGCCAGTTTCGTTATTAGCAGCAAGATAAGAGACTAGCGCGGTATTGGGAGTGATGAGACTTTCGAGTGCATTTAAATCAATCTGGCCTGACGTGCTCACCGGCGCGATCTGTAGTTCACATAGTCCTCGCTCGCTGAGTGCCTTAGCGGTTTCTATAACAGCCGCGTGCTCAGTGGCAGTAACCACAATTCTTGGTGCTTCTCCAAGTGGCTTCATATCGGCCAGGCCGGCACGTAAAGAACCGCTCAGCGCAAAATTGTTTGCTTCAGTAGCACCCGAAGTGAAGATGATCTCATTAGCCGTCGCGCCCAAAAGGCGAGCAACCGCAGTCCGCGCATCCTCCAATGCGATCTTGGCATTTCTTCCCGGAGCATGAATCGAGGAGGGGTTTCCATCCACACTTTTCAGTGCTGCTGCCACCGCATCGTAATGAGCGGGTTTAATCGGATAAGTGCCATTGGCATCGACGTATATTGGTTTAATCATGGTGCGCTACGCATTGGAGATTAGGGGTAAAAGAGAAACCGATGTTTCTTCAACGCCCAGCATTTAACACGGAGTCGGAGCATTAGCCATAGTGTTAGCCATGATGTCCGTCGGTTTCTTTCATGTCTGACTGTATTTAGCTGTCTCAAGGACCTGAGATAGGACGCGCTTGCGAGCCGCCCTTACTTGCGAGGACTTGTAGCGGTCGTGGTTAGCGTCTCCAGACTGCGCCTGCTGATGGGCAGCCAGATCAAGGATTTGGACCTCAAACGGGAAAAAAGCTGAGTCGTAACGATGGTCTTTGGCGGTTGGTAGGTGCTTCACCAAGTCCCGAACAGTCGCCATTAAACTACTCAATTTGGGCTCCCTGGCGGGTTGTCCTTGGGTAAGTTTAAATAACCATTCCAATTTGGCGGACTGAATCTTAATTAGCTGTCGACCGGTCATTTGAATAGCTCTATAGGACGAGGATGAATGTGGGTTACTGGTAGTTGCTGGGACTATGGGCGCCTCGACGCTGATTTGAGTTACAGCGGATCTAAATGCCTCTGCTGACAGGGTGCCTGCTTGTAATTTCTGTCTTAATCCCTCGATTTCGATTTGAAAACGCTGTGCATCGATTAAATTATTACGCGCCCGTGAGGGATAGGCATTTGGATAAACAATGATGTTGTGTTTATGCAACATTTTCACGACTAACATGGCTTCGCTTAAATTCTTGGTGATAAACCTAATGCCCACGTAGTCATAAATGGTCTCGGCGACGTTATCGCGTTTGTGCAGTAGTTTTAGAATAATCGAGTTGCGACTTTTCACTTCCTTCCACTCGATTGCTGCGAGTTCGCAGCGCGCATTGGGGCTGCCAAACCACAACTTTCCGTCGTCATCCTGTTTTAGGTACTCTTGAAAGCGCGCGAAAATTTGTGCCCGTGCCGCTTGCATATCAATGGTCCGATGCACCCCCTCAAGGTGAGCGATTGTGTGCATCACACGCAGCACGGCACACGACCAGTGACTACGCCACAAATCGCTAGGGTCACAGTTCGATGCCCATATCAAAAGTAGACAGGGATCCTCACAGTTGATGATCTCATCCGGAGGTTTGATACCCCGCTGCCATTCTTTAGGATTAAGAAGTTGTTGCTCGATAAAGGCGATAGCCTCTTCTTTGGCAGCAGTGATTTGACGGAGATCTTCCGGGTTCGTCGCATCGTATCCGTAGGCGCGCAAGAAGGCCTCGGCTTCGTCGTGGCTTCTGATACTTAACTCGGTCAAATCTATAGATGACTTGCCACCGATCAGGACATCCATGATCGGCCAAGGAAATTGCCATAGGTTAGCGAGTTCGTCTTTGGTCAAGCCTTGCTCCCGCATGTCTTAATAACCATGATAGCATATTGATACTAAGTATATTCTTGCCGGCGAGACCAGTATGATTCAGTTTTGGCGCATGTTCATCATTACGATTCTGCTGACCTTCGTCCACACAGATGCGTGGGCTAACTCCGGTGGCGGTGCAAAACATGGTGCCGACCCAGCCCCACCCCCAAAACCAGATCGCGCCAACCACAAGTTTTGGGAATCGTGGGTACCCATGCTTGGCTTTACTGCGACTAAGATTCCAGGCTTAGTTGATCAGCAAAAAGTGAGTCCAGAAGAAGGTCGTATGTTAGTCGTTGTATTCGTTGCGTCTTGGTGCGAGCCTTGTCAGCAGCTCATGCCTGATTTGGTGAAAATGCAGCGTCGCTACCAACAACTACCTGTCGATTTTGCTTATGTATTTATGCACGACACGCGCGAGGATGCTGAGGGTTTCATGAAAGAGTTCAGCATCGATGGTGGTTACCTGGCTAACGCCGATGTTCATAAGGTTTTCCACAATCCGGAATTGCCAACGATATATGTTGGCGACAGGCACAAGTGGCTGGCGGCAAGATACGAGAAAGCTAGGCGCAGCGATTTACCTCAACTCGACGAGTTAATGAAGCTGATCACAGCCAATTGAACGGTCGGTCTTTACTTACCGCTATCCAGAGCCGATGCCGATTGCACCATCTCAGGGTGCCAACGCAGCCTGATTTTCACGAAGTCATAGTTTTTATCGGCTTTATTCTGATTGATCAGAGTACCCAATGGGGTCTTGCGTTCACCACCGATGTCCGCCGCTTCGAAGTCGATTTTACTTTGATCTTTGGTTCGGATAGTGGCTTCGCCCGTAATATTCTTGGCTCGGGCTCCTTTAGGAGCGGTGTTAGTTGTGCCCTTTGCACCCTTGCGGCCGGCAGCCATTGCGGGCGAGGCGATCACGGTTGCTAGGATCGTAATCAGGAGCGAACGATGAAGTTTCATGAGGACCTCCGACGCCGTATCTGGCTGACTTTTCGGCAGAAACACTAAAAACTTTAGTCTTTTTTGAGATCATTCCGAGATCATTGACCATTTTCTGCGTATAATAGAGCTAGCGAACTCTCATCCCACCACTGATGATCATAACATAGCCGGAATCAAACCACTTCGGGTTTAAAAAGGGGCACACTCGTGCGTGCGTCAGTATCGCAAATAATCGTTCTGTATCTTTCGTGCCTCCTACTTCAGATGGGTTGGACCACACAAGTATCTGCTATTGTCACAGCAGTAGGTAAACCCTGGCTGCGTGGGAGTGGTTACTTCCATCATTTGCGTTTAGATCCTAGGGGAAGGTTTGTCGCCTATCAAGGAGAGGACGGACTGGGACTTTCTGTGCTCGACCTAAAAACAAGTCAAGTTTACTTAGTAAGCGAGGCACAAATTGGCGCAAGTTTTGCCTGGGCGCCAGATGGGTTTCGTCTTTTTTACCGCGAACAATCGCAGATAGCTGATGGCGGCATCAAAAGTTTGATCAATGCTTTTGACTGCGCCAACTTTAAAAACGTAGTGCTCGACGAAATGTCGACGGCATCAGGTTATTTGACGCTAGATCCGCGAGATCTGCGGTTGCAGATCCTGGGTCCGAAGGGCGTTCGTACCAAAAAGATTTATTTTCCGACCGAGAGATTGGCAAGATGGCAAGTTGCACAGAGAGTGGAACATGGAAAATGGCTAGCGACGCAGCAGTCGATGCTCTGGATCACGCATGGTGGTATCGGCATGCGTAAGTTAGACGATGATGGATCCGGTGTTGAGTCCTTTGATATCGCCCCACACGGTGATCGGGTCGTTTGGGCCACCCATCATGGGCGCATTTATGTAAGCCGCGACGGTGGAACACCCCGATTCGTCGCCTATGGCCGTGACCCTAGATGGCATCCTAGGCGTCCCTTGATAGTGTTCGCTGGCGCACGCATGGTTGGCAATAAAATTATAAGTTATGATCTGCGGCTCGCGGACCAGGAGGGCGTGGCCGGCCAGTTCTTGACGGCAACACAGCTTGCGAGCGAAAGGTGGCCTCAGTGGCGCGGGAATTCGGAACGTTTAGTCTATGCGGTGGAGCAGACTAACGAACTCTACACGTTGGATGTTCGGCCATGAGCCAATTCATCGGGACCATGCTTGCGACGGCTTTGTTTCAAGGTGAGTTGCGCGAGGTAGATCGGATCAAAAGGCTATCGAAGTTTTTTGATCCGCCTCCGCAATCGGAAGTTACTTTAATGAGCCATGATACGACCAATTTTGGCCGCAAAATTGCGGCAGAGCGCCTTCGTGGTATGATACGCGTCAGCCCCCCCGCAGGTGTTTGTCTTACGATTACACGCCAGCCGGATGTAGCCGACGAGCGAGTTTGCAAGACACGCGAGCTTAGTTTCCTATTGAGCGACCTTGATCGCTACGGGATGCTACGTTGGCAGGTAAGCACAGGCGAGGGTGATTTCGGCACGACGCTCATCTGGCAATCACCATACCGGGTAATTATTGCGAAAGAGCTTGGAGAGGTTGCCGATTCAGGAAAGGTTAAACCTTTCAAATTTATCGCATCATGCGCAAGTAAGATGGATCAATTGGGCCGCCGTATCATTGTTAAACTGATCTCAGGTGAGTCCTGGTCCATTTATTTTCCCGATAAAGACACTTTGCTAGACGCAGACGATGATACGCCTCCTGCCCCTCCTGCGCCTTCGGGTAAAGGGGAACCGCCACCCAAAGAGGTCAAAGGCGAGGGGCACCACGGAGCCGAGGAAGAGGCGCCGCCACCAGTCTCAACCCCAAAGGCAGTGAGTCGTTACGATGATCGTCAGGTGTGGGCTATCCCGAGGACGGGATCGTTCACGATGCCATCATCCGGATTTCAAAGTGCCGGTGCAGTCACTCCGGGGATCGTCGGGGGCGAGTGTCGTTACACTTATTCTGGGACTTCAGAGGATCTAGACGTCGGAAGAATTGAATGCCATCAGGTAGCAGGCTTTAACTCGCTGTATTTACCGCTTACCTGTTTGCGAGAAATCCGTCCGAAGGCCCGTGACGGAAAATATAAATAGCTGTATATATTGAGTAATTTATAATTTTTTCGAAAAAGTCTAAATTCTTTGTCCGCCCTGCCGATGGAGGTGTGTGGGGGGACGGATGAGGACCTTGCAAAAGGCTATGGTGGCCACCATGGTGGCAAATATATTTACCGGGGCACAGCAGTTATTTGCGGCCGGCGGTACCGCGTTGACGGAAGTTGAAAGCGTGATCGATGAGGACCCACTTCCATCAACCAGGGCCCAGGGAATGGGATACGCTCTGACCACCGTGGCAGATGACGTTGATGCGGCGATGCATAACCCGGCAGGGATAGGTGGACTAGGGCCGGTGAGGGACAATGCGCCTTGGATACGGAGGCTCTACTTCCCGTTCGTCGCGGCAGGGGCAAACACCAGTGCTAAGAGTTTAGTCGGCGAATTGCGGAGCAACGGGGCCTCCTCAGACGCTGTCATTGGCAGGGCTGCTGTGGATAGCCGGGCAAACACTAGGCAGTACGCACGGGTCACGGCAGCAACGGGGATTTTGTTGAAGAGGCTTCTGATTCTCCCGTTCCAGGATTACCAAATTGCGGCAGTGCCGCGGGTGACCAATGACACCAGCACTCTAGATACCCGGTACCGCAGTATGACCGGCATTGGGTACGGATTCAGTGGTCAGGACAGCAAGGGGCGCATTAGCTTGGGATACTTCGGTTACTATGCAAAGCGGCAAGAGGTGCGTGGTCCCCTGAGTTACGAAGACCTCATGGATACTGGTAGACGCAATGCGGCAGTTCGCACTTATGCCAACGAGTACACGGGACGCTCAGACAATGTTGGGCTTATTTGCCGCTTCTCCCCAGCGTGGAACCCCGCCCTTGGGGTCAGCACGAAGAACCTTGGGGACACGACCTTCCGCAATGCGGGTGGTGGCACGCATTTGATTGTCAAACAGCAGACGAGCGTGGCCGTGTCGGCATCACCCAGGCTGGGTAAAGACGCCAGCGCTAATTTTGTCCTCAAGTTCGATCAGTTGGAAAACAAGAGCCTTGCGCCCAACGAAAAGTACCATTTTGGATCCGAGATTCTGGTTGGTGGTGTCGGCAGCTATGCGACTCTGGGTCTCAGAGCAGGGTTAACGCACATGGGTGCCTCCGGAGGGCTCTCACTGAATTTGGGCCTCATTTCGTTGGAGGCTAGCAGCTACTTTGTTGATTTGGCCGGTACAAGCAGTGCCCGTCAGGCTGAACAACGCCTAGGTGCGACTGTCTATGTCAATGTCTCAGAGTTCTGATATGATCGCCTCATGTTGGTTATTTCAAACCTAAGCTTTAAGTTTCGCCACCGACGCCTATTCCACGACCTGTCCTTAACGTCAGGCCCAGGGGACCTCTGGCATATTTCGGGTCCGAATGGCGTTGGTAAGTCGACGTTTTTGTCAGTGGTGGCTGGACTGCTAAATCCAAGTTCAGGCGCCATCGAGTTAACTTGGGAACAAAAGTCAGTTGACGACCGACGATCACACCTAGAGTACCTGCCGGCAGAGGCCAACGGCCTCTATCTGAAGATGGACGCCGTGCAGAACCTCAAGTTTTGGTCGGAACTCCGTGGGCTCCGGTTAGATGATGGCGCTATTTTTGGCGCTTTGGAACCATGGGGCCTAAACCACCCTCTCTTGCGTGATGGATTTCCCACCGAGAAGTACTCGACTGGTATGAAACGCAGGCTCGCCTTGGCTAGGCTCGATCTCTCGCCTACTCCTGGATGGCTACTAGACGAGCCGCTCTATGGACTGGATCAACAGGCTCTCACCGTTTTTAGGGAACGACTGCGGAACCATTTATCTCGTGGCGGATTTGCTCTCCTTGTGAGTCATGACCTGGAGCCTTTTCGGGATTTGATTACCGGGTCAATGGACATTGCCAAAAAGGGGGGCGTGTGAAGGCGACCGCCGGGAATCAGTACTTAACGCTGGTTAGACAGGGATTACGGGCAGAGTTTGTCGATAAAGAGCGGTTAATTTCTCCCGTTCTTTTCGCGCTCACGATGCTAGTTCTTTTTGCATTCGCCCTTGGAGATCTCGATCAATCCTTACGGATTAGAATTTATCTGGCCGAGACTTTGTTGACGGCGATTTTTGCACTACAAATCAGCTTCTCGCGTCTTTTTGAACCAGATCGGCAGGATCGGGTTTTTGATTTGCTAAGGACTTATCCTATTTCCTACACGGCTTTATTTCTTGCTAAATATACGCTGGTGTTGATCCTTGGTAGCGCTACCTTAGTGCCGACCATGCTTTTTGGGGCATTTTTACATCAGTCTGCGACCATCCAGCTTTTTTCATGGACAGTCCTTGGCATCAGTCTTTTGGCACTAGCCGGTCTAGGGGCCCTTGGTGTGCTCCTTTCGGCTCTCACCTTAAAGGCACAAGCACGGCAGATTTTATATCCCTTGCTATACTTTCCCATGACAACACCCGTGTTACTGGCCGCGGTGCAATCAGCGCGCCTTTGTCTCGAGGTCGGTCTGGGGAGTCCCGAGTTGAAGTCATGGCTTGGGCTACTGGCAGCTTTTGACACCATTTATATCACGCTAGGCGTACTTTTATTCACGGAACTTATGGTAGAGAGCTAAACTTATGCTGACGAGCGAAGATAAACGTGAGTTTGTAATTGGGTCATTTGTCCAATTACTGATTATTCTGCACTGGTTAATGGCGTTTTTCTATGCGCCAGTTGATGTTAATCAAGGGCCTGTTTATCGCATTATGTTTCTACATGTGCCGAGTGCCATCACAGCCTTCGGTAGTTCGCTCGGACTTTGTGTCTTCAGCGTTCTGGCTCTGCGTGATCGCTCTGAACGTTTGATGGCGTGGTCTAAGGGCACGGCAGAAGTGGGCCTTATTTTTACTCTGCTAACTTTGGCGACGGGGTCAATCTGGGGGCGCCCAACATGGGGGACCTGGTGGACCTGGGATGCACGCCTTACGACCACATTTCTTCTCGCCCTTCTCTATGCCGGTTATCTGCTACTCTATGGTTCCATGGCCCCTGGTACGGGACGGACCCGCGTTTGCGCTGTACTGGGTATCCTTATCTTTGCCGATGTACCTGTCATTTATAAGAGTGTGACATGGTGGCGCACGCTCCATCAGCCCCCGAGTATGATTCGTGAGGGCGGATCGACGATGGATCCTGAGATCCTCTGGACATTGGTTGCTGGAATTTTAGTCATGTGTATTTACGCGGCATGGTTGGTACGTGTGCGAGGGCGCAATATCATGTTGGCAGATGAGATAGAGTCTGCCTCCTATGCAACTCTGAGTGCGCCTTAGCTTGCAGGTCCAGCATTTAAATTTTGAAAGAGGCTAATTTAGTGGATAGGGGATGAGGTTATGGAATCGATGAATATACCAGGCACTGATCCTATGCCATATATTCTCATGGCATACTCAGTTGGAGCGTTAGCGCTTTTGGGTTTTACGCATTGGATGCTGCTACATCGGATCAAGCTCAGGATGAAGCTTAGATTACTCAATCAATCAGGAGCTGAAACGAATCATGGCAAATAAAAGCAAAACACGTTGGATTGTTGGTGGTGTGGTCATTGCAGGTGCCATTGTCGGGATGTCATTTCTCAGTCTCGGGGATAATTTAATTTACTTCTACACACCGTCAGAGGCGCAGGCAAAAGCCGCTGAACTTCAGGGTCAGACTATTAAAGTTGGGGGGATGGTACTTCCTGGGTCGGTAAAGTGGCAGCCCGAAGGTTTATCTTTAGATTTCACCATGACGGATTTGAAAGGACACAATATTGGTGTTCACCACAACGGCACCCCTCCTGACATGTTCAAGGAGGGGCAAGGAGTCGTGGTCGAGGGTCGCATAAGTGATGATGGCCAGTCGATTGCGTCTCGTAATCTCATGGTCAAGCACTCAGAGGAGTACAAAAAGCCAGGAGCCGAGCATTCTTCCATGGACAAAGAGTTACTTGAGAAAAGTTTGTTCAAGGGCCAGCAAACATCGGTGAAATAAAGGTACGATGATGAGTAACGACGAACTACTGTCAAACGATACCCCTGTTTCACGCCGCCGTACTCACCTAGTGATCACGGGTATTATTATTGCGATCGCGGCTATCCTGGTGACGGTGATGGCTACGGGTCTACGCATTGATACGACGCGTGTACCGCCTGCAAACATCGATAAACCAGCGCAGTCATTCCGCGTTGCTTGGGTACAAGGGCAATCTTTGTTGCCTCAAGTCAGTGGTGAACACTTTTCGTTAAGTGATCTCAAGGGTCGTCCGGTTGTTCTTAACTTCTGGGCAAGCTGGTGTGTGAGTTGTCGCCAGGAAGCGCACGAATTAGAGCAGTTCTGGCAGGCTAACAAAGACAAGGTGATGGTTGTGGGTATTGCGATTCAAGATAGTGCCGAGGATGCGAAACGATTCGCGGCGTACTTTGGTAAAACTTATATGCTTGGGCTAGATGAGGATGGCAAGGCTGCAATCGACTACGGTGTGTCAGGTGTGCCAGAGACTTTTCTCATCGATGCAGACGGTATTATCCGTCACAAGGAGATTGGCCCCGTCGACGCTAAACAGCTGGCGCAAAATATTAATAAAATACTTGGTAAAAGTAATCAGTGAGAACTATCCGTCGTCTCTAAGGAGCTGTGATCGCGAATTTCAGACTCTGGATCACGTAAGACGGTGTGCCCGGAATCTGATCATCACTTTGTAGCGATACGGCGTATTTGTAAGTCACTCCCGAATTGAAATTAAACACGGCTTTCGGAACGGTGATCGTTGCGTTGGTTGCTGTTTTGGTTGCGTCAAAGAGCTTCGACGGAGATGTCCATATTAAAGTAGTGTCGCTATAAACACTGACTGTCCAAGTAAAAGAGTTTAAAGGATCGGTGCTACCGCTGGCGGTGAAAGGGTTGGTTACAACCAGGTTACCACTGTCCCAAGCGCTCTTAGCCACGGCATCAGTGGCAGCTGGCAGAGAGGCCAAGTCAAGGGAGAACACCCACGGGAAGTCAGCCATCCACGCTTTGGCGTCGCTGCCAAACTTTAGCTCCAGGAATAAAACATCGAAGGTGTTAATGGTTGCAGTTGTCGCAACTTTGGCCTGGCCAGTGTAGGTTTTGGTCCCACTGCCGTCATCGGTTAGGCTGAGTAAAGATTTTCCTAATAGTGCGTCGGAGCCTCGGATAAACACCGTTGGTGTCGGACTAAGGCCGTCAAGCAGCTGGGTCGAAAAATTTATGTAAGTCAGTTTCTCTTGAGTCGTCTCATCGGCCGTTTTGCTGACTTGAACCGTGAAATACTTAATTACATTATTGAAGACTTGCTTGGGATTGGTTTCACCTGTGGCGAACAGATCGAGTTTTAATGCCTCTTTGTCGCCATCGTAAGGGTCCAGCCACTTGACGATACCGTTGGCGTTGTAATCGGGCGAGGCTGACTTAGCCGTTGTCGCGAGCAATCCCAGACTACCCGCGCCTAACTCACCGTGCAGGGCTCTGGCAGTTTCAGTGAGTCTTACGCCACGGGTGAGGCCGAGCTTGGATACTCCTGTTGGCAACTCTTGGTCGGACTGTTGGGATGGTACCGTGTAATTTTGGATTTCTAGTCCATCCGTGCTAGCAAATTTGAGGATATTACCAGCGTTAATCAGTTTGGGAAGTTGGGTTGAGTTGTAGCGCAACCATTGCCTAATGTTCTTAGAGTCGGTGCCAGGCATTGAGAGCACAGCTTGGAGCCGGTAATTTGGTGACAAAAGAGCGAGTGTCTGAGCAGTATTCGTCCGTACTTTTTTAAATTTAAATTTGCCAGCATTGTTGCTGATCGGCTCCACGCGGGCTATCCCAGTGTCCCGTTCTAGAGTCGTGACAACCCAGCCTTGCATGGCCGATAAACTTCCCTCAGCCGAAGAGATGACTCCAGAAATGTCGCCATAGGTGCCGCAAAGGTCGCAGAAACTCGCCGGCGACTCGCCGACGTTTCCGCACCCACTGACTAGCAGCAGTGCCGCATAAAAATGCAAAGTGGATTGCATTTTCTTCAATTGGGACCTCCTCGTATGTCTCTCCCATCGGCAAATCCCAAGACAAATTTAGTGCTGGCTGCTATGACGCCCTATTCATGGCTCGATAATGACTGGCGATAATTTTATAACCAACTATGATCACATGATTAATTCAAGATTTACACATATCAACGAAAGTTTCATTTGCGATCAGTGCCGTCGTGAGGTCCCCCCTCGCCGTGGCGGCTGCCGCAATCATTGCCCTTATTGTTTAGTATCGCGCCATGTCGATGTGAATCCTGGCGACCGGGCTAATCTCTGCGGTGGTCTCATGGATGCGATTGGCTATGAAATGCACGCGAAAAAAGGAATCATGCTGATTTTTAGGTGTCGACGTTGCCATCTAACGACACGCAACATGGCGGCCCATGAGGATCCTGTGGCTCCCGACAACTATGAGCTTATTTTGAAATTGAGTTATTCATCAAAACCTTAAAATCATTGAGAATCAGTGATATTAAAACTTGACCTTTTAATGCTAAATCATTACATTACGCCGACCCGAGGATAGCGACTTTTAGTGTGGGTTGGGAATGAGGTGGACTGTCGCTAACTTTCGTTTCGACGAGAGGAGGAGGAAAGTCCGGACTTCATAGAGCAGGATGCTGGCTAACGGCCAGGCGGGGTAACCCGACGGAAAGTGCAACAGAAAACAAACCGCCGTGGGCTGCGAAAGCTGCCAGCGGTAAGGGCGAAACGGTGAGGTAAGAGCTCACCCGCAGCTTGGTGACAAGATTGCGTGGCAAACCCCATCCGAAGCAAGGCCAAATAGGGAGACGATCATAAGTAACTAAAATTACTTATGGTGACACCGGCTCGGTAGTGTCTCCGGGTAGGCCGCTCGAGGCGACTGGCAACAGGCGTCCCAGATAAATGACAGTCACCTTTGTCTGTTTCGGCAGCAAAGACACAGAATCCGGCTTACAACCTCCCCCAATCAGACTTAAGTCCTATCCTCGGGACTCCAGAATTTTAGAGTAGAGACGCAAGACATGCCCGTGAAGCATCCAAATCCCTTTTCTTACAGCACCGATGGACTTTCCGACCAAGTGAATCCCTACGTCGCTGCGTTGCGAGCGGCAAACGAGGATGGCTCCCTAGCGCTTGGCTTTGGACGTGCCCTTGAGGGGAGTGCTGGCACTTGGCGTCAGCGAGTAGCTGCTTACTACGGCAAGGCCGACGGCTATAAACGTCTCGTTATTGAGATTGGATGCCACTTAGGTAAGACGCTACTTGAGATGGCAGAAGCCAATCCAGATACGCTTTTTATCGGCTTCGATATCACCTTCAAAAGGGTGGTCACTACGGCTCAACGTGCGAAGGCAAAGGGCCTTCAGAATGTTTTTGTCGTGCTTGCCAACGCCGCCGCTATCGATCAAGTTTTCGCCTCGGGAGAGGTCGATGGTGTGGTCATCTTTTTCCCAGATCCGTGGGTCAAGAAGGCGAGGCAGGCTAAAAATCGCTTGGTAGATGCTAGCTTTTGTCAGCGTCTAGAGGGTGTGCTCGTTAAGGACGGCTTCTGCTGGTTTAAGTCTGATCAGAGGCCTTATTTTGACGTGGTTGCCGCCCATCTGCGGGAGCGCGGCTTTGTGCGGCAAGCGACTGAGCGGCCCGAGGTCTTCCCGCGCGATCACATTAGCACCTTTGAATCAAGGTTTAGTCAAAAGAATATAGACACTTACGGTGGTTGGTGGAAGTCCGGTGCGATCGAGATGACGCATTGAGCTATGGGCTAAACAGCCCTCGTGCCGGCCGCGTAATGTGCTATAATAAGGGAATGGCGCAGCAAAAATCTGACAACAAGCCCCCTTTAAGCCCAAAGCTGCTTCGGTTTACTAGTAGCACGAAGCAGTCAGAGGCCGCGCCTGAACCTGCGCCATTGCCTGAAAACTTAGTTAACCAGGCGTTGGCTATTGCCTTGTTCGATGCTGGCGCTGCTGTGAAGGCGCCTACCACGGCCCATATTACTTCGATTGCGTCATTTACCGTGCCTGACGGAAGGCGGGCGCTTAAAGTGCGCGCCGAGGGTAAAGAAGAGTCGCGTCTAGGCGACATTGAACCCTTGCCGCCGGGGAAAAAGAAGAGCCAGTGAAACCACCCGCTGCACCGCCATCTGTAGCTGCAGTCGATATTACCTGCCAAGTGCGCAGGTACAGAGTGAGCACTGCAGTTATCACAGCGATAGCTAGGGAAATAAAATCTCATCTGGGGCTGGACGATTTTCAAATCGGCATCACATTCGTCGGTAGCCGCGCGATTAGAACGCTCAATCATCGGTTTAGAGATCGCGACAAGGTCACTGATGTGTTGTCATTCCCCCAAATTGATTGGCAGAGGCCTGTGCCCGTGCGTAGAAAGCGCAAGACTAATCGAGGGCAAGGCGATGCATTTTTGCTGCATACCCTGGGTGATATCGTGATTTCCATCCCGGAGGCTGAACGCAATGCGGCGCAAATAGGCCAAAGTTTGGAGCGTGAGCTATGTTTTTTGGTAGTTCACGGATTTTTACATCTCTGTGGTTACGACCATATGGTGCCAAAAGATGAGGCCATCATGTTGAGAGCGCAGCGCGTGCTGATGCAAAGACTCGGCGAGGGCACACGTCGTCCGCTCTGGCGCAATTGCGTTAAGACAACTTTAGTTAGAAGAAAGCGAGCCCGATAGTCATGGAAGCATTGTCTTCATACGACACTACCCAATTGGCAATAATTTCCGTAGCCCTGCTACTCTCGGCCTTTTTCTCTGGGACAGAGACAGCCATTACTGGGCTAGGGTCGCTCAAAGCTAAACATCTCATGGAACAGGGAAGTACCGCGAAACGGCAGCTTAATTTATGGCTGACGCATCCGGGTAGAGTGCTCACGACGATTCTGATCTTCAATAATCTATTTCATATTTTAGCGTCTGCAGTAGCGACGGATTTCGCTTCCAGGCATTTACAGAGTCAAGCCATTGGTATTGCGACTGGTGTGATGACTTTACTGATTCTTTTCTTTGTCGAGATCATTCCTAAGTCCTTTGCCAAGACCCATGCTGAGCGAGTCGCGGTCCCGGCACTGAGAATGATTTATGCCATCTACCTAGTGGTCGCTCCCTTGGTTTGGTTGGTATCAGGGTTTGCCCTCAGAGTGGTGGGCAAGTTGGGAGGGGTTAGACAAGATACCCCACCGATCACAGAGGAGGAGTTAGAGTATCTTGTGAACGTCGGTGAGCGTGCCGGTGTACTTGAAGAAACTAAGAAAGAAATGATCGTTGGTGTCTTTGAGTTTGATGAAACTAAAGTCCGGGAGATCATGACCCCGCGGCCTGACGTCAAGTGGCTAGGCGACGACGCCACTCTCGCCGAGTCCCTGGCCTTAGCAGTTGAATCTGGGATGTCACGGATTCCTGTGTGCGAAAATGGTGCAATAGACAATGTCATCGGGATTTTGCTCGTCAAAGATCTTCTTAAGGTGGCGCGCGATCAGCAGCGTGACAGCACTCCATTTAGCGTCAAAAGAATTATGCGCTCACCATTCTTTGTGCCCGAATCAAAACCAGTGATGGATGTTTTTAAAGAGTTAAAAAGCAGCAAGAACCATATCGCTATCGTCATAGACGAGCACGGTGGGACGGCGGGCTTGGTCACTATGGAAGATATCCTGGAGGAGATCGTAGGGGAAATCCAAGACGAGTACGATACGGAGGAGGCCGAGATTATCGAGACCGAGCCCGGAGTGTTTGATGTCGCTGGATCTTGTAACATTGATGAATTTCTTGAGCATTTCGGTATCGAGGAAGAGGATCTCAAAGAAAAACCTGATGAAGGTACAGACACTATCGCTGGCTGGATTGTGGCACTACTCGGGGACCTGCCGGCCCAAGGTGAGACCCTCAAGATTGGTTCCTTGAACCTTGAGGTGACCGAAGTCGAGCGGCAGCGGATTAGGCGCGTCAAGGTAACGGCCACTAAACCTGTGCAGGCAGATCCTATCGCAGGCTAAGCCGGTAAAGGACGTAAATGTTTGCGCATCGCGTTGACGCGTCCGGCCGCATCTTCCAGCCGCTCACGGAACGCAGGGCTGCGACTGGCCTCTTGGGTAAGCGCGTTGAAGGCTAGTTCGTAACGCTCTAAATGGCGACACACGAGAACCATGTCCACTCCGGCGGCGACGGCATGTACGATCGCCGCTTGCCATGCGGCAGGATCCTGAGGAACTGCTCCCATATTCATATCATCGCTGACCACAACGCCGTTGTAGCCAAGTTCCGCTTTCAACAATCCGTCGATGATGACCCGAGAACTGCTAGCCTCCCCAGGCCCCAATGCTGGGTAGATGCAGTGGGAGATCATGACCATTGGGGCAAAAGGGAGTAGCGACCTGAATGGAGGCAGGTGTGTCTGCTCCAACTCTGGGCGTGATAAGGATACCGTGGCTCCACCGATGTGAGTATCCACGGTGGCGGCCCCTTGTCCCGGAAAGTGTTTAAGACAACCTAGCACACCCGCCTCGTGGAGTCCTTCCAAGAAGCTGCCGGCACGCATGGTGACGCTGCCGGGAGTCACACCGAAGGCCCGGTCCCCAATCGCTGTATTGGTGGGTTCGGTCAACACATCGCAAACCGGTGCAAAATTTACATTGATTCCCAATTGGGCCAGGGCTGTGCCGATCTCACGTGCAATACCGCGAATTTGGGCCAAAGCGATCGGGGTGTCCAGCCCATCCGCCAAGTTTGCCGCAGGACCCGGATTAGGGAACGGAGCCTTTAAGCGCGCCACGCGCCCGCCCTCTTGGTCGATAGCGACAACAAGCGGCGGAGCCCCCGCTGGCCGGGTCGCTTGGAGGCTGCAGATGAGAGAGGCAAGATCCGAGCCGGGAGGACAGTTGCGGCCGAAGATTGTGACTCCCGAGGGAGCCACGCTGCGGAAGAATGAATCTTCGTCAGCGGTTAACTTCGTGCCCTCAACAGCGCATACCAGTACGGTCCCAGCGGCAGAGTGGACCATGCGGTAGCCTATTCGTCAATAATCTGGAGAATATAACGCTTAGACAGTTTGGCGGCTGCGCAGTTTAGGATGGTCCTGATGGCATCGGCGGTACGTCCTTGACGACCAATCACTTTGCCAATGTCCTCTTTAGCCACCTTTAACTCGATGATGTTGGTCTGGTTGCCAGCGATCTCACTGATCTCGATCCGCCCAACCTCGTCAACGAGCGCCTTGGCTATGAACTCTACCAGATCCTTCATGGTAACGTCAGAATCACCCATAGCTCACTTCCGTGTTCAAAAGGAATTCAACTCGCAACCGCTCTCAGCTAGCGTCAGCAGTCCTGTACTTACCTTACGTTAGTTTATAAGATAACTCTCGATAAGAAAAGGAGACAATCTGTGTCAGCAGTCACAATAGAAAACATCTTTGACGGTAACATAGAGCAAGTATTCGAGGCTTGTCGGCAATATCTCGACTATCCCAAATTCCTACCCGGGGTAGCTGGGATCGAGGTGCTCAAGGCTAAAGAGCCTAAGTCGGTGTGCCAGGTCCGCTACGAGGTCAGACTTATCAAGGTGTTTCACTACACGCTCAATATGTTTGAGGAAAAGCCTAGCAAGATCTGGTGGCATCTCGATGAATCCAACCTCATGAAGAAGAGCTCTGGGTCCTGGGAGTTTAGTGATCTGGGTAAGGGAAAGACTAAGGCCGTGTACAGTTTAGATGTGGCATTTTCCATGTTTGCACCGCAGAAGATAGTCGACCAGGTGGCTAAAGCCAATCTACCGGGCCTCATGAAGGGCATGCAGGCACTCATCGACCATCACCGGCATCATGGTTAACCATGGCCATCATCCCAGGACTGTCTAAAAGGTAGGCGGCTGTTTCAAGAGTTCGCGCTGCTTTCCGTCAGAATCGTGGCTGGACTTTCGTTTGACCTGAGACTCCTTGGGGGTCATCAGGTGACATTCTAATGTTTTCGGCCGGTTGTCCAGAGGGCTAAGACGTGGCATGGTCTTTGCTGATTACAGTGTAGATAGGCGATCTTGTCGCCCACCTACTGCTGATGTTGCCGCTGATTCGGAGGATAAAGTAGATGCAAGGACATGATACTGACAAACAAAGCAATGTTGTTTCGTTGTTCACGGTGCGTGATAAGTCCGCAGCCAAAGCCGTAGATCAGGCGGACGCCGAAATGGCGTCGAACACGCCTGAGACACCGGCTTTCGATGATGTGATGACTAAAAATGCTCGGAACCAAGAACGCATGGCCAAAGAGCGAGCAAATGCTAATAAATCGGTGCTGAAATCTTACCGGATCAAGCACTGAATCCGTGTTCTCTACCTGTTAGAGTGTTGTGGTTGACGTTGTCGCTTGTTGATAAATGTTGTTGTGTTGTTGAAGGCAGGTATCTCTATGAGTTTTGAGCAAAAGGGTTCAGAGTCCGGACCAACCCAAATTGTCGATCTGGCTTCTTTCCGGAAGAAGAAGGAAATCGATCAAGAACTGGCTCGCGGTGGGCGTCGCCCGTTATATGTTAGCCATATGACCGGTAAAGTTACCGGTCAAAACCCAGAGGCTAGTGGTCAGAATGACACCCAAGCTGACTTTGGGGATCGTCTTCAAAGGATTCGTAGTAGCCTCGAAAAGATTAACAGGCTTATGTCCGAACTAAAGAAAATGTCTACCGATTCTCAGCCAGCTTCGACTCCTATCTCCTCCTCCGGCCGCACTAAACTTTAATCAATTGATACATCTCATGCTTTCAGCTTGCCATTAAGTTGCCAGGCGATATATAGCCTCTCGCTCGATAGATCAAGGTAATCAATACTTTGACGATTGGTGGGTTCTATATGTCGCTTAGTAATTTTATGCACTTGGTTGCCTTCTGTTCACTTGTCATGGCTTGTTCTGTTAAGGACGACCTGGACGAGATGCACAAGAGCACCGTGGAAATGAATAAGACCACGCTAGAGATGCGTGATGCTACGACGCGCATGGAGCAGAAGACCGCCGCAATGCAGCAAACCACTGCGTCGATGGCTACGACTACGGAAGCGCTCAATCAGAACACAATCAACACCTACCAAGACTTGCGCCATGGGACCTCGGCTCAACTGAGAGCGATTGCCATTGAAAAAATGCGAGCGGCAAAGAGCCAAGTTGAAAAAATAGTTTACGCCGCCAGTTACGTGCGTGCCTTCGAGTTTCAGCTGTGGAAAGGTCAGGGGCGCGACGACGAAGCCAAATTGAATAATCAGCGCGACGATGCCGTGAATGAGTACCTGCGCATGATCAAAGGGATCTGCATGGACTTAGGTGCTAAGTTGACGATGTCGCCAATGTCCTCCGATGCGAGGATGCAGGATCTTTATGCCCTGGTAACAGTGATACACTTGGTGGATTCCAACGATCCAGGTCTCCAAGACGAGATGGACCGCGGCATGGAAAAACTTCTGGAAGAGGGTCTCAAGACCAAAAAGCAGGTCGAGAGTGGGGCGATCGGAGCAACGGCGCTTACGACATATATGCAAAGCGTACTACTTTACGAACCATACGCGCGTCTAGTTTTTGAACTGCGCCAAAATTTCCTGGCAGCCATGTTTGTGGGCGATATGGTTGGCGGACCGGCACGTACAGTTAGTCTCGTGCAGAAATTAAAAATGACTTTACTACTCTGGGTTGCTCCGACGCAGAGCCACAACACCGCCGCGTTAAATCAACTCAGAGACATGATCAACGAAGCGATGGAATCCCGTCAGATTCTCGTAGATCTTGGCTATCCGGTAACGCTACATAAATCGATAAGGCGTTTACTCGCTAATATGCGCATTGAAGAAAATGCTTTGGAAGCTGCCGATCGGCAACAAACCCTGAACGTTATTCGTAGCAGTGTCGAGCAAATTGTGTCGATGGACGCCGAAGCTGAGTGAGCGGCCCAGTTCAGTCTGTAACCTGTGCCAGGTAAGGCAAATTACGATAGTACTGATCTAAGTCGAGGCCGTAACCAATCACAAACTCTCGGCTGATCTCGAACCCAACGTAATCTAGGTGGTGATGCATTTGATGCGCCTCCGGCTTGGAGAGAAAGGTCGCCACTTTGAGGCTTTTGGGATTTCTGAGCTTTAGGAGGCCTAAAAGATAGTCGATGGTAACACCCGAATCGATGACATCCTCGATGAGCAGTACATGCTTGCCCGTGATATCACGAGTCAAATCGTGAGTCAGACGTACATGGCCGGTCGAAGCCGTGCCAACGTAGCTTGATACCCCTATAAATTCCATTGAGAGGGGCAGATTGATAGCTCGCACTAAATCAGCCATAAATATAACGGCACCCTTGAGTACGCCGATACAGACTAGTGGCTCACCATTGTAATCGCGTGCGATTTGAGCACCTAGCTCCGTAATTCTTTGTTGAATTTTGGAGGCGTCAAATAGTGGTTTGAAATTGATTTGTTTTTGCACAATCACACTCCTACAGCTTTGATGAGAATAGATTGAAGGCGCTCTTGGTTTTTAGCCACAAGGTCTAACACGTCGTCATGAGTCAATGGTTCGCCAAGACCACCTGACATATTTGTCACGAACGATAAACAAGCGACTTTCAGCCCAAGCTGATGTGCGGCCATGGTCTCTTGTACGGTACTCATGCCAACCACAGTTGCACCCAGACCTGCAAGCATGCGAGCCTCGGCCGGAGTTTCGTAAGCAGGTCCAAGAACGCCGACATACACACCTCGGACGATGTCATGATCTAAGGCGCAAATCTTTTCGAGCCAAGATTTGTCCCAAGCGCTTGCCATATCTAGAAATTGTTTACCGAAATATTTGCCCTTCGGACCCATCAGGCAACTTGTTCCCGTCATGTTTATCTGGTCGGTGACGGCGACTAATGTGCCTGGAGGGACGTCGGCGCATAACGACCCCGACGCATTTGTGAGCAGTACGCGTTTGACCCCTAAAGTTGCCAAAACTCGTAATGGATATACGATGTCATGGGCGCTCAGCCCCTCGTAAAGATGAAGGCGTCCGGTCATCACTACTAAAGGCGTATTGCCTATTGTTCCCGCTACTAGCGAGGCGCCGTGACCCTGCACGCTCGGTGACGCAACGTGAGGCAACTCTTGCAGCTCGACACTAGTCGAACCCGAAAGGTTGTTCTCAAAACCTTTAAACCCGGATCCGAGTACAACTAATGTCGGAGGAAGACGGTCGACTCCAAGGGCAGATTTCACTGCTGTTGCTGTAGCTGCAATCTCAGTCTCAAGTTTAGTTACTGACATTAAGTAATATCCTCAATAAACACGTGAGCCGTCGCTTGTTCACCCAGTTTGTAGGCTTGTCCCACCATATTGACGGCAACAGCTGCAGTTGATTCATCGGCGGCGTGAACTATGGCTACTGGCTCATCTCGGTCAAGGCGCGCTCCAACTCTTTTCAGCCCAGTGAGTCCTACCCAGGGGTTAATCCGGTCGTTGACGAGTCTGCGACCGCCACCGAGAGCTAATACGGCCAATCCTAATTGGCGCGTATCAATCGTACTTACAAATGGTCCACCAGAGACGACAACCGCTTTCTTGACGGGTGCCTTATAAAGCCGCTTGGGATCTTGTAGTAAATCCAAATCACCATTTTGCGCCTCGGCCACCTGTAAAAATTTGCGCCATGCGGTTCCGTCCAGAAGATGACCGCGCAATTTGGCGCGAATCTCGTCACCGTCTCGCGACGGCATAGCGAGACGCACCATCTCCGCCGCTAGGTGAATTGACAGCTCTGTCGTATCTTCGGGTCCTCGACCACTAAGAACCTCGCAGCACTCAGCAACCTCAAGGGCGTTACCTGCATGTGTGCCCAGTGGTGAGTTCATGTCAGAGAGAGTGCAGTGGACTGACAGTCCACAACTACGACCCACTGTTGCTAACTGCTGCGCCAATTCATAAGCGGCATCACGCGTCGCCATAAAGGCACCGGTACCGTGTTTAACGTCAAGCACTAGGCCGCCGATTCCCTCTGCCAACTTTTTCGATAAGATCGAGCCCACAATAAGAGGGATCGACTCAACCGTAGCGGTGACGTCTCGCATGGCATAAAGCTTGCGATCTAATGGCACGACTTGTTCAGTCTGTCCCATGATGCAGCCTCCCAGAGTAGCCATCTGGGCGGCAATTTGCTCCTCTGTCAGATAAACCGTCCAGCCCACCGCTTCGAGTTTGTCTAAAGTACCACCGGTATGGCCCAGGCCACGCCCAGCCATCATGGGTACTTTGACACCCTCGCACAAAACCAAAGGTAGTATGATCAATGAAGTTTTGTCACCGATACCACCCGTGCTGTGCTTATCCACTATCTGATGCCGGGGATAAGGCCAAGAGAGCTGGCGCCCAGAGTCACGCATAATTTTTGTCAAATCACTGGTCTCTTGCGGAACCATGCCTCGTAAAGTGACGGCCATTAGCATGGCGCCCATCTGATAGTCAGCGACCTCACCTCGAAGAAAACCTTGGAAAAACTCGGCGAGTTCGTGGCTAGATAGGGCCAAACCGTCGCGTTTGCGCCGTATGATTTCCTGGGGAAGTAAATTCAATGTTGTACCTCAGGGCGTTCGTGTTTAGCCCTATGGTGTATCACTGGATTAAAATTAGTTGCAGCCAAAACCGCCTCGTCAGATCGAGTGCTGGTTTCACCGGAACTATCAAAGTTATTAATCACGGACACCGTTGTGCCTCTTAATTCCACACGAATCCAATTACTTTGAGCGATCGGCACGGCCTGAATGGTGATGGTGCCATTTTGCTCGAAATCGTGAGGTGGATAGGCTCGTTTGATTAAACCACTTTCTGAATAAACTAGTATTTCCCGGGCGCGCACCTGAGGGGTGGTAGTAACGGTTACTTGCAGTTCCCAGTTCCGTCCCTCAGTATTTTTGACCTCAGTTTGATGGAGGCCGTTGATCTGAATGGTGGCACCAGCACTCAGGGAAAAACTGCGTTTTTGCATAGCCGTCCAGATGTCAACAGGTGTCGCCAGGCTACTGGGTCTGGCAGCAATAGCAATACGTGGTAGGAACGGCACATCCTGATCGTGCAAGTTCACAGGCGCCGCCGTTAGTAGCATGGGTGGGTCGAAGTGTGTGCTCACCCTGGACCAAAGTGCAATCAGTGCGTCATGATCATGGCTGGTCCGACAACCAAAAAACTGCAGCGCAGTCGGTTTAACGTCGCGAATAATTTGCTCAAGATCCTCGGTGCCTAATGTGTCGTTGGGGCAAAGTAGTTCGATCCATCCGGATTCGCCCTCGTCTCGAAGAAATTTGACGAATCGACTAAAGCTCTCATCGCCGGGACCAAGTTGTGCCTGCCTCCAGCGGTCTCCCAGTTGGATCGTTGCAGGCCAGTACCGCAATCGTGCGTCAAATTGGTCACTTTTGACCTCGAGAAACGAAACATCGAGGCTTGCCCCATTCTTCTGAGCAGTAGTCAGGGACTCACCGGCTAAATCCAATCCTAGACCTTGCATCAAAGCTTGGCGGAGGTCCGCGCTGAGGGGAACTTTGGGGCTAACCTCGGGCGCAACGATCGGATTGATATTAGCGAATAGGAAATTAGACCCAAATTCCGTCGCTGCGTCAGGCAACGTCGTGGTGCAATTCATGGTGCTCTGGGCGCCAGCAGCGATGGTGAGTCGCTGACGGCAAATGATGCCGCCATGGCCATTGACTACGCTTATCTGGTAGCTGCCTTCTCTCAATGTGGCTTGGGCAACTTTTGACCGGAGGAGCCAAACTTGCCGATCGATTTCTTGCGGCGGCTCTTCAGTCGATGAGTCATCGAAAACGACACCGGTTCCCAAACCAGAGGGGCCCATTGGTTCAATTACGAGCAGTCTGGGAACGATTCCTATTTGTTCAGACTTTAAATTAAAGCGACCAGTAGGTTGCAGTGGCAGGGTCAGATGGTGTGAACTCGCCGGTTCTAATTTGATCGGGGTGATACCCTCAATCAGGCGTCCGTATGGCGTATCTGCCAGGTAGTAGTCGCCAGGTGCCGGAAGTAACAACACGCTGGGCTTGTGCGTTTGAGCGACGGTGTAGGAAACGGGCTGACCTGCGGCATTGAAAAGGAATACAGGGAGCGCCACTCGTTGTTGGTCAACTGCGACCCGATCAATCGATAGGGTTGCTGTGCCGTGGTTAGTCTCGCAACCAGATAATGCGCCCCAAAAATCGTCGCGCGACTTATGTTGCTGTTTGAAGCTGTGTACTGCTGCGCACTGTTTTAATGCGCGGACCCTAGCTAGTGAACTGTCGCTACGGACCGAGAGCGACAAGTCGAACTCGACGCCATCCGCAGGCGGAGCCAGTGGCGGCTGAACTGGGGCTGATTCAAGCGCATTTTGTTCGGTTTTCAGGATGAGTCCACGATAACCAATGACCGAGATCAGGTCTGTGCCATTATAGCTGTAAAGATACTCTGAGCTCGCGAATTTACCGCTCCCTACCGTTGGTCCGACCAAGTAACTGCCAACCCCAAGTAACCGTAATTGCCAGGAGTGTGTGGCGGAAGTCAGTCCAGCTTGTTGAGGTTCGAGTAAGAAGGTTAAGCGCCCACTGGCTGCGTCCAGATGCCACGTCACCTGTATCGTTCTATTGGTGATCGATTTGTTGCCATAGAGGAAGCGCGCAAAGGCACCTTTACCGTCCGCATCTAAGCCAGTGTCCAGTGCCAATTGATGTACCGATGATGGCGAGGACTGACCTGGATTTATGCTCAGATCGATCCCCGAAATCGCACGGCGTCTGACCCAAGCGGGTGGACCAAACTGGGAGTCTAGAGCGAAAAAAGCCAGCACCGCGGGCTGCCATTGGGCCTGGCTTGGTTTGAGTGCTACGCCAGCTAGTACCACTTGTACTTTGGGACTACTCAGGAGCACGTGTCCGATGTATGGCTCTAAATGCGGGTGATGCTGAGCTGTAGACGGAGATATGGGCTCGGCTTGAATCGAGGGCGATGACTTTATGCCCTCATCAGCTAAGGTGATACTCCAAGCATAAATACATAAAGCTATTATTAACTTGATTATTGACATTTGACTACATTTATGGAAATTTAATGACCCTGCGATTATACGTGACGTTGATAGTGTAAGGTAAGTATTTATTTTTGAAGGGTGGACTCATGAACCTTGACCTTCCAAAAGACCACCAGTCTAATAAAGTCAAACGGCTACCGCCGTCGGTGGTTAAGGATATTGAGCTGAAGAATCATGCTCGCCGATTGGCAAACTTATCGCCGATCCGCATCAAAGTGCGGACTTGCATCTCTTGCGGAGCGTTATTCGAATCGGCTGGCAATCGCACCTGTGGTTGCAACACGCGCAGTACTGGCTACATCGCTGGTCGTGAGATTATTTGAAGGATCAAATTGAGAGGCGTTCTGTAGGGCCCAGTAATTGCTGGGCCTTTCTTTTTTTTCTCAATGTTCGTTCAGGTTGTACCGAAACTCACATTGGTGAGTCGCCAAGGGATCCTTGTGAACCTTGGGTTGGGGGGGTAATTGGCCAGTGATATTGCATCTTTAGTATTCGACCGACGGCCCTACACCGTCTATTATCAGGATATGCAAGGTGCGGTACAGACACTCAAACGGACTCCAGCACCGAAGCTGCACGAGGCATTACCTACGGATACTGTTGAGCTATTATCAACTAAGAGTGACGATTTCCGTGCTGGTGATGTGATGACGGTTCAGCATATCAACCCTCGTTATCCCAACACATTGCAATTACGTAACGGATCTGGCGACACGACGTTCGTCGAATATCTTGACGTCAACCTTAAGAACGAGGTGGCCCCTCGCCAGGATGGTCGCGACCCCATGGACCAGCCCTCGGTGAAAACAAGTAATCGCTACCTCATGTGGCCCTAGCCGGCTACCCGGCGTGCCCACAGTACCGGTCAGAGGCAAACATGTCATCCTTCTCGTAGCTGCGCAGAAGCACGTTGCCGATCGTCCACCCGACCAGATGACCATCGCTCCCGTACGCGCGCAGCCGAAAAAATTGCTCGCCGTTGCGATTGGGGCCGCTGTCATGAATAACTTCGTTCGTCGTCAGGCGTGTTTGACCTCGGACCTGTGCTATGCGGACGGGCTCCCAAACCACACGTCCGCTGGGGCAGCGGGCGAGGCGCTCCAACTCTAGAATCCGCGACGCGGAATCAAATAAAACTGTGAGCGGCATGGACTCCCCGGCTTGATAAACACGGCCGTTTGAATTGCTATCAAATTGGACGTCTGTGCTGAGGCCGCCTGGATTCGTTAAGTAGCCCTGCATGATCGTGAAGTCAAAATCGGCAATGTCACCCCACACATAAGGGCGGCTATCGACTTGATGGCGAAATCTAACCCCCTTGGGCCCTCCCATGCTTATGCATTCCTCTCGTCTGACGCTAGGATTGTTCTGGCTCATGGCTGTGCAGACGTTACTAATGACTTGGGCCATACCGCGGAGCTGCCCGTCGGTGAGCCAATTTGGCAGGGCTGGTTGACGGCTACCGTCTTGGATGCGCCCCGAGTTGCCGGTCAGGACGATGACAATAGCATCGTCTACCAGTTTCAGACTGCCTTGCTCATCTGTGATCGTGAGGTTTTGGCTGTAGTCTGCGACTTGAAAGATCCCATTAAGCACTGGGTCATTGCCGGCATCGTTAGGCAGAATGGGGGGGATGATGTAATGGCCTGCTAGTTTCACTTCGCTGTCATTGGCTCGCGTTTGTAATTCAAGGCAGGCTGATAGATTGAGTGGACAATGAATGACCTCGATGTGGTCGGGTTTGTTGGTTCCTCCGGTCATCGCTACTGGCACCAAAGGCAAAGGGGTCACCCCTAGGTCAGCGCCGCTGTTGGGGGTCACAAGACGAAACCATTGCTGGCCGTTGACCGGAAACTTTTCTATCGTCAGCCGCTCACCCTCTTTGGCGAGTTCCAATTTGGCGCCCGAGCGACGATCTTGCCAAATGAACCCCCGATTCAGTAGCTGCACCAGTTCTCTTGCAAAAAGAATCTGTACGTTACGTCTCTGATCGATGCCTCGTCGATGAACTTTGGCCAAATTTGATATCCAGTAAAACTTATCCTCAGCCGCGTTAGGATTTGGGCTCAAACTGACACCGGCCTCTTTGAATTGCTGTTCGAGCCAGTGAGCGTAGGCGTCGATTTGTGCCTCGAGTTCCAAGGACTCCGGTTTGCTGGCGTCAAGCCCGAGACTTACCAGAGGCACTCCGAAGGCTGACTGGGTCATAATAGTGCCGCGACCTAACGCGGGGGGGGTGCCGATGAGGCCTGCTGGTTTGCCGTAGTTCACCAAAGCATTGGTGGCGGAGAGCCTCGATTCTAGGTACCCGACCGCCATCATCATCCGGGCCGACATGCCTGTAGCTGCGGCAGCGCGGTAGAAGGCTGATTCGATTGAGCTGCCTCCTTGGCCGGCGGGACCCTTGCCGTTTCCACTCATACCGCAGGCCGCCATGGCAAAGGCCGTCATTGCCGTTAACATTCGGCTAATATTGACTAATCTAGCCATGGGCTAAATCCTCCGATGCGGATATTTTGGCTTTGATTTCAGAGCTGTAGTTGTAATAAGTATACGGGGCCTAGTGATCTTAGTCATGCAGTCCTTGATGCACCACGTTCCACCAGAGTTAGAAAATTTACTAAATTTTTATAGTTAGTTTATCAGTTACCCAGAGATACGGTGTACGACTACGACCTCTAGATAAGGCGCTAAGATCTCAATACTATCGAGATCGGACTTCAACTTAATGAGAAGGGTTCTTTAATGCTGAGTAAGCCTAGATTATTCCTCGCCTCTGCTACGATCATCGCTGCAGCTCCTGCATTCGCTGCTGGACTGAGCGGTACGGTTAAGGTTGATGGGTCATCGACGGTGTATGCCATTAGCGAAGCCGTTGCTGAGGAGTTTCGCGGCGTCGAGAAGGACATTCGCGTCACTATTGGTGCGGCAGGCACTGGTGCTGGTTATAAAAAGTTTTGCGCAGGTGAGCTTGACCTTGCCGGTGGATCGCGTCCCATCAAAAGTGACGAGGTCGATAAATGCAAGGCTGCCAAGGTGGACCTGATTGAGCTGCCAGTGGCGCTTGATGGGCTTACCATTGTTGTGAATCCCAAGAATACTTTTGTGAAGTCACTGTCTTTTGAGCAGCTCAAGAAGATTTGGGAGCCGGGGTCTAAGGTGAAAACATGGAAGGATGTAGATGCCTCCTGGCCGAATCAGCCCATCAAATTATTCGGCCCAAGCTCGGAGCATGGCACCTTTGACTATTTCACCGAAGTGGTTGTCGGTAAGGCTAAGTCCTCTCGTAACGATTACAGTGCTGCCTCTGACACCAACACTCTGGTTAGTGGCGTCGCTGGTGAGCCGAATGCTCTTGGGTACTTCGGGTACGGTTACTTCGAGGAAGCCAAGACTAAAATAAGAGCGGTTCCGATATCTAAAGATGGTAAAGCGCCAGCAGTTGTTCCGAGCAACGCCTTGATCGAAAACGGTAGCTACCCTCTGTCGCGTCTACTCTTCGTAACGGTAAACAAATCCTCTGCGCAGAGGCCAGAAGTTGATCGGTTTGTTGCATTTTACCTGCAGAACGCAAGTGAGATTGCCAAATCTGTAGGCTACACGGCGCTGCCTGGCTCCAAGCTGGAGCAGTCTAAAGCTAAATACAAGGCCCGCAAGGTGGGTGCTTGGCAGGAGTCGGCTCACTGATTGAGGAGTTCGGTTCCTAAGAATGAGTTTTATGTCTGAGGCATTTCTGAAGTTAGATAGAGTAAAACTAGCGCACTTCGAAGAGTCAGTTGTCAAAAAACTGCTCCTCGGATGTGCGCTCTTCTGTATCGTTGTCACCATTGGGATTGTCTTCTTGCTGTTTGAGGAGGCCATCGGCTTTTTCGCGCAGGTGCCGCTTTCCGATTTCTTGCTGGGCACCAACTGGGCGCCCATGTTCGAGCCGCGTAGTTTTGGCGTTTTGCCGCTTATTTGTGGCACCTTTTGGGTGACGTTAGGGGCGGCTTTAATAGGTTTACCGACTGGACTCGGGATTGGGCTATTTCTCAATGACTTTGCGCCTAGTTGGATCCGCAATTTAGTGAAGCCGGTTCTGGAGATATTGGCTGGTATACCAACGGTGGTGTACGGATATTTTGCTTTGACTGTGATCACACCTTGGTTGCAGGGACTTCTGCCCAGTGTGGAGGTATTTAATGCGGCGAGTGCAGCCATCGTTGTAGGGCTTATGGTGCTGCCCATGGTGGCATCACTTTGTGATGATGCTATCAAGTCGGTACCGCGTGCGGTTAAGGAAGCTGGTTTTGCCTTGGGCGCAACCAAGTCTGAGGTGGCTCTCCAAGTCACCATACCTTCGGCCCTGTCCGGGATTGTTGCCTCTTTTATTTTGGCGATCTCTAGGGCGTTTGGCGAGACCATGGCCGTCACTTTGGCTGCTGGATCGACGCCCAAATTGACTTTGAATCCGTTTGAGAGCGTCCAAACCCTCACAGCCTATATTGTGCAAGTGAGCACGGGGGATACACCTCAGGGTAGCATCGAGTATAAGTCGATTTTTGCTGTCGGCCTGTTACTTCTTGTCGTCAGTTTGCTCTTTAACATGCTGGCATTTTATCTCGTTAAAAAATACCGGACTGTGGGTGAATGATGACTGACTATGAACTAACCCAGGGATCCGCATCGATAGGTAGTCCGCCAATCAATGGTGTCGCCACCCAGTCGCGGCAAGTTCCTTTAGAGTCAAGACAATGGCGCCCTCGCAGAACGCGGCGTAAATATGTCGGTTACATGTTCCTTTTGCTGACTCTAGCCGCCACTCTTTTGGGGGTAGCGGCCTTATACGTACTACTCGAGTCCGTGATCAGCCAGGGCTGGGCGCGACTCAGTTGGGATTTTATCAGTAATTTCCCTTCGCGCATTGCTAGCCGCGCCGGTATCAAAGCCGCATTATTCGGCTCAATTTATCTAACAGGATTAGTGGCAGTCATCGCCATTCCTGTAGGGGTGGGTGCCGCGGTCTATTTGGAAGAATTTGCTGCTGACACTAAATGGCGGCGTGTCATTGATATCAATATAGCCAACCTTGCCGGTGTGCCCTCCATAGTTTATGGGATGCTTGGCCTCATGCTTTTCGTCAGAATTTGTGCTTTTGGCCACAGTCTGCTGGCCGGAGCATGCACCATGAGTCTTCTGATCCTACCTGTCATCATCGTTACGGCGCGAGAGGCGCTCAAAACGGTGCCAAATGGTGTCAGATTGGCTGCACTCGGACTCGGAGCGACTAAATGGCAGACCATCAGAGCTCATGTGTTGCCGACTGCCTTGCCGGGCATTCTCACTGGTGTGATCCTCTCCCTGTCTCGAGCTGTCGGTGAGACCGCGCCTTTACTTATGATTGGTGCTCTGAGCTATATGGCATTTGTGCCAGAGTCACCTATGGATGATTTCACGGTATTGCCAATTCAAATTTTCAACTGGTCGTCGCGCCCTCAAGATGAGTTTCGCGTCGCGGCAGCTGCTGGGATATTGGTGCTGCTTGCGATTCTGCTGACGGTCAATTCATGCGCTATTTTCATGCGCATGCGCTTTCAAAGGAAGATGCAATGGTAAAAGGCATCGAAGATAAAATGGGCGAGCGGAGACCGTTTGAGCCAAGTCCGCCGTATGCGATCGAGGCCCGAGACGTGAACATAGCCTATGGGGCGCGACGTGCCGTGCTCGATGTGACTTTAAAGGTACCCGAGCACACCATTGTAGCGCTGATTGGGCCATCTGGTTGCGGCAAGAGTACGCTGCTGCGAAGCATCAACCGCATGAACGATTTCGTGACCGGCGCTAAAGTTTCTGGGGAAATCCTCTTCCGTGGTCACAATATTTATGAACCCGCGGCTGATCCTGTTTTGATTCGACGCCAAATTGGCATGGTGTTTCAGAAGCCAAACCCCTTCCCAACTTCAATTCGTAAAAATATCACTTGGGGCCCAAAAATTAATGGTTTTCAGGGCAACTACGATGAGTTGGTTGAGACCTCGCTGCGCCGTGCGGCCTTGTGGGACGAAGTTGCAGGCAAATTGGATGAGAGTGGCTTAGCGTTGTCAGGTGGACAGCAGCAACGTCTTTGCATTGCGCGAGCCATTGCAATGGACCCCGACGTTATTCTCATGGATGAACCGTGTTCCGCCTTGGATCCCTCATCAACTCTCAAGATTGAGAACTTGCTATTAGAGCTCAAGGATCGGTTTACGATCATTATAGTGACGCATAACATGCAGCAGGCCCGACGTGTATCGGATTACACCGCATTTATGTATCAGGGTGAATTGATCGAATACGGGCCAACGGACGAGGTTTTTGAAACTCCAAGGCAAGAGTTGACGCGTGATTATGTGTCAGGTCGCTTTGGGTAGTCGTGGGCAATTAGGCACTAAATTTACTCGTTCACTGATGGAGTATTGGATGAACATTGCTGCAGAGACAGAGGTTTTTCCTAAAAAAGTGGCGGTGGCTGCAATGAATAATGAGCGCATTCTGCTCATCGAAGACGACTCCGATATTTCCGAACTAGTTCAATACAATCTCGAGCGGGAAGGATTTAAAGTATACACGAGCGCTGACGGCGAGGCTGGATTTAATCTGGCGCGTCAAGTGCGTCCTGATTTGATCATCCTAGACCTCATGCTGCCGAGTCTCGATGGTTTGAGCGTTTGTCGCCGTCTTCGGACTGACAGTCTGACTAAAGACACGCGTATCGTTATGCTCACGGCCAAGGGCGAGGAGAGCGATGTCGTGGTCGGGCTTGAGATGGGTGCCGATGATTACGTGACGAAGCCGTTTAGTCCGCGGGAATTGGTCGCGCGAATACGTGCGGTTTTACGTCGTCCTTCACCCGAAAGCCGTGGCGAGGATCAGCCTGATGACAGATTGACGGTCGGGCCGGTCACCATTGATGCCGCCAGACACGAGGCATACTGCCACGGGCAACCTTTGGCTCTGACTCTAGCCGAGTACCGTTTGCTGGCTACCCTGATCTCACGCCCTGGAATCGTTTTTACTCGGGAACAGTTGATTGAGAAGTTTACCGGTGGCGAAACCTTCGTCATCGATCGTAACGTCGACGTCCACATCAGAGCTATTCGTAAAAAACTTGGTGACGAAGCGGAATTTATTATGACTGTGCGCGGAGTTGGCTACAAATGCCGCGACTAAGCGCATTTAGATCGCGCTTCTTTTGGAAGAACTATTCGGCTTTTGCCGTGCTGTTTTTGGGTACCACGCTACTGGTTAGCGGTATAGTGTTTATCAAGGTCCGCACGAGCCTACGAGCGACCATTCAGGACAACCTGAAGGAGAAGCTCGAACTCATAGTGCCAGAAGCACAGCGGCTTTTAAGTGAGGGCACTGCTAATCCTTCTCAGTTTCTTGCCGTGTTGGGCAAGGCATCGCACACGCGAATTACTTTGATTAAAGAGGGTGGTGACGTCGTAGCCGACTCTGAATTCGATGTGGCGCACATGGAGAACCATTGGGGACGACCAGAGGTGCAACTCGCTCTCACTAGTGACTATGGATGGGCGGAACGTCGCAGTGGCACTGCCCAGCAACGAGTCACTTACGTTGCTAAGGCAGTATTTGATGTCGTTGGTCAAAGGGTAGGTATTGCCAGGATCTCGCTCAGTACTGATCGGATTGACTATGAGATGCGCGACTTGTTACTCACACTCGCTGCAGTGACGGCAGTCGGTGCTTTGCTTGCCCTAGGACTTGGCTGGACTCTGGCGCAAAGGGTTTCGATCCCAATTTGGGAAATGGTGCAGGTTGCTGAGGCTATGCGAGGCGGCAAGTATTCCGAAAGGGTTCGTACCATTACCCATGATGAGGTCGGTCGGCTCGGGGACACCCTTAATCGTCTCGGTTCAGAGCTGACGAGCAAAATTAGTGAGCTACAGAGACTTGAGACTGTCCGCCGCGATTTCGTCGCCAATGTATCGCATGAGATTAAAACTCCACTCACCTCAATTAAGGGATACGTCGAAACTCTGCTTAGTGGGGCTGTGCAAGACCCCGTCAATAGTCTGCGATTTTTAGAGAAAATCGAACGTAACGCCGAGCGTTTGACTAATCTCGTGCAGGATCTCTTGAGTTTAGCCAAGATCGAGGCGACTGAGGGCTCGCTCAAGCTTCAAGCTATAGATTGGAGCGAGGTCGTAACATCGGTTCTGGCTCGCAACGAGGATGCTATGCAGAAGAAGCATCTGCGCATAAAAGCTGAGATTCCGGCGTCCCCCGTTAGGGTCATGGGTGACCGCGAGGCTATGACCCAAGTTGTCGATAACCTTTTGACGAATGCTATCAAGTATACGCCCGAGGGTGGGAAAATTGTTGTTTCTCTCGCCAGTCGGGGCATTTGGGGCAAACTCACCGTGTCGGATACCGGGATTGGCATTCCCGCTGAGCATCTCCATAGAATCTTTGAAAGATTCTATAGGGTTGATAAAGCTCGGTCGAGGGATCTTGGAGGCACAGGGCTTGGACTCTCAATAGTCAAGCACCTGATTTCTGCTATGGGTGGTGAGGTTCATGTGGAAAGTGTGGTAGGAACTGGAAGCACCTTTTCCGTGCGTTTGCGCGGTGATAACTAGAGTAGTGGAGATTAAAACTATCGACCCTTAGGTACCATGTGGGCAGATGGCCCAAATTGTGGTAGTAAAAGGCATCGTTCCATTTACATGCCAGGGGGTGATTCTCTTGCGCAAGCTTCTATCTGTGACTCTATTGCTTGCTTTGGCGGCGGCCGTATTTTACCAAGTGCAAAGAGGGGGGCTGATTTGGCAAGATCCTGAGTCTCTCACCTCTGCAGGCATTGAACTTGGATCGCAAGGTGATGCCCAGGCCCAAACGCTGAAACAGTTGTGGCAACCGGAATTGCACCACCGTTTTGCCCCTGTGCCAGCCACGGTATGGCAGGGTGTAGCACGTCTTTCCGGATCTAAAGATTTAGATACCAAGCTGCATACGCTCAGTCTCGGTGTTCACCTATTCAATGTGATCTTGCTCTTTTTCCTTTTGAACACCTTTGTACAGAGTGAATGGGCGGCATTCCTTGCGAGTGCGTTGTTTGCGGTGCATCCGATTCAAACCGAAGCTGTGGCTTATTTAAGTGCGTTTGCAATTTTATTGGGAGGCACTTTTTCTCTACTGGCGATCAGCCAGTTCGTGCACCATGCCCTTGCTTTACGTCATGGTCATAAAAGTTCAAAGGGGCGGCGTTTCTATTGGTTCGGGACCCTGTGTCTGATCCTAGCGGTTCTTTGTCACCCCGCTTATGTTGTGATTCCGGGTGTAGCTGCAACCATGTTGCGACTTCTGCCCAAACAAACAACTCTTTACGTGGCCAAACCGAGCTCGTGGCGTATCGGACTTTGGTGGGCTATTGTTGTGCCGGCTGCTGTTTGGGAGATATTTTCGCAGGAGACCGAGAGTCTTCGTCAGTTGCTGCCATTTTGGAGTCGGCTGGTGGTCTCCGGTGATACCTTGGTTTTCTATATGGCCAAATTCCTAATGCCGATCAACATCGGGCCCGATTATGGGCGCTCACCAATGACCGTGATGACACATTGGTGGTCTTATGTTTTATGGCTACTTCCAGTCGGGCTTTACCTACTAGCAGCACCTCGTCGCGGTAGTCAGCAGAGCTGGTACCAGGCAGCGGTGGTGATCTTTGTCACGTTGTTGCTACCGGTGTCTGGCTTAGTTTATTTTTCTGCTCAAGCAAACTCTACTGTTGCCAACCAATATGCATATTTAGCACTGATGGCTCCGGCGCTCGGCTTAGCTTTCTTCATATCTAAGTCCCGTCGTGCCTTTGCTTCGCTAGTGATCGTGGGTTTGATTGGAACGTGCGCTTGGTTGAGCAAGAGAGACATTTCTCAGTGGCGTAGCGATGATTCACTTTGGCCATTCGCTTTAAATGTGAGTCCCGGTAGTCCCATAGCACACCTCATGCTCGGGAATCGAGCTTTCAAGGCTGGTGACTCAAGTGCGGCGCGAGAACACTACCGCGCCGCGTTATCGTCCCATCTGATCGATGCGTCGGTTTACTCAAATCTTGCCGACATCGAGAGACTGCAGGGGACGCCAGAGCAAGCCGCTGCCTATTACACGAAGGCTCTGCAATTAAACCCTGGGCTGCGTGGTGTTCATAGGTACCTCGGTGAAGTACACCTGGCTAAGGGTGCAAAGGATAAAGCTCTTGTTGAATTTCAAGAGGCTGTTAAAGAAAACCCCAAGGACTTCGAATCGCTTAGACAGTTGGGTATACTTTTCGCCCATAATCAGCAATTTGACCTAGCGATCCCTTACTTGACCCAAGTAGTAGATCAAGGACAAAAATCACCAGAGACGGCTGAGGCTCAAGCTTTACTCGGTAAAGCGCTTTTTAACACCAATCAACCCGACCTTGCGTTGAACCACCTGCGTCAGGCTTTGGAGATTTTTCCCAATCACGGTGAGGCTAACCGGCAGCTCGGTGATATTTATTTTGCAAAAGGCCTGCTCAACGAGTCAAAGACTTGTTACGAGCGTGTGCTTACTTACGGACAGCCATCTTTTGAAGTTTATAAAAATCTTGGGGTTATCCATACGGGCCGCAAAGAACATGCCAAGGCGATGAGTTACTTGAGTTCTGCACTTACACTTAAGAAAAATGATGCTGAGATACTCAAGAATATCGGCGTCAGTCAGTTTAATCTCCGGCAGTATCGGGAGGCCCAGCAGAGTTTCAATAGGGCACTGGGGATTAATCCAAATTTAGCGGAGCCCTATTATTATCTCGGCGATATGGCTCGCTGGCAGAGGAAGGATGCAGACGCTATTCGTTTTTATCAGGCCGCGATAAAGAACGATCCCACCTTCGGCGATGCCTATTATAGACTTGGTAACCTCTACATGAAGCGTGAGCAAGTGGCCGATGCGTTGGCTTTATTTCAGGTTGGATTGAAAAACATTCCTAATGATCCAAAGCTCACTTATGCCCTCAGACAGGCAAGTCAGCCGAAGCAGAAAGATAAGGTCGAGATCTAGTGTGGCTAGGACGCGCGCAAATGCCCGCGTCCTTGTGGCCACCCTTAAAGCAACGCCGCTACTCTTGGATCAGGCAGTGGTGCGCCATTGAGTGACAACTGATATAGTTCACCTAGTCTTTGGTAGTATCCCGCAAAAACAGGCGGTTCCTGCGTCCAAATGAAATCGGGGCGATCGGTTGAGAGCCAAGCACCACCAATGATTTTGCCGCGGCCATCCAGCTCCAGCGTGTATTCGTACCTTGCGGCAATTCCATACCAGTAGTCGCTGTCGTTTAAGGCGTTCCATTGCGGTTCCACCTCGATCGCATAGCTCATTTTCATGCTCACAACCAACTCCCGCATCGTGCCTTCGGCAGCTTTGGGACTGGGGGCTTGCTCGCGCAGTATCACACCGCTAAACGCGTATACTGGCTGATTCCAAACTTCGTAGCCGCGAGCCACCTCAGCCACGAAACCCACCTTCCTGCGACCAACAAGATTCGTAAGAGCGACATGGAGTGCGCCGGCATTGATACCACGACATTCTGGATGGTAGCGGATGGCGCTTGGATTTTTGACTAAGTCTACATCGCAGCGAAGGCCTAACAGGCGCGAAGGCGCGTAAGCAATGTCTCCTTGGTAATAACTCAGGAGAGCCTTAACATCCGAAGATGCGAATGGAACATTGATTCCACTTGGGCTACGGGCTGCTAATGATCGAGGCTCTTTGAAGTTTAAGGACGCCGCCGCCCAGCCATGGCACATGCCCTCCCAGGTAGCATTTGTTGGACTGACTCTTTCTCGTTCACGTTTGACCGTTGGGTAATCAAAGCGATCCATCAAAATATCGTACTTCTCGGCAGGAGATAGGTCGGCAAGGTCGGCCAAATTCATAGCGGCAACTTGGTCTCTCGTCGGAGGTGTATAGGTAAATTGTTCATCAGCCGACAGAGTTGCACGCCATCTTTGAGAAATCCCTCCCATATAACTCGGCCAGTATGAGTCAGTCCAAGGCCTCAAATCGAGCTGACCATTTAGGGGTAGTCCGCCAAAAGTCCGGTCGAATTGCCCTCCGAGAAGCAGGGGGTCGTTAGCCGCATTCCACGCCTCCCTGAGCGTCGGTGGATGTTGGCCGTTGGATCCACACGAGAGCACCGAAGAAACCAGAAAATAGCCAAGCAAATTGATGATTTTCATGACTTAACTCCGTCGCAAGGGTGGTCAATCGACCGCGGAGTCGGGCAAGGCGTGGGGACTTAGGCTCTGTGGCGTGCGACCTTATGTGCTGAGGTTCCTGGATTAGTCCTAATGCGCACGCGCTGCTAACCCGCTAGTCGCTATGGCATTGATAGCTCTTGGGGAGAGCCAAGGCAATCGATGTAGTTACGAGCGTAGAGTAAAATTCCGTAGTATGCTGGAGAGGCAGCATAGTATAATCTTACGTCCTCTGAGATCGGGAAAGGAGCCGCCAATGGGTGAGCATCATCACAATCATTCCAGCAATCGTCAGCCCTGGGCATCGCCAGCAATGTTTGGGATCCTTTTGATTGGCGCGGTATTTGCTGCTCTCTTCGCCTACGTGTCTTACTACGGGTTAAAGACTACGTCTTACAACCCATGGCAAATGATGCAGTGAAGGACGTCTAGGTTGAAGCGTCACTTAGTGCACCGTCTAGGACTCGGTCACAAATTGGCTGTTGTGCTAGCAGTTTTCTGTGGCACTTGGGTAGCGGTCTCATGCGTAACGACAGAGGAAACCAACCGACGTCGTTTGGCTCCGCTGCCGGATGCTTACATGAATCAACTAGGGCTCAGTGCATACACAGAGTTGAAGGCTAGTGAGCCGATTGAGCGTAGCAACGAGCTCAACCAAATGCTGCGGACTGTGGCCATTAGGGTTGCTGATGCTAGTGGCAAGAAGTTTGATTGGGATTTCACGCTTTTCAACAGCAAAGAGGTCAACGCTTTTTGTTTGCCTGGCGGAAAGGTCGGGGTCTATACGGGTATCCTTCCCGTTGCAAAGACCAATGCTGGATTGGCAGCAATTTTGGGCCATGAAATTGGTCATGCAGTTGCGCGTCATTCCGGCGAGCGTATGAGCCAGGAGATATTGGTCAGTGGAGTTCTGGTCTCGGTACAAAAGCTCCTTGGTGATTCTCAGACAAAGCCTTACGTGATGGCTGCGCTTGGTTTAGGTGCCAAGTTTGGTGTCGTGTTACCTTATAGCCGAGCACAAGAAACGGAGGCCGACACCATAGGCCTGAAATATATGGTTCGTGCTGGATATGATCCGAACGAGGCGGTCACATTATGGGAGCGCATGGCAGCATTAGGCGGTGCACCTCCAGAAATGTTGAGCAGTCATCCAGATCCACTGCGCAGGGCAGCAGCGCTTAGAGCAGAGATACCGCGTGTTCTAGACGAAAACTCGACCAAGAATCGAGTGAGTACAGAAATCATCCGCCTGTGAGTCATTTACTAGCCTGAGTGCGATCTACGCGCTATGATGCGCGTAGCTTTAAATCGCACAAAAAAATGTGAGCCGATTCATGCCGCTAAGGCGAATCGGCTCACTATACAGGAGGTAAGGAGGAACTCACGCACTTCTAGATGCTGCAGCAAGCGTGCCAAAAATTATTTGTTTAGTCAGTCGAGGCGGCAATATAAATTGCATGGTATCTTAGGTGTTTACATGCAGTCCTGCCGGCGATCGCATCGATCTTAAATGATTTGTATAAATCATGGTCAGCAACGCCAAAATCATGACCAATCCTTAGACGATGCCTCGACTAAATGCTCAAGAGGAGACTGTGATGCGTACTAGTTTATTCAATCAGGTCATTGGTTTAGTGACGTTGTTTCTGGCTTGTCAGCACTCCATCGCAAGGGCTGGAGCGCAGCGTCAACACCCACCGAGTGAACAAACCCAGCAGCAAAATCAAATCACTTATGGCAGCGGTCCGTTTAGTGGCAACGCCACGCATTTTGACGGGTTGGGAGAGCTCGCCGGAGGCTGCGGCGTACCCCAACATCGGCTCGAAACCCAAAACTTCGTAGCTTTGAACGTACAACACTCTCCCGGTGATTATAGCGAGGGTCAATCTCGTCCGTTACCAAGCCATCAGAGCCAAATCATGGGAGCATTTGAAAATGGACGCAACTGTGGTCGATGGATTCGTGTGACCATTGGTGACTACTGCACAGGAAATAACAATGGCGCTCCGCATGCGGGTTTCTGCCATAGTGCCGGTGACTCCCCATGGGTTACCGATCAATTTAACGGGGCTACCCTCGACATGATCGTCGCGGATAGTTGTCATGACGGCAACGCCTGGTGTCGCGATGACGCTCACCATCTGGATTTGGCGACAGCATCCCTAACGCAGTTCAAGAAGAACGGTGAGACGATGGCCGATTTACCAAGTAAATGGGGAAATCGTCGCGTGCACTGGGAGTATATAGCGGCACCAAATTATTCTGGTGATATCAAGATTGGACTCGCCAGGGATGCACAAAGGCTGTGGATTCCTCTAGTGATTACGCACCTGGAAAATGGCATTCACGGTGTTGAAGCTTGGGTCGACGGCCGGTGGCAGCTCGGCCAAATGGTGTCGGATAACGGCCAGGTTTTTCAGTTACCTGGTGGCGCACAGGCGCCGTACCGCATTCGCGTTTATGATGCAAACGATCAGCTCATAAATCAGGGACGCGTTTACGTGTTCGACTGGCCTAGTGAGTGTGGCGACCGTTGTTTAGCTAATTACACAGGGGTTACTTATAGGGCGGAGTAGGCCCGTGGCCTAGTCGGCGACATTTTTTTGTTCATATGCTCAGCTTGTTTAAAAACCACCGCCGCGGTCGGGGAACGGAAGTCATAGATGAACTCTCCCTCTTCCGATCCGGTGGGCACCAATTGCCAAATCATCGTCCCATTGTAGCCGGCTTTGTTTGCTGCACCGAGTAGTACTTCAAGCCACTTGTGTGGCTCTTTGGTGTATCCTAGATAGGGATTTTCTATATCGCTGATACCGATCTCTTCTAAAACGACTGGCTTGTTTAGTTTGTGAGCTATGCGCGCTCGATCTGCCAAAAACTCCTCACTAAACCAGTCAATATCATCTGTCGAAATCATCCAGTGAGTCGGGTAGGCGTGGACCGTCGCGAAGTCAATATTTGGCAGCGTCAAGTTGCGCTCATAATCGGCACCTTTGGAGCCGTCAGAAAGCCACCAATGCCGATCAACCTGAGCTTTTGAATGTGGCTCACGTTTGTAGCCCTCTTCGCCCGAAGCGATCAAATGGTTCGGGTCAACGGTACGTATGAAGTCAGACATAAAACCGAGCCAATCGTAGAGCATGTCACCAGGTTGCATGCCGCGGTCAGATTCATACCAGTCCTCGGTATGGGGCTCGTTTGCTAGTTCGATCGCCATGATCGTTGGGTCATTAGCGTAGGTCGTATTCTCACCGCGTTTATTGAGATAGGCAGTATTGGCGCGAGATAGCATGCGGCCCACGTGTCGCTTAAATGCTTCGCGGACATCCGGATCCGAATAGAAAAGATTTGGGTCGTCTTCGCCAATCACGTTGTTGACCCACCAAGACATGGGACAGTATTCCTTTTGGTAGTTGACCAGCGGAATAATTACTTTCAGATTAGCACTCCGTGCAGCATCGATGGCTAGATCAAGGCGGCGCAGAGCGATCTCGTCATATACAGCCGATGTTTTGGATACTGTCTTGAGCATGGCCTGAGCATTGCTGTCACCGCAGGAAAAGCCCCAGATACGCACCACTTTCATGCCCGATGCCGCTAGTTGTCGCATAATATCGTAAACCTCAGTCTCGGCGTGGCGCTCGATCAGACTGAGACGATAGAAGTTAGTACCCTGAAAATAAAAGGGGCGCCCCTTTAGCATGAAAGTATCGCCGGCTCGCGATACGAATTCCGAGCGATCGGCCACGAAAGCCGCTTTCTTGGCGGCGAATCCACTGGTCGCAACGACAAGGCACCATGGAAGAACCAACAGTCTGAAGAACCGCGGCATAGATCAGTATCCTCGTGCTTAGGTCAAAACACTGTAAAACGCGGGTTTTTTTACCCTACTTTTCGGTTTGTAGGCGGACGCTACCATCAAAATATGAATCCTGTATATAGACAAAGTGAACACAAAAAATGCCAAAGCACGGCAAAAAATTACAATGTAATAAGCTATATCTGGCCGCGGCGCGGCGGGTTCTAAAAAGCCAGAATCATTGTACTTTTAGTGGAAACACTGGCTGACATCGATACTAAAGTTTTGTCTCAAAAAGGCCGATACACATACCAACAATGTGTGTCGGGAAGTGAACACCCGACCGGAGATCACCATGCGCACCAAGGCAGCTATCTTGCGGCTACTGGGCTTAGTCTCGATCGGGAGTTTGTGTTTGACAGCCATAGAGGCATGCAGCCCGGCGCCGCTTGAAGGTGATCGCCGACTGGCGGTGGGCGCAGAGGGTTCGATCGGTGGCTCCCAACCGTGCCTGAAGCTCGCCGATCCCGTGCCCGGGTACGAAGTGCAGATCCAGGGCCTGATGGCGAAGTACTGTGTCTCGTGCCACACGGAACCCAAACAGCCTCCCTATTTAGCGACCTATGAGCAAGTGAAGAGCGCCGCTGCGGCGTCCAAAGCCGCAATTATTAGGGGCTCCATGCCGGTCAAGCCGGTGGTGATGAGCGAGCCGGAGAAGGCACTGTTCTCAGCTTGGGTAGACGGTCAAATGCCAGCAAAGGATGGCGTAGCCGTGGCTCCAGGTTCGGGCTCGCAAGCATCGACAGGACAAGCGACGACTGTGCCTGCAACGCAGATCAACACAGTCGCCAATTGTAAAAAACCATCCCCCGCCCCGGCGCCAGGTCCTGTGACCGCGGTCCCGGGGGCAGGTACATTTCCGGGCCCTGGCCCGACGTCTGGTCCATCTGCTGCCCCACCGAATACTCCCGTGAGCTATGCTGCCGTGATCGCGCCCTACCTTCAGGCTAAATGCAACAGTTGCCATCGCGTTGGTGGTACGCCTCCAGTGCTGACGGATTTTGCATCGGCAAAGCTAGGCGCAGCGCGATCTTTGGTGCGGATGAAGGCGCAAACGATGCCGCTGACTGGGGGCAACACCGCCAAGGAGATTGGCGACTTTGAGCTTTGGATTCAGGGTGGCATGCTGCCGTGATCAGGGCTTGATTTATAGTAGACGCTGCGCCCATGCTTGATGGCCGCTATGGAGTGGGCTGAAACGAGTTTTTTGAGGATTCGTTTAGTTGTAGCTGGTGAGAGCTCTAGACGCTTGGCGAGCTCATTGCTTGACATCGGAGCATCGTCCAACAAGCGGACAATTTCAGACGCAGGTACGACACCTTGTCTCCGGCCTGGACGAAGCGAAATGGCCTCAGCGAACAGAGAGATCTGATCCCCGTGGATCATCAGAGGTGCGACAGTATAAGGAAACAAATCGCGGAGTCTCATGATGCTGTTGCGGATTTTTTGCTGCCAGCCCTGTGAGCCTAGACTTTGGCGCCAAACTTTGGTCTGAATCTCGGCGCTTGAAGCGCAGAAATTACTTTTATTTAGCAGATAGTCCAGCATGTCCGCGAGTGACGAGTGGCGCTCCAGGCTTACTTCATAATGACCGCTCACAAGGAAGTTGCGGTCATCCAGACGCTCTAGATAGGGAGCAAAAAAGGCTCTTGTGTATCTAGCCAATAAATTTTGCTGCCACAACAGCTGTAGTCTTGGAGCATGGCCGTTGAGAGTGGCTTCCCATGCGCCTAGTGCGAACCTATCAGCAAAATGAATGCGTGATAATTTTTGCATGGCTCGTAGCAATTTACGACATTGTGCGAATTGACCAGTCTGGTAAGCGATTGCTGCTTCGATCATCATGACATGGGCATTGCGAGGAGTTTGGCCCAAATGTTGCGTGAGCATGCGAAACTCGGTCAGGCGAGATTCTGCCTCCTTGCATCGATGCTCGTGCAGGGCCAGTTTTATTTGGCCAAAAAGACCGTTTGCTGTCTGAGGGGCGAGACCGTGCGCAAGCCCCTGAGCGTAGCAGGTGTTAAAATGTACTTGGGCTTCGCGTAAATCACCGCCGGCTAGAGCAAGCTCTCCTAGTGCGTAAATGTATTCTAGGTAAAAGTGTTTGTTCCGCGCTAGCGTGGGTTTTAATTGCGATTTGGCTATAGGGAGGTCGGTATTTACCAGCGATGATTGAAGATAGTATCTCGATAGAGCTGTGATCTCGTCAATGGTGGAGACCCCGTGAGACGTATGGGGAACGCCAGCATTGATTAACACGGACTGACTTTCCTCGACGTCTCCCGACTCCCAAAAGAGCTCTGCTTTTAAAGCAAGATGCCTCATATGGCGGCGGACCCCTGGGTCTTTCGCGGCGATGTCTAAAGCCTCAAGTCCGAACTTAGTTGCCAGATCGACGCGTCCCACGGCCAAGTAAGTATCGGCAAGGGTCGAAATGATACGCAGTCGACAATAGCCAAAGTCGCGTCCGGGTAAAAATGCAAGCGCTCTACGCAGATGCTCGCGGGCTATCGTGTAGTTACCGCGCTCAAACGCGTCGACTCCCAGGCTCGCTTCACAATGGGCCAACGGACCCGGTAGGTCTTCTGACTCAGCAATACGGCGGCACTCCGCCATGAAAGTGAAGGCTTCCTGACGATTCGGGTTTTCCCCGCTTAAATGACAAATGGCGGTATTGAAAATGGTCTTAGCAACCGCCTCCCAATTGCGTGCCTCGCGATACTGCGCTGTGGCAGAGGCGTAATGACGCGCAGCTTCGCTATAATTCCCAAGGAAAAAGTGAATGCGGCCAAGATTGCAAGTGACGTCGCCATAGGTTTCTTCCGGGGCAGAGAATGGCCCTAGGTCCGCTTGGATGGCCTGAAGCTGCCGCATGGCTTTATCGCCGCGGCCCTCCTCAGCGTGGCTAACGGCGATGATTAGCGAGAGCTGCAGCTGATCTAACTGGCTAAGATTCTTCAGCCGCAAGGCGCGTGTTGCCGTCTCCCTTGCTAAATCTGAGCGACCACTTTCGAGATACAGCTGGGCGGCGGGTATACTTACTTGTGGCGAGTGGATGCGTTTCGAAAAATTATGAATCTCAAGGCCCAGTTGGGGGTTCCAGGCCGACAAGGAGCCGCGAAGCAGACATCCCCAGATTGCAGGATTATAATTCAGGCTCTGTGGGTCACGCGCGAGTTGGCCGAAGACTTCCTCCAGAGGGCGCGATAAACTGCAGTGGGCAAGCCGCTCCCCCCAGGTATCCAGGATGAGATCCCACGCTTTTTTGCTATGGCTGGACCGCGCCAATTTGACGAGCTGGTCCCATTTTTTCGTTTGTTTTGTGCGACTGGCGTTCATGGCGTGTAGCATTATCAGATTTCCCGTCGGTCACCAAAAAAAAACGCTGACCATGTCTCGGGGGGCTAAAACTACTTTATGCTAGCGGCGTGCAGATGCGTGAAGATCGGCGCAAGCAAGGTGTCATAGGTACCCGGTACACTTGCCATGATACAGAGGGCCGCGCGGGTGATGGCTGGATCTGGGTTTACGGACGACCTGGCCAATGCTGTGCCGAGTTCAGTTGAGCTAGTGGGGCCGCTAATTACGCCGGTAGCTAGCCGGCCGTCCTGGTAAATTACCTGGCAGTAACCCTCTTGCCACGGGAAGGTAAGTAGTAGCTCTGCCAAGGCTCTGCCATCTGGAACCAGGCGCAAAATTAGGTCGCTCGCGCGATCGCCTCGGAAACAGTGCCACTCGGATCCTTGGTAACGATCTTTTCTGACCTCCGTAGGAATCAGGAGCATCGATCGGCCCTCGCGCAGGGGCTCAATATAATCACGAAGAAATATAAGGCTAGCGGCTTCGGCGTGAACCAAGGAGAATGCCAGTTGCGTCTGTGTGGATGCAAGCATCGTAGCTCGTATGAGTCGTGCTTTGAGCTGGATGCTGGACTCAAGAAGACTGAGCTGCAGATCGTATTCTTTGCCAGTAGCTAGGCTTAAGGTGTGGTCGTCGATAGTCGTGGCCAGACCACCGTAACTGAGGTTGTTGAGTCGGCCCGATTGTCCGGAGTCCATCAAATTGACAATACCGTTTAGCGCGTTAGGGATTGGTACGCGCATGTGCAGGCGGCCCTCGCGCTCGATAGCGGAAAGGGCCTTGACCGTCGCTGCATCGCGGTCTTTGAGTTTCGCAAAAGCTGATTTCATGTGATTTAGTAAGCCCATAACCACCCTGCCAAAGTCCTCTCCAATCAGTAGTTTCGGCGGGGCTTAGAAATATCTTTAGTTGAAATCTATGTTTTTTTATGATACCACGATGACGTTCCTCAGTGTGCTTGTATCTAAAGTGAATTTCCCTGAGAATTCACTGACCTGCAGGCCCAGGCGTCTGATTTCCATTTGGTTATTGGATTGCATCTGGCCTTTTTTGTTTGGTCTTTCTCAATCGTGCGTGGCTAGGACAAGGTAGAGCGTGGATCGCATCAAACTCGACAACGTCATTACATTAGTCAACGGGCAATTGAATCCGTCTGGGTTTGATTGCATTGAGGCGGAATGGCTTGGTCACGAGCGGATCCTGCGCCTGTTTGTCGAGCGCGCGTCCGACGAAATCGGAATGAATTTAGATGGTTGCGTGAGTGCAACGCGTTTGCTCCACGAATGCGCAGCCTTAGACGATATGGTGCCTGGTCATTACGTCCTCGAGGTTAGTTCGCCAGGGGTGGAGAGGCCTCTGCGGCGCGTTGAGCATTTCCGCGCAAATTTAGGGCGTAGGGCTGAGGTTAAGCTGAGAGAGAAGTGTAACGAACGCAGGCAGGGTAAGGGTATCCTGGCTGAGGTGAGAGACGATAACGGTGGGTTGGTAACCATGCAAACTGAGCAGGGAGATTGGTCTTTCTCCCTGGAATTGTTGCAGCGTGCCAGTCTGCTATATGACTGGGGCGATAGTTAATCAGACCGCTCGTTGGTTGAATAAGTGAGGAAGGATCGAACAGCATGGCCGCAGTGACAGAAGCAAACGAGTTAGATAGCGATCTTACCCGAGTAATCAATGTGGTAAGTCGCGATAAGAATTTGGACAAAGCCGTTATCATCGACGCGCTGGAGCAGGCTGTATTGCACGCTGCGCGGCGGGATTACGGTGCGACTGCCGATTTAGAGGCTCACTACAACGAGGATAGTAACGAAATCGAACTCTTTCAATTTCGTACCGTAGTCCAAGATGTTGAAGATAAAGTGCGCGAGATCTCGGTGCCTGAGGCTCACCGCCTGGATCCAGAGGCCGGGGTTGGCGATGCGCTTGGAATCAAGATCGATACGGCAAGTTTCGGGCGGATTGCCGCTCAATCCGCAAAACAGATTATTGTACAAAAAGTGCGCGATGCTGAGCGCGCTCAGATTTACGACGAGTTCAAAGACCGTACGGGCGAAATTCTTAGTGGGCATGTGCGGCGCTTTGAGCGACATGACATCATCGTGGATCTCGGTCGTACTGAGGCCGTCATTCCCTATCGTGAGCAAATGCCAACTGAACGCTACCGCGTCAAGGATCGCATCACAGGGTACGTCCTCGAGGTCAAGAGATCGTCGCGTGGGCCGCAGATCGTTATGTCCAGGGCTCATCCAGGCTTCTTGGTCAGGCTTTTTGAGCAGCATGTTACCGAGATTTATGACGGTATCGTGACTATTGAGAGTGCGGCGCGTGACCCAGGTCACCGCTCCAAAATTGCCGTTTACTCTCGCGATCCATCGGTGGACCCTGTGGGAGCGTGTGTCGGTATGAAGGGCGCCCGTGTTCAAGCGGTCGTGCAGGAGCTCAACGGTGAGAAAATCGACATCGTACCTTGGGACAAAGACCCAGCTCGTCTTGTGTGTAATGCCCTGGCGCCAGCTGTCGTCAGCAAAGTAATCGTCGATGAGGCAAATCACAGTATGGAAGTCATCGTTGCTGATGACCAGCTGTCACTTGCCATTGGTAAGCGCGGCCAAAACGTGCGCTTGGCAGCGCAGTTGACCGGGTGGCGCCTTGATATCAAGAGCGAAGGCAAGCTGGAGCAAGAGCTCGTGGGTGCCAAGATATCTGTGGCGAACATTGCAGGGATCGGCCCTATGAGGGCGGAAATTCTTGTGAACGAGGGAGTTAAGTCGCCCGCTGATGTTGCTGCTTTGAGCTCCAGGACGCTGCAGCGTCTCCTCAATATGGAGGAGGCAGATGCGGACAAAGTGATCGAAGAGGCAACCAGAATAGCTAGGGAGTCTGGTCGTGAGATCGTTCCAGTTAGGGACGAACACGACGAGGAATCCGAGCTGCTGGCTCATGCTGCCGCCGAGCCTACCAAAGCTCCAGTGCAGACCAAGGAAGTGGAAGTTGACAGTGCTCGGGGGGATCGCCTCAAGTTGTTCCAACGTCTCATTGGTGTCGGCGAAGCAACGGCTCATGCCCTAGCTGATGCCGGGTACGGAACCATCGGAGATATCATTGCTGACTCGGCGGAAGAGGTAGCGCAAAAGACCGGCCTTTCTATCGGTATCGCGCGCACAGTTCAGATTGCTGCTGACAAGTATTTGCAGTCTGAGCTGGTAGATGGCTCTGAAGATGAGTGATTTGAGTTGAAAGTCCGGACCTTAGGTCAACGGACATAAAGGAAATGTGTAGATGTCAAAACTGCGGGTACATGAGCTTGCCAAAGAGTTGAATGTTGAGTCGAAGGTCTTAATGGCTAAGCTCAAGGCCATGGGCGCGAAAATCATAAGTCATCAGAGCACACTTACCGATCAGCAGGTTACCGAGCTGAGGGGGGCCTTGGGTGCCCCAGTCGCGTCAGCTGGAACGTCAGCTGGAGGTAGTGCGGCAGTTTCTAGCGATGCTAGTGGTAAGCCGCGTGTGGTGATACGTCGCCGTGCTGCATCTAAAGAAGACGCCGAGTCTCTAGAATCGGCGCAGGTAGAGACCGAGGAGGCCCCAACGGTCGCAGTGGCTCCCGTCGTAGCGACCGCAGTTGTCGCTGAAGAAGCGCGCGAGCCACAACCTAAGCCGACTTTGGGCGAGCCGGCAAAGGTAGTCGTGGCATCCGCGGAGCCGGTCAAGAAAGTGGTAGAGCAAGTAGCCGCGTCGATACCATCGCCGGTTGCCCAAGTCGTTACCAGACCGCCGACGCCAGCTAAAGTTGAACCCGCAGCAGAGTTTGATAGCGCAGCACATCCGGTCCCATCAGCGCCGGCCCCGGTAAGTAGGCACGTTGAAGAACCTAAGACTGTTACGAAAGAATCAGTGCCGCAGGAAGTAGTGCCCGAGGTTGTCCCTGTCGCGCCGGCTCCTGTTGCTGCACCAACGGCTCCCCCACCGGTAGATACTGCGACTGATGTCGCCAAACGCAGGCGCGAAGTTGGTGGCGCCACGATTGTACGCCGGGCTACACCCGAAGAAGTCGAAAAGCTAGAAAGTGCGAATCGCAGCCGTCAAACTGGACGGAAGGAAGACCATCGCGGTACCCGTGTCACGGGTTTGGGTTTACTTTCCAATCGCATCAGTAGTGATGCAGCGGCGCCAGCTCCTGCGCAGCAGGCCGCAGGTGGTACACCTGGTGCTCCTCAAACAGCATCTGATGTCGACGAATGGGGTGCGCGACGCGGTAACGTAGTCAAAGATAAGAAGACCTTGGACGACGAGGAGCAGCTGCGTCGTAAGGCGGCTGCGAAGGCGCGCCGTAATCAAGGCGCGATAAACACGCGGCTATTGCTGCAGCAAGCCGAAATTCTGACTTCTGACGAAGAGGTCCAGCAGGCGGACTTTTCAGGGCGCACGGTCTATACCCCGATGTCACCGCGTAGTAAGCGAGACATCAAGCGTCGTAAGGATCTTAAAAAGACGGCGATTACAACCCCGCGGGCATCCTATCGGGTGGTCAACATGGGCGAGTCAATCACCGTTGGTGAATTAGCCAAGCAGCTAGCTATCAAGAGTTCTGATCTCATCAAAAAATTGATGACTCAGGGTGTGATGGCAACAATCAATCAACCGGTAGATTTCGATACAGCCACGCTACTTGCAAGCGAGTATCAGTTCGAAGTTAAGAGCAATATTCAGACTGTCGATGACATTCTGAAGAAAGCTGAGGTCACTGATCTCGAGTCCCGCTCACCAATCGTCACGGTGATGGGTCACGTTGACCACGGAAAGACCTCAATTCTGGATGCTATTCGTTCTGCTGATGTGGCTGGTGGTGAAGCCGGTGGGATCACACAGCACATTGGTGCTTACTCCGTGGAACATAACGGGGAAAAGATTGCCTTCCTTGACACTCCTGGTCACGAGGCATTCTCGGCCATGAGAGCACGCGGTGCTAAAGTGACGGATATCGTCGTTCTGGTAGTTGCTGCAGACGACGGAGTGATGCCCCAGACCATTGAGGCGATTAATCACGCGAAAGCTGCAAATGTTCCTTTGATTGTTGCGGTCAACAAGATCGATAAGCCAAATATCAATTTGGACCGTGTGTACACCGAACTTACGGAGCACGGTGTTCAGGCCGAAGAGTGGGGCGGTGAGACTCAGTTCATTAAGACTTCTGCCTTGCAACGCAAGGGTATTGACGAGTTACTCGAGGCGATCCTTCTGCAAGCTGAGGTTTTAGATCTGAAAGCGAGCGCGAATGGGCAAGCCGAGGGTGTGGTGATTGAAGCCCATCTCGACAAAGGCAGAGGGCCAGTCGCCACAGTCATGGTGCAAAGCGGCACCTTACGCCCTGGTGACTATATCGTTGCTGGCACGGAATACGGCCGCGTTCGTGCTATGCATGACCATCGCAATCGCGATGTAGCAGCGGCAGGTCCATCAGAGCCCGTCGAGATTATTGGTTTGTCGGGTGTTCCGCGGGCTGGTGATCAGTTCAATATTGTAAACGATGAAAAAACTGCCAGAGAAGTTGCAGCTTTCCGCACAGAGCAAGCTCGCAATGCTCAGGCTACGAAATCGAGTGCAGCTAGCTTGGCAGATCTCCTCGCTAAAGTTAAGAATGAGGAGATCCCAGAGGTGCCAATCATCGTCAAGGCCGATACCCAAGGCTCGGTCGAAGCGATTGTTGACTCTATACTGAAGCTTAACACCGACAGAGTGCGTAACAGGATCGTTCACAGTGCCGTAGGTGGTGTGAATGAGTCGGATGTTTCGCTGGCGCAAGCCTCGGGTGCCGTAGTGGTTGCCTTCAGCGTCAGGGCTGCCCGTGGACTTGATGAGACTGCGGAACAAGCAGGCGTACCTATCAGGTACTTCAGTATCATCTATGAGATTGTTGATGCTGTGAAAGCCTTGATGGTTGGGAAATTGCCTCCAATCGTCAGTGAGCATGTGCTGGGTCGAGCTGAAGTGCGCAAGCCTATTAGTGTCCCTAAAATCGGCATGATCGGTGGATCGGCGGTTCTCGAAGGTAAGATCACGCGGACTTCATTCTGCCGCTTGATACGTAACGATATCGTAATTTACTCCGGTAAGCTCGGGTCGTTGCGTCGATTTAAGGATGACGTCAAGGAAGTTGTTCAGGGTTACGAATGCGGTATTGGTATTGACGGCTACAACGACCTCAAAGAGGGCGACATCATCGAGGCCTATATCCTCGAAGAAACGTCGGCCACATTATAGTTAGTTAAGGGTCATTTATTATGGGTCTACGTCAAGCCAGATTAGCCGATGAAATGAGAGATGTCTTAGCTGCCACCTTCACCGGTGGGCAGCTAAGTGATCCCCGTGTAGCCGGTGTCACTATCACTGCAGTTAAGCTATCGGCAGATTTGCAGTTAGCTACTGTCTACTTCCGGATCTACGGCGAGGGTCCAGAGCGCACTGCTCCCGACGCTGCAGCGGGATTGAAGAGTGCGACAGGGTTCTTGCGTCGGGTTTTGGCAGATGCTTTCGATATCCGTCGGGTGCCGAATTTGCGCTTCTTCTATGATGAGAGTATCGAGCGCGGCTCCAAAATCGAAAGTTTATTGGCCCAAATTTAGGCCAACCTGCTGTCGGAACAGTCCTAAGTGCAAAACTCACAGCAAATAGATGGGCTCCTTGCCGTCAACAAGCCCGCAGGCATGGTGTCTAAAGATGTTTCCCGTTGGCTCATGCGCCGTATTGGCAAAGTCAAACTAGGTCATGTAGGGACGTTGGATCCGGCGGCGGCAGGGGTTTTGCCTGTACTTTTGGGGCGTGCCACACGGCTACAGGACTTTTTGCTCGAGATGCCCAAGAGCTACGAGTTTGATGTGGCCTTCGGTATCGAGACAGATACCCTCGATCAGGACGGGCAAATAGTGGCTGAGTCAGAGTGGGATCATATTTCTGCCCCGGCGCTTGAGCGAGCCATCAAATCGTTCCTGGGTGAAATTGAACAAGTTCCACCCATATATTCTGCGGTGAAATACCAAGGTAAGCCCCTGTACGACTATGTCCGTGGCAAGGGTAAGAGTGGTGCTGCAGCCTCAGTCGTGCCTCTTGCTGAGCTTAAGCGCCGCGTCACGGTAACTAATTTTGAGATGCTGCGTTTCAAACCGGGATCTGGTACCTTCAGGATCACGTGTTCAAAGGGAACTTATGTCAGGTCACTAGTCAGGGATTTAGCGTATGCAGTCGATAGCTGCGCAACGCTAACGCGCCTCGTCCGCACACAGGCGGCGGGCATTGCGATTGAAGATAGTCTCTCGCCAGAATCGATTGACGCAGACCTCACAAAGTTCTCTGATCTAGTTGTGCCGATCTCGAAGATTAAGTTGAATCTATCTGTATGGCGTTGTTCAACACCTACATTAGGCGGCAGACTGAAAAATGGGCAAAAGTTAGTTCTGGACCATAATCAGTTTGAAGAATCTCTCGATGTGAATAAGGACAGCGCTCGCGATGCGGTGCTTCTAGTGGATGAAGGTGGAATTGCTTTTGGCGTGGGATGTGTCCGACGTCATGAATCTGGATCAGTGGAACTTGTAATGAAGAGGGGACTTTGATGAGCCAGGGAAATTCTGACTACCTGTTTACTTCTGAATCAGTGAGCGAGGGCCATCCTGATAAAGTTAGCGACCAGATTAGCGATGCTATTCTTGACGCTCTTTTGGCCCAGGACAAACACTCCCGTGTTGCGGTGGAGACCTTGTGTAAAACCGGCCTGGTCGTCATCGCTGGCGAAGTCACGACTAAAGCTGTGGTCGATTATGCAAAAGTTGCCCGCGAAGTGATCGATTGGATTGGTTACAATGACGGGAAGCTAGGTTTTGATGCTAATAGCTGCGGCGTCCTCACGGCGATTGAGCAACAATCACCGGACATCTCGCAGGGCGTGACAGCTACTGCTGACAAAGAGCAGGGCGCTGGCGATCAAGGGATGATGTTTGGTTATGCTTGTGACGAGACCACCGAGTTTATGCCGGCGACGATTAGCTATGCGCATAAATTGCTACGTAAGTTATCGGACTTGCGCCGTCAAAAGCACGTCGATTTTCTGCGGCCTGACGCTAAGAGTCAAGTCACCGTCGAGTACAAAGCAGGACAACTGACGCGCGTTGACACGGTAGTAATTTCTACCCAGCACACGCCTGAAGTAGCTCCGAAAGAGCTCGAGTCTTACGTCATTGAAGAAGTGATCAAGCGCACCATTCCGGCTGAGCTTCTGAAGAATACCCGTTATCTGATCAACCCCACGGGCCGCTTTGTCATCGGTGGACCACAAGGTGATTGTGGATTGACCGGTCGTAAGATCATCGTTGACACCTACGGTGGTCACGGTGCTCACGGCGGTGGCGCGTTCTCGGGTAAGGATCCATCAAAGGTCGATCGGTCTGCGGCTTACATGGGTCGTTACATTGCTAAGAACTTAGTGGCAGCTGGTTTGGCTAAGAAGGCCCTGGTGCAGCTTGCCTACGCTATTGGGGTCGCTGAGCCGGTCAGTGTCTTTGTCGAGACCTACGGGACATCTAAACTTACGCTAAAAGAGCTTGAGTCTAAAGTGCGCAGTGTTTTCCGGTTGAAGCCCCATGAGATCGTGAATCAATTTGATCTGCTGCGTCCTATTTACCGTCCAACTGCGTCGTACGGTCATTTCGGTCGCGACGAGTTCCCTTGGGAACGTCTGGATAAGGTTGCAGCACTGAAGGCATAATTACGCTTGAACGCAGCTAAGTCACTGTTTGTACCTAAGGTGCAAGCGGTGACTTTTTGCTTTCAATGGGTATAGAGGCTGACAGCAAGTTATATTACGCTCTATAATTGGCGTTATGGATAAAAAAGCCCGTAAGCAAATTTTTTTGGTTAATCGCGATTTTCAGCTTCGATACGTGCGACTTGCTGTGATTGTTGGTATTGCCTCAACGTGCCTTACGCTGATTCTAGTCCTATATCCATTGGTGCAATTTCGTATCATTCGGTTCCCTGTTTTCTTGCCACTGCCGTTTTTAGCAGCAATTTTGACTGCGATTGGCGCAAATATTGCGATTATTACCTGGTTAGGTGTGCATGTGACTCACCGCATTGCGGGGCCTATATTTAGCTTGGTCCGTCACATGCGTCATGTTGAGCTAGGTGGCTCGTTTAAGGGTGTGAAATTTCGTGAGTCTGACGACCTGCAGTATTTGGCGCGTAATTACAACTCATTGATGCATGCCCTCGTGGCTGCGGAGGAGGCGCGTCTAGCCATGCTCGATCGTCTAGAAGTAAGTATCAAGCAATCGACTGGTGAGCATACCGCCTCGCTCCTTGTTATTGAGGAGCTGAGGCAAGAATTTAAGAGGCGCACATGATCGAGCGAGTATTTGGCCAATGTGTAATGAAGCAGGGTAGTACCGTTATCATTGACGTAAACGGAGTGGGTTATGGAGTTGAGGTAACGGACGCTACAGCCGCGCAGTTACATGAGGACACGGCGGCATTACTCTGGATTTATACTCATGTGAGAGAGGACAGCCTGAGGCTTTTTGGTTTTCCAGAGTTATCGGAACGTCAGCTTTTTAGTCAGCTACTCAGTGTAAGTGGTGTTGGGCCAAAGGTTGCCATGGCTATACTCGCGACTATTTCGGCAAGTGATTTGGTCCGGGCGGTTGAGGAGGATGATGCCTCCATACTTGAAGAGGTGCCTGGTATTGGTCCACGCCAATCCAAGAAAATTATCCTAGAGCTCAAGCCCAAAGTTGCAAAAATTTCCGCGTTCTGTCTGACGCAGCAAACAGGCAAGACGCGGTCTCCGGCGACTGCCCCTCTTTTTGATGCACGCTCATCACGCCTAGCTGCTGACACAATTAGGGATTTACGTTCAGCGTTGGAAAATTTTGGGTACAAGGACAAGGAGATTCAACCCATCGTGCGCAAACTGGAGCGAGATCCGCCAGCCACTGACCTAGCTACTCTGCTCAAATCTGCGTTGGCAGATTTAGCCTCAGCCAGCCCCAGTGCGATCGGTCGGGGAGAGGAACTATTTTAAATGACGGATATAAAAAATCAGCGCCCAGATGAGTCCAGTGTTGGGACGAGTGGTCGCACTAGCATTAAAGTTGAACGTATCGTGGGCGGGGAAGTGGGTATTGATGACGATGTCTTAGAGGCGAGTCGGCCTGAGCTTCGTCCCCTGTCCTTCGATGATTACCTTGGTCAAAATCAGGTAAAGGATAATCTCAAGATCTATGTCAAATCGGCCATGCAACGCGCGGCCAGTTTAGATCACGTCATCTTGCATGGTCCACCGGGGCTGGGCAAAACCACGCTGGCTAGGATTATCGCGAATGAGCTAAACGCCCCTTTTTTTGAGACACGCGGTCCTGCAATTGAGCGTCCCGGGGATTTAGCCGGAATATTGACCGGTCTCACACCAGGCAGTGTTCTTTTTGTCGATGAGATCCATCGACTTTCCATTAAAGTCGAGGAAGTTCTCTACTCAGCGATGGAGGACTTTCAATTGGATATCATTGTGGGGCAAGGTCCGGCGGCCAGAGCCATGCGGATTCCGCTGCCCGAGTTCACGCTAGTTGGTGCGACGACGCGACTCGCTCTCTTGTCTAAGCCTTTATTAGATCGCTTTGGTATCCAGGAGCGTCTTGAGTTTTATGATATTGAGGCTTTATGTGCCATTCTGCGCCGCAGCGCGGCAATACTAGGTATCGAGGTATCTCGCGAAGGAGCGCGTGAGATTGCTAGCCGTGCGCGGGGAACCCCTAGGATTGCCAATCGCCTTTTGAAGCGTGTGTGGGACTTTGCCTTTGGATTTGATAAACGCCATGTCGATGCTGAGTTGGCCGATAAGGTTTTGCAGCGTCAAGGCATCGATTCATTCGGTCTCGAGCGTATCGATCGGCAGATACTCTCAACTGTAGCGGAGCAATACCAAGGAGGACCTGTGGGCATTGAGGCCTTGGCGGCTACCTTGAATGAGGACCGAGCAACGCTCGAAGAAGTTTATGAACCGTATCTCGTTTACAGTGGTTTTCTGGCACGTGGACCACGAGGACGCATGTTAACCTCCAAGGGTAAGGTTCACCTAGACGCGCTTGCTGCTAATAAATTGGAGCCTCGATGACGTTTACAGCTGGTGCATCTGAGAGCAAGTCCAGGAAGTCATCCAAGCGATTTATTAAATCCTCGGTTGTCCTTCATGATCGCACGCAGCTCGAGACAGTTTTTGACTATCTGCTTTTGATGTCGCGTAAATATAAGAGGAAGTTGCCTAACACAGAAATCACAAAACGTACTGTTCGTGTCGATTCGTCCTCATTTGCATTACCGCTCCCCCATTGGCGTCCGACCAAGATACCAGCGTCTGTAGGGTATCAAGTTGATACCTATCTATTTTACCCACGTCAGTTTGGTATCAACGAGCATACGTACCCCAAAGAGCGATTCTACGCTGACGTGCGACCTATGCTTCGATTTCGCGAACCCAAAATGGGTTTTAAAACCATGGTTGGTGGCAAAAATCTTGAAGCATCGCCATTAGTGTTCCTGCGTGAGTATTTAGAAGCTAGTGAAACTGAGCGTGAACCGGAGCCAATTCAAAATGCGATCGATGAGGTGCGGCTATTTGCGTGTGCCTATATTGGGACATATTTTCGCAGTATTGATAGGAACCGTAAACGAGTAAAGAAACTCGTGGCATTGGGTGCCGAGGCTAAACAAGAAGAAATTGTCAGTGTTTGTCTGAAATTAAGACGTATGGTTGAGCGGGCCGATCAGACATTGCGGGAGTTTTGGGGATTGCGTGATGTTGCCAAGACTCTGTCAGTAGGCAGCGTGCGACCCTTGCTTGATGAGATGCAAATAGTCGAGGAGTATTGTTACTACCGCCTACGAGACGGGGCCTCCTATCTTTTGCAATTCTGTCAGAGGTTAAACACAAAGTTTTCCGATGTCGCCATAGACGAGCTGAGGGAAGCCATCATGGCAGTGCTGTCGGTCCATGATGGCAGAGCCCGAACCTCCGGGTTCATGATGCCGAGTCCAACTAGCACTAATGCTCAGAAAGAAAAATTCATTCATCGACGCGGTGAGCTGAAAAGGCATATTTGGGAAGTGCTGTTCTTAGAGATCAGAACAGTGCCGCTTTTTGCAGTACAAAGACAGTTGGGGGCTATGATTGCTGCAGGTCTTGCGGCAACTTGGGCTCTTGTTGCTCAATTTGTGATTATTCTGCGGATTGCCCAAGAGAAGGACTTGGCTGATGGGCTTGGACTTTCAGGCTTAGTGTTTCTCTCTGCAGGTATTCTGGCGTACATCATCAAGGATCGCATTAAGGAAGTAGGGCGCAGTTATTTTGGCGGTGGTGTCATCAGAAGGGTGCCGGATCACAGCGAGCGCATTTATTATAAAAACAGATTTGGCAAGCCAACCCCGGTCGGCGATGTCAAAGAATTTGCTCGTTTCATCAAGCCCGAGGACTTGCCACCCAGGATTGTTGAGTTGAGGGACAACACGCCTGAGTCAGAAGTCTATGGCGCCGGTGGTATCACGCGTATTTTGCATTATTCAAAGTCGATCAAGCTCAGCGGCAAGCTGATGATTCTGAATCGCTATCCGCTCCGCGCGGTTCATGACATTTCCCGATTGAATATTGACGCCTGCCTATCGAAACTCGGAGAGCCGCGCCGTATGGTCGATCTGGTCACAGAGGACGGTGAAGTCGAAGCAGTGCGATTTCCGAAGGTGTACTATCTAGATATGATTTTAAGCTACTGGCGCTTAACGGATAAAGGCGAGAGGTCGCACCAAGGTCTGGAATATTATCGCTTAGTCCTAGACAAGAACGGCCTCATTAGGATTGAGAGGATGAATTAGGTTTGAACGCTTTAGTCATCTATCGCCTTGTCAAAATTGCTACAGTAGATAGTATTTAGGATGGTACTGAGCTCGGCCTTAGGAGGCTTACTTGTCGCAAGTTATTGTCACTAATGATGAATTGAAATCTAAGCGTGAAAAATCACGCGACCAAGAGCGCCGCATCGAGCGTGAGAGCGGCTTCGCCAAATGGCGACGCAACGATATCACTGGCCGTGATCCGCGGCTGACGGTCATTGGCTTGGCCCTACTTCCCGTCGTAGGGCTTTGGACCTTACTTGGGGTAGTCATGGTGGCCATGCTTGAGCTTTCGACCGCGCTATTTCGCGTCTTGGGACGCTTTGCCGGGGGGACCAAGTCCCTAATCACCGGCAAATAGCTGGGATCAAGTTGAGAGATTACGTTTGATCAAGTCGATGGTCTCTTTGATCTGGTCAGGGCTAAAATCCCCACTACGATAGAGCAGCACTTTGCCGCCGCGGTCAAAGAGCACGACCTCGAAGCTGTCATCTTTTAACTTCCATTTATTGACTAGAGTCTTCTGGAAATCCTTGACGTAAGTGGTTCTTGGATAGCGTTCCTGATTTTTCTTGAGCGCAGATTCTAGGATTATATTAGGTACCCAGGTACTTGCCATGTTGATGATGGCAATACTACCGAGCTTTTCGTCTGGAAAATTTTCCGCCTTGAGAGCCTCTTTTAGGGCCTCATTGTCGTCGCGACGGCTGGGTGCAACGTAAAAAAGAAGCCAGAGGCGATCTTTTATCGACTCGGTGGACCAGGGGGAGCCATCGACCCGGGCGCCTACTTCATTGCTGAAGAGCACCGTCTCCGGTTTTTCGCCGACTTTTATGGTGTCGCATAAAGCCGATTGCGAGACCACGAAGACGGCGGTAAGGATAGCCAGCTTGGTAACGACAGCTCTCATGATAAACCCTCATTGTTTCGCAAAGTTATTGAAATTTTCTGGCAAAAGCGCATTGTAGTCAATCGTCCGGTGAATGCATTTGGGGCTCACGGTTTGAGGCCCACGCTTTTTGCAGGGGATGGTCCTAAATGAAATCGATGAGTAGTCGCCATTGTTTCACAATCATGAGCGGACGATCGACCAGGGGAGCTGCCGACCGCTTCTGTGGGTGGACTGATCCCCCGTTGTCCGAGGATGGGCGAGCGCAGGTAATGGCGCGTCGGGTTGAATTGAGTCGCGAGGTGCGTAAGCTACCCGCTATCTGGTATGTTTCCGACCGGCGGCGCGCTATCGAGACCTTTGAGGTTTTGACAGCAGGCACGCAGGTACCGATCCTGAGGATCGCGGATAAGCTGCGAGAGATCAATTTCGGAGTCTACGAGAATCTCACGTGGGAGGAACTGCCAGATGAATTTCAAAGGCAGTACGAGCTAGCCCTGACGGACCCACTGCGGCTCACCTTTCCAGAGGGTGAGTCCTTTCGCGACATGTGCGAGAGGGTATCGGCTCTGGCTTTGGACATCCTCTCTTATCAGGATGACGAGTCCGATGTTGGCGTGATAGGTCACCAGGGAAGCGTGCGACTCTGGCATTTGATGGCAGAGGAGCTTCCGCCGGAGCAGTTTTTTGCGGATACACCCGATCTCGGGCAGGGTAAATGGATTACGATCAGCGCATCCCAGGTTGCTCAGTGGCGCCACAGGCATTTGAGCACAATGACGGCGGGTTGAATGCCTCCTCCGCTGCTGGGCGTCAATGGCAGCAGTCGATCCCATCGCGCATGGCGGCCATTGGGTTCATCATTTTGATAGTAATGGGCAATTTCTGGTTAATTGACGCCCTATTAGGGGTGCCGGTGCAAGGCTGGATGCGGTTTGGCCTGCAAATTGGGACAACTTCGGTTTTTTTAGGCGCTACGGGTCTTTTAGTACGGGCCATCATCAGCATCTTCCGGTAGTCGAGATGCAATGGGCTAATATTTGCGAGGCTGCCAAAAAATGGCCAGTCGTTCTACATATGATAAAATTAAGGTCAGGCGTCAGATCGACCGACAGCCTACCTGGGAGTCGGGGTATCCAATTCCTTCACGGGGTGACAAAGAATTGAAGTCTAAGAACGACAATAAATCAAAGCCAATGAGTCCGACGGTGAAAGCCTCGGTCAAGGCCACCGCATCGTCACCAGCGGCAAGGCCTAATCCCGCCACGAATGCTCCCATGCGGGGTATGAGTCGGTCACCGCAGCCCAATCCAGCCATGCAAATAAAACAGCAGCAGCCGATACAGCAAAATGACTCAGGTGAGGAATTCGACCTACAAAACACCCCAGCCTACCGGCTTCATCAGGCCTTGGCCAAGGCGCGGGGCAAAAAGCTGCTGATCTGTATCAAGGGCTATCCTGACCCAGACAATATTGGGACTTCTTTATGTCTCCAGTGGTTGGCACGTCACTATGACATTAATACCACCATCATCCATTTCGAGGCTATTTCGCACCACGAGAACCGGGCATTGGTCAAAAAGCTCGATCTGGACATGATCGAATACGAGAACAATTTTGATGTGTCCGGATTCGACTATTTTGCCGTCAATGATTCGCAAAATCCCGATTTGCCAATCAAACTGCCGGCAGATTGTAAGCTGCTAGCATTTGTTGATCACCACAAGACTCTCGGCACCGTTGAGGGTGAATTTGTCGATATTCGCGAGTCGTCTGGTTCGACCTCGGGAATCTACGGTGAGTATCTGATCGAGGGCCCCATCAATTTCCGTGGCAATTCTGTTGAGGAAAGTCGCATTGCCACGGCTCTAATGCACGGCATTCGCAGCGATACTGATAACTTTGTTAACGCACAGCCAATCGATTACCGAGCCAGCGAATACTTCGCCCAGTTTGTGGATAAGGATTTGCTGTCGCTCATTTCGCACCAGTCAATTCCAGCAAAGACCATGGATCTCACGCAGATTGCTCTCCAGAGGAAAGATATCCGCGGGACTTTCATGTTCTCGGGCGTAGGTTTTGTGCGGGACGAGGATCGGGACGGAATCGGACAGTGCGCCGATTACTTACTTCATAGAGAGGGAATCGACACGGTTGTAGTTTATGGAGTGGTTGGTAACCAGTTCATAGACGGCTCCCTTCGGACCAAATCTCACACGCTTGACCCTGATAAGTGGCTAAAAGACGTTTTTGGTGCCGACGAGGGCGGTAAGTACTACGGTGGCGGCCGCAAAGATAAGGGTGGATTTCAGATCCCCATCGGGGTTTTTGCTAGGTGTAATGACCGCGAGCTACTCTGGATACTGATCAAAAAGACCATAGACGAACTCTTCTACCAGAAGATCGGTATCGAAGAGGACGCCAACATAGACAGCGATTTGGCCAGCCAAAAAGGCTAGAGATCGCCTTCTGGATAGTTGAGGACGAAGGTAACCGGACCGTCATTGCGAAGGTCTACCTTCATATCTGCCCCAAACTGCCCGGTTGCTACTTGCAGGCCGGATTGCTTGGCAGCCGCAACGAAGTTTGAATAAACCCTGTTGGCAAGATCCGGCGCGGCAGCCTGAGTAAAGCTGGGGCGTCGCCCCTTACGGCAGTCAGCATACAATGTGAACTGACTGACCAGAAGTAGCTCCCCCTGGACGTCGCGGATACTAAGATTCATCTTGCCATTGGTGTCGTTGAAGGCACGAAGATGCAAAAGTTTGTCGAGCAGATGGTTGATCGTCGCATCGTCGTCGCCAGGATGGACACCGATGAGCACTAACCAGCCATGGCCAATCCGGCCAATAATCTCGCCATGAACCTCGACGCTTGCTTGACTGACCCTTTGCAGTACAAGTCGCATTTTATTTCCCTTGCATTGGCATGAAATTATTGAATCTTGCCTTCATTGGATTGGGCACCTATAAAGGGTCCTCCAGGATCCAGATAGGGCGGCATTATGGAACAAGCGAGCTACCAGTACCACTGTGAAAAACTGAAAGAGCTTCTGACCTCCCTGGGGGAGGACCCAGAGCGCGACGGGTTGCTGAAGACTCCGGGTCGGGTGATCGACTCACTGCAGTTCCTCACATCTGGGTATACAGAGGATGTTGAGAGCGTTCTGACCGGAGCTCTATTCGACGTTGATTACCAAGATATGGTCGTCGTTCGTGATATTGAGATCTACAGCATGTGTGAGCATCACATGCTGCCATTTTACGGCCGGTGTCATGTCGGCTACATCCCACGAGACAAGGTAGTCGGGCTCTCCAAGCTACCGCGGGTCGTCGATATTTTCTCGCGGCGCTTGCAGGTACAGGAACGGCTGACGCATCAGATCTCTGAGGCGATTGAGCAGTATCTTAAGCCGCTGGGAGTGGGCGTAGTGGTGGAAGCCTACCATTTGTGTATGATGATGAGGGGCGTTACGAAGCAAAACTCGTTCACGTTGACGAGCTCGATGCGAGGGACGTTCCAAAATCTTGAGACAAGGAATGAGTTTTTTAGCCTTATCCGAAGCCAGAAGTTGTGATTCATGGGAATGCATCTTTACACTTATGACGACCCACCAGCTGAGCGTGATGTCAGCCGGGCTGTTCGTGTCCTGACGGATTCAGGGGTACTCTCGTACCCTAATGATCTTAATTGGGCATTCGGGTGTGATGCAGCTAGTGCAAAGGCTCTTGATAGAATTTACATGCTAAAGCCAACTCACCCGCGTGAGTTGCCATTTAGCCTACTGTGCAGTTCTATTTCTATGGCTGCGGAATATGCTGTGATCGATAACGCGGCGTATCGAGTGCTGCGAAAGGCGTGGCCAGGTCCTTTTACCGTGTTGCTTAATGCGACTAAGCAGCTGCCACGTCAGCTCAAGGATAAACGTCGCGTCGTCGGTATTCGTATTCCGACCAGTAACTTGCTGCGCACTATTATCGAGCGTTTCGGCCAGCCCATAGCTACCACCTCGATACCCCCGATTAAGTTGAAATCTGCCATGAGCTCCGATCCACAGCCGCCTCGCTTCGGTTACGAGGTATTTGAATCCTACGGGCATGCGATTGATCTGGTTCTAGATCTTGGAGCAGAGCTCCCTGGACTCGAATCGACGATCATCGATCTAACCTCAGGGCATCCAGAAATTGTGCGACTGGGCGCCGGTGACCCTAGCCTTTTCCATGCGGGAACCTCACCAAATCGTGACTGAGGCACATAATCCTTTTCCCTGTCCGACCTCATTAGAAAGAGTGCTCTTGCGGGCACTAGCTTCTATAGGGCGGCAATGTTACGAGCTTGGGTGGTGTCCGGGAACCGCGGGTAACTTTTCCTTGCGAGGGTCGCGCGGTCTTTGCTGGGTGAGCCGCACTGGTATCGGCAAAGCTAGACTGGGAGCCGACGATTTTGTGCCTATTTGGCTAGCGACTGGCTCTAGTGTCATGCCTGGCGCATCGGCGGCCTCTCTGGAGGCTGCAGTTCACTTGGCGATTTATGGGCTGAGGCCAGAGGCGCGCGCTGTGGTTCACGCCCATCCTCCGGCTACGGTGGCACGCAGTGTCATGCATGAAGTTCTAGAGTTTAAGGAAGCAGAGATGCAAAAGGCTCTAGGTGCTCCCACGCATTTGAAATCGGTGGGTATACCTGTTATAGCCAATCCGGCGACGATCTCCCTTGGTGAAATGGTCGCTGCGTTACAGCCACTTACTAACTTAAATTATGGTGCCCTGGTTCTGCGTGGCCACGGAACTTATGCTTGGGGGGAAACTCCCGAGGCGGCGATGGATCGCATTGAGGCGCTCGAATTTTTATGCCAGACCAGCGTTTAGACTATCTGCGTATTCTTTATGTAGGCACCCTAGATTACGAGCAAGCTTTGCGGGTGCAGGAGCTAACGCATCAAGCGGTCACGACCAGCCAAGCGCCCCCGACGATCATTGTCGTGCAGCACCATCCCGTCCTGACTTTGGGCAAACATGCAGATCACAAGTTTCTTAAGCTAGCCCTATCGGCATTTAAAGATCTTGGGGTTGATGTAGTCCAAACAGATCGCGGTGGCGAGGTTACGGCCCACATGCCTGGGCAGTTGGTTCTGTATCCGATCATCCGTCTAGCCACGTTCAAATTGACGCCTAGGAGCTGGGTCGAAGTCCTAGAGCAGTCTGTGATTGAGGCCTTGGCTCAATTCGGGATTTCCGCCGCAACCGACCCCATAAACCCAGGTGTATGGGTTAAAAATCAAAAGATATGTGCCATCGGCATTCGGATCAAAGACCGGACTAGTGTCCATGGCATTGCGCTAAATGTGTCTAATAATCTTGAGCTTTTTGATAAAATTGTACCCTGCGGCATTCCAGATCGGGGTGTTACGTCTATGGCAAACTGCCTAGAAAAGGTGCCGACACTTGCGGAGACGGCATCTGTATTGCTTGACATATTGAGCGGGATGCTGCTATCGCGCGCAAGGGTCTAGATTCACTGCCGCTTGCAATAGCACCAAATAGGCTCTACAATTAAAATTATAGATTTCAAGTAAAATATTTTTAGGGAGTCGCGATGGTCGACGATAGCCTACGGGCAGTCGCTACACCGCAAAAGCACGGTACTGACGATGACCAGGTGGTCGCGCCAGCGCTGGCTATCGCAAACAACATCCCTGAATGCTGCATGGCGACCATCCAGGAGCATGTGCGCTACAACCCGATGATGGTTTGCGGACATTGTAAGAATATCATCAAATGCTTCGATAATGAGCGTGCCTTCCAGAATTACCTGACTTTTTGTCAGTCACGACGTCGCAATGTCCTTACCGGTTTGGTAAACGAGCATTGGACGGTTGCTTTTCGCTCCTACGAGACCTTTCACAGCCGCTGAAATAGTCTCAGCGCGAGGGTTGTTGGTCGGATCCGTCCAATATGACCTTGGGCGGCAATTTCTCCTCGGGGCGCGCAGAGGAGCGCTGCTGTTCGAATCGTGTCCAGCTCTTCAGGTAAGTGAATGCCGTCACGAGCTGGTAGTCCGAGCGCAGGGGTTCCGGCCATTTACTCACCTGGGTAGCGATGGCCGACTCTTTGGCTAGGTCGCTCAAATCGTTACTGGTGATGTGACCCTCGAGGTCGGACTCTTTCCTGGCGTCGTCGTCATTTTCTCTACGTTGTTTGTTGCCGCTGGAGTCAGAGGCAGTGGTAACGGATTTGTCCTTTTTTGCACGCGTCGGAACCAGGATATCCGGTGTGATGCCCTTGGCCTGAATTGAGCGATCCTTCGGCGTATAGTAGCGAGCCACCGTAAATTTTAGTCCTGAGCCGTCTGGCAGTGACACCAGAGTTTGAACCGAGCCCTTACCAAAGGTCGTCGTTCCCATGATCACTGCGCGTTCATGGTCCTGGAGGGCGCCGGCGACAATTTCAGAGGCACTGGCGGAACCACCATTAACTAACACCACAAGGGGAAAACCTATATGAGCTCCCCTTTTTGACGCGAATTCTCTTTCAACCCGCGATCTATCGCGTCCAACAGTGGAAACTATAACCCCACTGTCTATGAACAGGTCACAAACTCTGACTGCCTGATCGAGTAGGCCCCCTGGGTTGTCCCTAAGGTCTAGTACAAGTCCGCGTAAAGATTTCTTCTGACTTGCGAGAAAATTGGTAAGTTCCTCGCCGGTATTCTCCTGAAAACTTGCAATCCTTGCATAGTGAATGCCATCGGCCAGCACCTCTCCTCTCACCGATTTAACTTTGATGATCTCTCGAGTTAATTCAAAGTTTAGTGGGTCTTTGACACCCTCCCTGCGGATGGTTAGTCGCAGTACGGAGCCAGGCTCACCGCGCATAAATTCAACGGCATCAGTATTTTTAAGTTTAGTGAGCTCCCTACCATCCACGGCGATGATCTCATCGCCGGCTTTAACTCCGGCAGTGAATGCTGGTGTGTCCTCGATGGGAGATACGACGATCAGCTTCTGATTTTCCTGAGAAACGATAATTCCGACACCGCCAAACTTACCTTGAGTGTCACTTGTGAGTTGCTCGAAAGCCTTTTTCGGTAAAAGCACAGTGTGCGGATCTAGTTTCTCTATGATGCCACGCAGAGCGTTGGTGCTCATCTCGCCGAGCTTTACCTTGTCTTCGTCAACATACATCGTCTCTAGGTAGAACATCCCACGTGCTAATGTTTCGAGAGGTTGGTAGCGCTTATCAAGCTTGATACTTGGTGCGGCCTCGGGCGCTGCTGTCAGCGAAGCAGCATGCAAACATAAGTTTAGCAGACCGAGTTTAGTCAAAGAGCTAAGCCAGTTAGTGTGAGCAGGTGTAAGCAACTGGTTGCCCCCTAGTTGTCTCTCGAAAATTAGCAATCTACTCGGGATGGTTTTTAAAAGTTAGCGCATGGTGCCCGTCTTTGCCAAGTGCCAAGCTGTCGTCAGCCTCGGGCCGCTCCGTTGGTATCCCCTGCAGTGAGCTGCGAGTAGAGGGACTTGGCCCTACTTTTATCATCAGCATTGATGCCGTCAGTCTTACCATATTTGATGAGTAATTTCTGGGCTTCAAGCGTTTGCCCTTTGCGGACGTAAAGACTGGCGAGCGATTGCACTGGTTCGAAACAGATCAGGCAGTAGTCGACGGCCTTTTGATACGACTGAATTGCCAGTGCTTGACGATTTGAGTTCTCGTAAATGTGAGCTAGTTCCAAGTGCGATAGGAAAAAAGTTGGATTCTCATCCAGCGCTCGTTTCAACCATGTTTCTGCTTGAGAAAACTTGCGGTCCTTGGAGTAAGCAAATCCCAAATTGTGAAACAGGCGCTCGCGGTAGGGGTAATTTTGTTTTTCTGCATCGATGATGAGTTGATTTAGCAGCTTCACAGCCCGACTCAGGTCGCCGGAACTAATGAGTGCCGAACTAAGATTGAGGCCTGTGGCGACGTTTTTATCGATCTTGTACGCAATTTGGAATTCTTTGATAGCTCGCGGGTTATTCCTCAAGGATAGCTGGGTTAGCCCCATCAAATTATGCATACTTGGATCGTCCGGGTGTTGCCTCAGAAGATAGCGTAGGCTACTGAGGGCGGCTTCGGGTTTACCCGAGTCCAGTGCCTCACGGACGATTTGGCGTTGGGACTCAACGACCGCGTCCTCAGCCTCTTTCGCGGTGCCGGCTGTTTGACACCCAGACAGTGCGGAGATTAGACTGAAAATGGTACCTAGCGTAGTGACTTTGATTTGGAGTGTGAGGCTCGGTCCAAAACTTTGCTGTCCAGACATGAGTTAACCTCGTGATCGGATGGGCGGAGAGGTCTAGGAGGGTCGTCGTCACTACTGTCAAGTTTAGCAGATATGCCGAGCCAGCGGAAATTGCCGACCCGATAGTGAATAATCGCGCGGCTTCGACGGAAGGATAGGGCATGCGTGCAGACCAGGATGGACAGCAGCAAATAACGGACAGCATTCACACGGATCTAGCGTCGCAGCGGCAGGCTTTTGGACAGAAGCTGAAGAACCTGCGCGAGCAACAGGGGGTCAGTGTTGAAGCCTTGGCCGAGATCACGCGCATCAGCCAGGTTTTTATCGAGGCCCTTGAGTCCGGAGCGATGGATCGCTTACCCGGGCGCGTCTTTGGGCGCGGTTTCGTTCAGAATATTGCAAAAAATTTTGGCGCCGATCCAGAGCCGTGGCTGAAGGAATTTGCCATGGTATGGGAGCTCACGGCGCCCCCTTCAGTCTTGAAGGTGCAGATTAAAAATAAACCGACCAAAGATTTTTCTGACCGTCTGCAGCCCCTAGTGTCCCAGATGGCTAGCCTCGCCAAGCGCGGGGAGATTATCAAAATCGCCCTGCCGGTTGTTACGGTCCTAATCGTTGGGTATTTGGGCATAAGCCGTTCACTGGTGCAGAACGCGTGGCGGAATCTTAGCTCTCACAGCGTTGCCAGCCATGTTAAGGCCAAGCCGCTAGATTTGAGACCAGTTGACGGGAGTTTGAACGGCGTCGACATGGCGTCTTCGGCGGGAATGACTGCTGTAACCGGCGGTGTCGTTTCCGTGACGACTTCGGCCAGTGCGATAAAAGACTCTAAAATTAAAGCGGAAAACATAAATATTGCGGATGCTTCCAAGCATGCTGCGCCGTCGGTGACTAAGGCCAGCGCTGCATCAAGTGCACCAGGCGGAGACGCTCTGAAACCAAAAATACCGAAGCTACCGATGAGCGAAGCTGCGGCACCGGTAAAGATTGAAGAGAAAGAATCTGCCAAGGGACCGACAAGCAACGTGGAAGGTCAACAACAACTGGTCATAGCGGTATCGGAGCCAGTGCGGATTAGGCTGGATGTGGATCAAGGTCCGCCCGTGACTAAAGAACTGCAGCCGGATACCTACAAGTTTGGATTTAACAAAAAGGCCGACATGCTGATTTATGACGCGGCTGCTGTTCAAATTAGCTTCAACGGCAAAGCGCTTGGTACTTTGGGCAACAAAGGGCGCGTGCGTCGGCTCAGCTTTCAAAATCAAGTGCCTCAATCTAAGTCAATGTAATTAAAAGAATAAGAACTCCCGAGGGGCGTCGGCTTGCCGGCGCCCTTTAGATTTACGGCAGGCCCGCTAAAGTTTCCCGCCCAGGCTCCGAAGATAATCATGAAGGTGCAAACCTCGCTGGGAATAGTGGGATGGGGCTTGAGGGTCTGACCGACCTGAGCTTCTACGGGGATGGAATGGGTGCGCCAGTACCCTAGGACACGTGCGGGCCTATGATGGGCCAAATTGCCATGAGGGCGATTTAAGATCTCCTGACTTACTACCCGCTGAATCCCAACGGCTCAAATTTGAACGGGCCGTTGGGTTTTAGTATTTTTGGGCCATAAGGAACCCTACGCGGGGTGGATGAGGCTATTTGCGTGGCTTTCGCTGATTGTCATAATCTGGTGGCTGCTGTAGTGATACTAGATTGTTTCAGGCAATTAACGGCTTAATTACGGGACTTCAACGAGAACGATCGATGCTACCGTCTACACTTATATCTATCGCAGATTTAAAGGCCCGGCGTGAATCCTGGGCGACCGAAGGTCACAAGGTGGCTTTCGTACCCACCATGGGGGCGCTTCATGCAGGCCACCTTAGTTTGGTTCGGGCGGCTAGGGCTCAGGCCGACAGGGTCCTCGTGAGTATATTCGTGAATCCCACTCAGTTCGCTCCTCATGAGGACCTCTCCAAGTATCCGCGCACGATCAGTGCGGATCTTACATTGCTGGCGAGTGAGGGCGTGGACGCCGTATTTCTACCCAATGACACGACCATGTATCCGCAGGGTTTCCAGACTTTTGTACACGGCAAGAGTATGGCGCGGCTGCTCGAGGGGCTTTCGCGACCTCACCACTTCGAGGGAGTGCTGACCGTCGTTCTTAAGTTGTTCAATCTAGTAAAGCCAGACATCGTATTCCTCGGCAAGAAAGACTACCAGCAATGGCGCTTGATAGAGCAAATGGTTGAGGATCTCAATTTTGAAACCAAGATCATTGGTTGTGAGACGCTACGCGAACCTGACGGTCTAGCTATGAGTAGTCGCAATCGCTTTTTGTCACAAGAGGAACGGCCTATCGCCGCCGCGATCCACCGAGGACTTCAGGCGACACGCCAGCTCTTTCATGCAGGCGAAAGATCAGCGACTAAACTGCTTGCTGCATGCCATGAGGAAATTGCGTCTCATAAGGAACTCCAGCTCGACTATATTGAGATTAGGAAACGCAGTGATCTCAATGTTTTTGAGTCTGATTTGGACGCGCCGGCTGTTTTGTTGGTGGCGGTAAAACTGGGTGCGACGCGTTTGATTGACAATATTGAACTGGATTAACAACGTGGGAAATAAATCTGCTATCTCAGCTCTTCCACTTTGGTGGTTACGCAAAATCCAAAGCCTTTGGGTTAAGACCAAATTGTCACCGGAATCTCCGGCGACAGAGTTGGGGCTAAAGCCGGGTGTGCCGGTGTGTTACGTGCTGCCTTCGCGGTCTTTGTCAGATTTGCTTGTCCTCCAGGATCTGTGCCAGCAACACGGCTTGCCTGTGCCAGAGACGACTCGCAGTGGTATTCATAAACTTGGTCCCGCGACCTATATTTATTTAAATAAAGTTGGTTTACTGCAGGTTGATAGAGAAAGCGGCAAGGAGCCGCCATCGCCACTGGCCAAATTCGTCAAACTCGCAGAGGAAAATCCCGACTTAGAAATTCAACTTGTTCCTGTTTGTGTATTTTGGGGGCGCAATCCCGGACGCGAAGAGCGGTCCATCATGCGTCTACTATTTTTCGATGCTGAGCATGCTGGAATTCTCCAGAAGCTTTTTATCGTATTCGCCCAAGGGCGTAACAATTACGTCAATCTTGGAGCACCTATTTCCCTTCGTGCCTTGGTGGATGAAAAGGCGGGAGTGGCAGAAACTGCCAAAAAACTACGACGTGTGCTGCGTGTGCACTTTCGGCGACAACGTAATACGGTGCTTGGCCCAAGTCTACCGAGCCGTGATAGCGTTGCCTCTATCTTGCTGCAGAGCAAGGCGCTCCGAGATGTCATAGAGGACGAGGCACGCAAGAGAAAAGTGCCAGCCGTCAAGGTGCAAGCGATAGCACGCCGCTATATTATGGAAATAGCTTGTGAGCAGAGTTATCCCATCATCCGGTTGGCAGTTATATTCTTTACCTGGGTGTGGAATCGTTTATTCAACGGCGTCGTCATTAAGCACGCAGAGAGACTCAGAGCGATTGAGCAAACTCATGAGCTTGTTTATCTCCCCGCTCACAGGAGTCATCTCGACTACCTACTTCTCGCCTACTCGCTTTATCAACAGGGGCTCATGCCTCCGCATACAGCTGCTGGGATTAATCTGAACTTTTGGCCGGTCGGCGGCTTCCTGCGTCGAGCCGGCGCATTTTATATACGTCGCACTTTCAATGGTAATCGTCTCTACACGGTAGTGTTTAACGAGTATGTCCATTACCTGCTGACAAGAGGGTATTCACTCAAGTTTTATACAGAAGGAGGACGCAGCCGTACGGGGCGCCTGTTACCAGCAAAGACTGGCATGCTTGCCATGGTGGTCCATAGTTATCTCAGGAACTCTGAGCGTCCAATAGCTATCGTGCCGATCTACGTCGGATACGACAAGGTGGTTGAAGTTCGCACATACCAGCACGAGCTGCGAGGCGCTAAAAAGCGGAAAGAATCAGCAGGGCAGTTGATTAAAGCTCGTCGTGTGCTGAAAACTAATTTTGGTAAGGCCTACATTGGTATTGCCGAGCCCATCTATTTAACTGACTACTTAAACATTAAACATCCCGGTTGGGATAGTGAGGCTGTCACCAGCAATCACAAACCAGATTGGATGCCACCGGTGGTTGAAAGTCTGGCGACTGAAGTTTTGACGCGGATTAACGGTGCGGCAATTGTCAGTCCGGTTTCTCTTCTGGCGCTGATTTTGATATCGACGCCAACTAAGGCCATGGCAGAAGAAGACCTCCTCTACATGATGGAAAAGTTTACAGCATCCATGCGAGCAGCTCCTTACAGTCGAGATGTCTCTCTACCCGATGGTGATGCCCGAGAGCAGCTCCTCGCTGCCATGAGTGTGGCCAAAGTCCAGCGGTTCCAACACCCGGGCGGTGATGTTATTTTTGTCGAAGAGCAAGACGCAATTCTACTCAACTACTATCGCAACAATACACTTCATCTCTTGGCGATACCCTCTCTTATTGCCGCCTTTTTTGCGTACAACGACAAATTGGACGTTGAGACTTTAGTGACTGCTGTTGGACAATTTTACCCAATTCTCAAGCAGGAATTCTTTCTGCGTTGGCCTCAGGAAGCGATAGAACGCACTGTGACCACAGTGATTAGTACGATGGTCGACCAAGGGCTTTTGGTCCAGCTAGGCGATGGGGAATTATCGCGACCCTCTGTGACAAGTCGCGACCTAACGACGTTGCTGGTACTAGGCCGCTGCTTGGGGCAGCAACTAGAGCGGTATGCCATCGCGCTTGCGATATTGGCAAAGAGGGCCGAAGCCGGCCTAACCGTAAAGGTGGATGACTACGTTGATCAGGTGACTTTGATGGCCCAGAGAATCGCCATATTGAGCGGTCTTGTCGATGCAGAATTTTATGACAAGAAAGTCCTGCTCAAACTTGTCGATCAGTTGGTTGATCTAGGCTACCTAGGAACCGAAACCGAGGGGGTTTTGCGAGCAAGCAATAAGGTGGCGGAGCTAGCAGGTAAAGCTGTGCTCATGTTGAGCTCAGATATCCGCGACAGTATTTATCGTATGAATGTCAGCGCACCGAAAAAGAATTAAGAGTATAAGATGGCCAAATGGCATTTGAAGGACACCGATCGTCTCGAAAAGATCGGCAAAATTCGTAAAAAATCACGTAAAAAGACTCACGCCATTGAGCCAGGTGAGACTTTTGGAAAGCCCTCCACTGACTGGAACGTTGGCGGCGAAAGTGGGGCATTCGCTGCTCGCGTTGTCGAAGTCCATAAGCGCTATGCATTTGTATCCACAGAGACTGAACTCGGTAAAATTGATACAAGAGACGTATGGTTAGCGGAAGTTGCACGCAAATATTTGGTGTCTGAAAGATCTGAGCGTAATTTCGTGGCTGTAGGCGACTACGTCCTCTGTACACCGGATCGAGAGCATGTCGTAAAGACCAAGGCAGATTTACCTAAATGTGTGATTCAGCATTTGGCTCCTCGACGCTCAAAAATAGCACGACTAGATCCACACACGCCCGGTTTAGAGCACGTACTCGCTACCAACATGGATCAGTTGCTCATCGTCGCCAGTTACCTTAGTCCCAAGGTCAAGTGGGGGTTGATCGATCGTTATTTGGTGTTGGCAGAGTGCGAGGGTATTACGCCGATTATCGTTCTGAATAAGAGTGATCTTTTGCAGGAAGAGGGCTCGGCCGAGGACATTGCCGAGGCGGAGGCTATGGTGAACCTTTACAAGAGTATCGGCTACACCGTGTTTTCGGTCCAGGCGAATGCAACCACAGCTAACAGAGATCCGACAATCAAGGACATTGGCGAACACTTGCAGGGTAAGATCACCCTATTGTCTGGTCACTCCGGTGTAGGTAAATCGTCGCTAGTGAACTTATTTAGACCGGAAATCGAGCAGGTCGTAGAAGAAGATGACAACATCTTTTATAAGGGCCGTCATACAACTTCTTTTGCTAGCTTCATTAGGTTGGGTAGCGGTGGCTACGTGATTGATACGCCCGGAATCCGTAGCTTCACATTCGAAGAAAAAGGACCTATCGAGCTCAGCCATTGTTTTGTTGAATTTCGTCCTTATCTTGGGCAATGCAAATATAGAGAGTGTCGCCACCTCGATGAACCTGATTGTGCAATTCGTGCCGCAGTAGAAGCTGGTGAGCTGACCAAGTGGCGTTATAAATCGTATCTTGGAATACTTCTGGGGGCGACCGGTCGTGAGGGGCGCATCCGCGATCTACCGCTAGAAGAGTGATCGTTAAGCGCATTTTCGTAAATTGGTTTTTTCCAAGTTGGAGATATGGTGATGAGTTATGAGTTCGAGGACAATGAAGAGCTGAGTTTAATGCGCCATACTGTGCGTAAATTTGCTGAAAATGAGATCGCACCAAGGGCGAGGGAGTTGGATGAAAAAGAAGAGTTCTCGCTTGAGCTCACAGAACAGATGGGCGCTTTGGGCCTATTTGGTACCGTTGTGCCGCATGAGTACGGCGGGCAAGGTATGGACTATATTTCCTATGTAGTGGCGGTCGAGGAACTAGCCAGAATTGACGGTTCACAGGCCGCGACTATCGCCGCTCACAACAGTTTAGGCGCTGCTCCGCTATATTATTACGGGAACGAGGAGCAAAAACGTACCTATCTGCCCAGCTTATGTACCGGCGAGGGTCTTTGGGCTTTTGGCCTAACTGAGCCTGAGGCTGGAAGCGATGCTCAGGCTAGCAAGACCACGGCCACCTTTGACGAGACGCGGCAAGAATGGGTTATCAACGGTAGTAAACTTTGGATCACAAACAGCGCTAGCTCGATGACAAAGGGCATTACCGTTCAGGCAGTGACTGGGCGCCTTGCCAATGGGCGGCCTGAGCTGTCTTGTTTAATAGTACCGGCTGGGACACCTGGTTTAACGGCACGGGCTATGCATGGCAAGATGATGTGGCGCGCGTCAAATACGGGTGAACTCTACTTTGATAACGTGCGCGTTCCCGCCAAGAATATGCTCGGCACGCGTGGTCAGGGTTTCAAGATCATGATGGAAACTCTTGATAACGGACGTCTATCCATCGCTGCTATGGGCCTCGGTTTGGCCAAAGGTGCCTTGGATATGACACTCAAGTATGCCCAGGAGCGTCGTACCTTCGGCAAGGCGATCGCTCAACATCAGGCGGTGGGTTTCAAATTGGCAGAGATGGCCACGCGAATCGAGGCGGCAGAGAGTCTTCTCTACAAAGCAGCCTGGCTCAAGCAAAATCATAAGCCGTTTCAGAAGCTGGCCGCTATGGCCAAGCTCTATTGCTCTGAGGTGGCGGAGTATTGTGCGCGCGAGGGTCAGCAGACCTTTGGTGGTTATGGCCTTATGAAAGAGTATCCGATCGAACGTTTCTACCGTGATGCGGCTTTACTGCGGATTGGCGAGGGGACCAGTGAAATCCAGAGATTAGTGATTTCTCGTTACCTGGGCTGCTAAATTGACAGGGATCAAGCAACACTTAAAGATCTTCATCGCATGCGCTGTCTTTGGCGGCGCATTTGGATGTATTACTGACATTTTCAGTCGGCCTGCCAATTACGATAGCAGACCGTTAACAGTTCTTAATGCGTCTCTGTTTAATCAGAGGACTCCCAGTCGGCTGGTCAAGCGACCCTGGAAAGGAGACTGGGTGCTGCGACGTGATAGGCTGGAAATGATTGATCGTGACTTGCGTAATTCCCAGCCCGATATCGTTATGTTCCAGGAGAGTATGGAACGGATCGGTAGTGGAGCGGAGTCTGACAGTCGTATATTGGGTGCCGGCTCGTTGTCTGAATACGAATGGCGCCAACAGCAGATTAGTGAGTACGGAGACACCCAAGAAGCTGAGTCCATGGTAATAGCCGCCCGTCCACCACTCAAGTTTACCCTTAAGACTGACGGTCGTGGAGAGACGTGGACCATGGGTAGTGGTGGGTTCTTGATGACTACCACTCTCGAGTTTGAGAGTCAGCCTGTCGTGGTTTTTAACGTGCAGATGCCACCGGTAAATTCTGGTGCCTATGTATGGTATACATTCGTTCAGGAGCGTATTCTTGCCAAAATGCGTAAGGAGCAAATTTGTCCCAAGCGCGTGGTTGTTGGTGGCTACCTACCAGGTGACGAAACAAATAAGCGCTTCGCCGAATTTGTCAAAACCTTGCAGCTCAGAGATGCCTCGGCCGGGTTTTGCCAGGTGGCTTCCCGTTGTTACACGGCCACTCCGATCAATGATCTTTTTATGGCCACAGTAGGCGAGGAAGCGCCGTCGCGCGTGGACAAAATATTTGCCCATGTATCAGCGAATATTTTTTCAAGTGGCAAATTCTTCGAAGATTCTGATGCAACCGATCATTATATTCGTGAGTTTGGGATCAATAAATTATGGCCGACCCAACGTTTTGGGTGGAAAACCCAGTTAAGAATGGCGCGTTGTACTAGCTCAGAAATCGAACAATATCAGCAATTGCCCTAATTCGTATTGATTGCTAAGCCCCCTGCTATTTCCAGTCCTGCTAACTTGGAACTATTCACACCACGCCATCTATCGACTCGTAGATTGATCATTACGTCGCGGCTTATCGTATGGATGAGCTGAACGAATATGCCCGCGCCGATTTCTGCTGGATAGATAGGATCGCGAAGAGGCGGCAGCTTGCCACTACGTGACGGTAGCAAGTATGAAATCTTAACACCCAGTGATCCGTAAAAGGGATGCGAAATGCGAAAGACGCGCGCTGATTCATGGTGTAACGAAAAAATTGCTAAAGTCCGACTTGGTGCCTGTACCGCCTCCGTGCTCACTCGATCAAATGTTCGTAGGCCGCCACCTAGGGCCATCATCCAAGTGGAGTTAACGATATGGATGTAGCTTAGGTTCGGCTGTAAGTTTCCTGGTCTTAGGCTTAATTGCGCCCATGCCTCCGGATAGTTTTGAGCAAATTCCAGTCGAACATATGATTTCTGAAAGGGATTAGGATCATAGGTGCCATCGGTCTCCGCCAGGCATTCACCTGATAGGAAAAGTAGAAAGCAGAGTGAAAAACGTTTGAACCTCACTTTTTGCCTCTTCAAAGCCATCATGATCCTTCAAATGGAATTGCTGTTCTAGAGAATTATCGCATACCATCAGTGGAGACCATTCAAGTTTTCACACTGGAGTGCTTTAAGTGGCAAATAGGGCGGGTAGAGCTATTACAATTGCAATGGGATTGGCACTACTTGCGACCACCCTGCCGATATTTGCTGGATATACTTTCGCCTGCGCTGTCCTGACCTTATTAATTATGACTGGTTTTTGGCGACTCCTTACGCTTAACCTGCGGAGTCTACCAAGTTCGATTAATCCTCCAAACGCTGCAGTTATGCAGCACGCTTTCGCTGTACTTCGTCCACTGACCTTTGGTTGTTTGGGGCTTGTGGGAGCACATTTTCTAGCAGCATTTTTGGGCGTGTTTTTATCGCCGTGGACGCAGCCTATCGGTCCTTCACTAGCTGTCTGGAGTCATACTGCGGTTAAGTATGGGTTGCTGTGGTGTACTTTGAGTGCGGGAGTAATTGCGGCAAGTTTCTATGGTTGGCGACTGAAACATGCGGGCAGATTAATGTTTTGGTGGCTTTTAGCACTTTTTGTCTACGTGCTTTTCCAGCATTGGACGGGGATCGATTGGGTGCATGGATTCCATGCCCGCCTGGGACCCCATAGGTTCGCCTATGGAGTTTACCGAGTATCCGGTTTTATGGGGCATCCATTGACCTTCGCTTACAATCTTATGTTGGTATGTTTGGTTTCATTAGCGCTTTGTTGGTATCAAGTAAATAGCACTGACAAGCATCGCGTATGGTGGTTCGGTTGCTTTGTTTTGTCACTTTGTATGCTTTTGATCTCCGGCTCGCGATTTGTGCTCATTGTCATTGGGGCTACCATTCTCATTTGTGAAGGTCGTCGACTATGGCAACTAAAGTCGCGCATAGTACCGATTGTTATCGGAGTTTTCGCAATTCTTTGGTTAGAGGGATCTGCTCTGTCGCGATTTACTGAGATTTTTTCTGACAATCAAACCTTAGAGGAGCGATTTCCGCGTCTTGTCTTCTGGAAGTTGCATTGGCGCATGTTTATGGAAAATCCGATTACCGGAGTTTCGCGATCGGGTCTGCAAGATGCCATGCAGGCCTACTTCGTAAGTATCGGAAAACATGATACAGTATATGAAGCTCATAACCTTTTCCTACAGTATCTTGCCGACACCGGCCTAGTCGGCTTTGCCGGTCTTGCCATCTGGATTATCGGGTTGATGATTGGCTGGCGTCGCTTGTCTCCGGCAAGCTCCAAAGGTGTGAGCTATCTCGCCGTCGCCACCTTTATTTCTGCGCTCATGCAAAATAATCTAAGAGACTCTGCCTTCGTTTATGCTCTTTGGTTTTTCCTCGGTGCCCTCGTAGTCGACGTATCAATGGAAAAATTGAATCCAGTGGACCCGCCGCTAAATGACGGAAAATCGCCTCAAAATTTCATCTCAGGAGCGCATTCAGCGCATTCTAGTGCGCGTTTGTGAGGCGAAAATACCACTGGTGCTGCGGGTGATTGGAGCAAACTCAGCTATTGCCATCAAAGCACGAGCTCATGAGATCGGCGCTGATGCATCAGGACGTCGGTTCGTTGGGTTTAGTGGTGTTTCAAAAGCCGGGATAGAGATGATTGAAGTCGGTGGCGGTTTGCAAGTTGAGTTCGCTACCATGGCGACTAAAATCATGTTTTCAACACCGATTCTGGAGCGTGGAACATCCTGGGTCCGTGTTGGTTTCCCCAAGACATTGGTTAGTTTGGAGCGGAGAAGCTCCGACAGATACCTTTGTCGTGATCATTTAATGAGCTTTTTGAGCTTCAGTCTTTGGGGTCCAAAGGTAAGCGATGTGATCAGCCCGCCCTTTTACGAGCATCAATTTCAACCAGCATCCATGGTGCCGATAGCCGACATAAGCGCTGGAGGTGTTTGTATTGTTACTAGGTTTCCATCCCTCTGTAATGAGCTTTTTCGCGGCGTAGTTGATAAGCAGGCGCACTTACATATGCCTATGCAGCCATCAATTCCTGTCGAGGCTGAAGTGCGCTGGATCAAGAAGATTAAAGAACATATGACTCAGGTCAATACCGATACGCCAATTTCTCTATATTCCCGGCATTACCGACTTGGGATTCAATTCAGAGATCCAAGTGACAGTTTTAAGCTTGCTATCAAGCAGTTCACACAGCAGCTCGCGTTGAAGGATGCAATTTAGTCGGCCATTTTAGTTGGAGATAAAGCGATGGTAACGTCCAAAAAGTTACACTCACGCCTAAGGAGGCTGACTATACCTGCGATTGGTGGTCTGCTTCTCTCTAGTTGCACCATGGTGCAAAAGTTCACCAAAAAAGAGCAAGCCATCACTGAGCCTCTGGCGGTTAGCAAAGATGATACCAAACACGGAGCGGCCGAGCATGCCTCAGGTGAATCGACAGCCAAGGATGAGCGGGATTTGAAGGTGGCAAAACTCTGGGCCCGCGTTGATGAATTAGAAGAGGAAGTTTTGCGTCAAAAGGAGCGGATCGTCATCCTCGAGCGAGGATTAACACTTGGTTTGGTTCCTGACGAATTAAAATACCCCGAGCGCTCAAAGAAGCCGAAGACGGTTGTTGTGTCAGTGCATCCTGAGACAGCCGAGAAAAAATCAGTTGATTTAGAGAAAACAGTACCGGATCTCCCGCCTCCGTCAACTGATCCGGAAGCTCCCCAGCTTAAGATCACTAAGGTGGCTGACGGAGACAGAAAAGGATCTCCGTCAACAGCACCTGATCACGAGGAGTATGAGTTGGCAGTTGCAGCAGCCCATGACAGCTTTCGCTCAGGCCGCTACGGTCGCGCGATTGTTGAATACGCGGCAATAGGAAAGAAATTTGGTGAGCAGATAGACGCTGCCATGCATCAGTACTGGATTGCGAAATGTTGGGCAAATTTAAAGGAGTTTAACACAGCACGACAGCTACTCGTAGAGTTTTTGAAAAAGCATGGTGATAGTCCGTGGGCACCGCGTGCAAGGCTGGATCTTGGAAGGGTTGAGTGGCAGATGGGCCTGAGGGAGTCGGCGTTGGCTACATTTAAGTCAGTCATTCAGAAGTACCCGCTGGCTGATGCGGCTGAGATGGCTCGCATGGAATTAGAGAGTTTAGATAAGAAGCTTTGAAAGAAGGGCAGATCATGATGTCGCGGGCGATTGCCAAAACGGTCACAATTCTGCTTTCAGCGGTGTTTATGGCTGAGGTGTGCCTTGCTGTCGATCCGCTCGATCAGGCCACGCCTAAAGACAATTTGGACACTGCTTTGGATTCCGATGAAGCCGCGACAGGAATCCCAAAGGCAACGTATCTCATTGCACCAGTGGTTAACCCTAAGTTGACGGAGGCGGCAACGGCAGCTCCGCCTGTAGTCGATCCGCTTCTCGATCTTCCCGAACTCTCCAATCAAGTTGACGATGTCCCCGTTGGAGATTTTGGAACACCACCTCTTGGAAACAATTTTGCGGGCGCACCGCCGCTTCCCGGAACTATGCGGTTGCTTGCTGATGGTGAAGCTCCTGAGGATTATACAATCGAAGAGGGTGACACACTCATAGACATTTGCGATCAGTTGCTGGACGAACCAGGTTACTGGCCTAAGTTGTGGGCGCTCAACCCCGAGATCAAGAACCCGCATTTTATTTTTCCGTTTATGCGCCTTAGGTTTTATCCCGGTGATGATGATGTGCCACCCTACTTACAGGTTGTGTCTGAGGAGGACGTGGTACCTATCGATAAAGAAGACCTTGAGGAAAAGCAGCTGATTTCCGAACAAGTAGATCAGAATGCAAGGAGTATTAGAGAACGACGTCCGCAATTAGAAGACGATGCTGGTAATCCTGAAAAGCTTGTAATGCCCGTAGTAAAGGCATTTCAACGTGTGTTCCTAGGTCTTGTAGGTTTGGATCAAGTGGATGATCTCTCGCCACAACCGATGATGGGAGGGCGCATTTTTGTTGGATCTACCATGACCTTAAATGTCCCGATGTTTATTTATGGCGAAGAAGTAGATCCGATGGGAGTCGTTTTAGCTGGCCGTCTTGGCGGATTTTCCGTTGGTCAAGGCGAGGAGGTCATTGTTGAGGCGGAGAAGGGTTTACAGGCGGGGGCGACTTACACGATTTTGCGTGACACCGGTAAAGTTGAGAGCGCTCGGAAGGATGAAAGAGTTGGATACAGGTATGAATACGTAGCGCAAATTCGACTCGATCGTGATGTAGGTGATGGAAAATTTCGTGGGATAATTCAGGCGAGTCGGCTCGGTGTTATGACGGATGACATCCTGGTTCCCCTAATAAAGACCGAGAGAATAATCCCAAACGAGGATAATTCTGGCGGCAGTCAAGCCGTACAGGCTTCAATTATTGCCTGGGAGAATCAGGAGCAAGAAAATGGAGCGCGCGGAAATTACGCAGCGATTGATATCGGCCGCAACGGTAATGTGAACGTAGGATCAGTGTTATCTGTCTATTCAACTCCAGGTTATCTAATCGGTGACCTCAGTGCGCTATCTGACGTCATTGATTACAAACTGACGGGAGTGATTCGGATTATCGACGTAACGGACGTTGCGGCTGTGGGTTATGTGATTCAGAGTACCTCCGAGTTGCGGGTGGGAGACCTGACATTCAAACCCTAATTTGACTGATATTTACCGTATATCTGGATGGTTCGGCGATGGCCACGGATGTCCGTGGTGTTTTTTACAGTGAGGATGCAGAGTGAGGCGCAAGGGAGGGCTTTATGAGCTACCGCGCACTTGCTGTGATGACCCACGTGGCTTCTCAACTGATATATCGCTGGATTCCTTGCCCCGATCCATGTGGGTTTGCCATCACGACGCAGCTCGATGTGGACCGAGCCTCGGTCTCTGATTGGCGGGATTTCATCGTTTTCTTGGTGAAGAGTCTAGACTACGTACAGTCCTGGTGGGCCGTTTACCAAAGGATAACCCGCGATCAAGGGGATCGGTTGGCGCAGGCTATTGCCTCACATATAAAGGTGGCAAAGGCGGCCGGTGCTCACTATATTGTTTTCGGCGATCATGATTACCCGTCCGCGTTGCTGCATATCAGTGATCCCCCTCTGGGTCTCACTTTTACGGGTGACGCCTCTCTGCTCAGACGTCAGTCGGTGAGCGTGGTAGGATCGCGGAAGGCGTCACCATTCGCCGTCCATCAAAGCTACATGGTCGGAGCTCGGTTTGCGGAGCACGGTATTGTTGTAGTCAGTGGGGGCGCCTTTGGCTGTGACATAGCATCGCACTTTGGTGTGCTCGCCAGTGGTGTTGTCTCTGCGCCAGCTATCTGTGTATTTGCCGGAGGGCTTAGTTGTCTCTATCCACGTTCCAATCAAGGAGTTTTCGCCAAATTGCAGCGTCGTTCGGGCCTGATGCTGACGGAGCGGCTTTGGGATGCTCCCTGCCGTCCGCGCGATTTTACGGCGCGCAATAGGATCATAGCCGGATTATCGCGCACCACCCTGGTCATGCAGGCGGCTCAGCGGTCAGGGGCCCTGGTGACTGCCAGGCGCGCCCTTGACCAGGGAGCTGACGTTCTGGTACTCCGCCATCCGTCTGATGATATCCGCGCACAAGGGAGCCAAACGCTACTGGCGGAGGGGGCTCCTGGCTTTGATGATGCTGCCGATCTTGAGCCTTGGGTGTGATTCCTGGAACTATTCCTGACTCCCAATCGATAGTGATGCGTGGGGTCACGGCGGCAGGGTGACTTGCAACATGGATCCTTAGCTGCTATGCCGAGAATAGGACGGAGTGCACTAAGCGGAGTTGGGGGGGTGATGACGGAGGTACAAGGGTCAGTACAGCAGGAATGGTGGCAAGCTGTGCGTAGCATCGCCGAACTCGTGCACCGACAAGGTATCCAGCCGGACGATGATCGCCAAATTCGTGCTCAGTTGGTTGAGCAGGGTTACTCCGAGGCTGGCATCTGCCAGGCCCTGGACTGGATGGATCGGGCGGCGCTTTCAGGCAACCTCTCAGATTCATTGGCAATGATTCAGGACACAACAACCTATCTGCGCGTCGAACATGTGCTCGAGCAGGTCTCCGTTCATCCTCAACTACTTCGGGCGGTGACCACATGTAGGCAGCGAGCTTGGTTGCAGTCCGATGTTGCCGAACGCCTACTTGAGGGACTAAGAGTGATGGACTCTCGGGATTGGGATCGGCAGGAGATTGATGGATTCCTGGCGGATGTTTTAGGGGTGTCTGTGCCCAGTTTAGCCGGGCTCAGTTTAGAGTCGTTACTGAGGCGATGGCCTCGCGATCGGTACAATTGAAATCGTGATAACGTGATAACTTATGCGGCAGTGGCAGCTAGAAGATCGGAGTGAGTAAGCGATCATGGCTAAATTTCTCGTGGTCGTCGAGTCTCCGACCAAGGTCAAGGCACTGAAAAAATATCTGGGTAAGGATTACGAGGTCTTAGCCTCCAAAGGGCACGTGAAGGACCTGCCCGACAGGTCGCTGGGCGTAGACATAGATAAGGACTTCGAGCCCCAATACGTCACCATCCCTGGCAAAGAGAAGGTGTTGCGAGAAATTAAGGCAGCAGCTAACGAGGCCGAGCGGATTTATCTGGCGCCTGACCCCGATCGCGAGGGTGAGGCGATTGCTTGGCACATTGCTAGCGAAATAGCCAAGCCAGCCGACCAGATTCAGAGGGTCCTGATCCAAGAGATCACCAAAAAAGGGGTGCAAGATGCTATAAGCCATCCCGGAGACTTGGATGCTAACAAGTACGAGTCGCAACAAGCGCGTCGCATTCTCGATCGGTTGGTGGGCTATCAGATTAGTCCGTTGCTTTGGAAGAAGGTGAAGCGCGGACTTTCGGCCGGTCGCGTGCAGAGCGTGGCTGTGCGACTTATCTGTGAGCGTGAGGCCGAGATTAGGAAATTTAAGCCTGATGAGTACTGGACTGTAGATGCTGCACTTGATTCGGCGAGTCCCCCGACAATACTCTCGCGCCTTGTTTCCGTGGACGATCGGAAATTAGGTAAAGATCTGAAGATTGAGAATGGCGATCAAGCGGCCGCGGTAAAAGCCAGGATTTCATCGGGTAGCATCGAAGTGAAGTCGGTGCAGCAGCGAGAACGTAAAAAGAATCCCGTACCTCCATTCACGACGTCGAAGCTACAGCAGGAGGCCTTCCGCAAATTAGGTTTCAACGTCAAAAGAACCATGTCGGTGGCGCAAAGTTTATACGAGGGTGTTGATATCGAAGGTGAAGGTCCGCTCGGTCTCATTACCTATATGCGTACTGACTCAACACGGATCGCTGACGATGCTTTAACGGCGGTCAGAGATTTTATCCAAACCAAATACGGCGGCGAAAACCTGCCCGATAAAGCGATTGTATACAAATCCAAAAAGTCGGCGCAGGACGCCCACGAAGCAATTCGTCCGACCAGCTTGGAATACCCCCCGGATCGTGTAACTGATGTACTCAGTAAAGAGCAACTCTCGCTCTATCGGTTGATTTGGAATCGCTTCGTGGCCAGCCAGATGAAGCCGGCACTTTACGACCAACTATCTGTAGATTTTGCCGCCGATCGGGGCAAAGTAACCCTGCGTGCTAGCGGATCAAGATTGGTTTTCAAAGGCTTCCTCGAGGTTTATGAGGAGGGTCATGACGAGGAGCGTCGTCGTGCTGATGAAGAGGACGATGCTGAACAGGTGAGTGAAGGCATTCTGCCTCCGCTGAAAGAGGGCGACAAAGTTCAGCTGAACAAAGTTGATTTGCAGCAGCATTTTACACAGCCTCCCCCTCGATTCAATGAATCGTCTCTGGTCAAGGAACTCGATGAAAAGGGCATTGGCCGTCCTTCAACCTATGCCACCATCCTATCGACAATCGTCGATCGGGGTTACATCAAGAAGGCCGAAAACCGCTACGAGCCAACAGTCCTTGGCGAAAAAGTTAATGAATTATTAGTTCAGGCTTTCCCCGATGTTTTGAGTGTCCTGTTCACGGCCGGTATGGAGGAGAGCTTAGATAAAGTTGAAGAGGGGACGGCACAGTGGCGTCAGCTACTGAAAACCTTCTACGCACCATTCGCCAGTAAAGTGAAGGAAGCAGAGGGCTCGATGACTAACGTCAAAGCGTCATCTGAGCCCACGGATATCGTGTGTGACCGCTGTGGTAGTATTTTTCACATTAAGTGGTCGTCGCGCGGCGAATTTCTCGGTTGCTCAAATTATCCGAAGTGTCGCGCGACGCGAGAATTTGTCCGTGATGCTGATGGTAAGATCATTGTCAACGAGCCAAAGTACACCGGTGATAAATGTCCGAAATGCAGCAAGGATATGATCCTTCGTAGTGGTAGATACGGAGACTACATCTCTTGCCAGGACTACCCGCAGTGTCCAACGGTCAAGAGTCCCCAATCTGATGTCAAATGTCCAGAATCGGGCTGTTCTGGTGGTTTAGTTCCCCGTCGCACTAAGGTCGGCAAGAATTTTTGGGGGTGTACGAACTATCCAGGTTGTCAGTACGCAGTGTGGGACAAGCCTGTAAACAAGCCTTGTCCCGCTTGTAATTTCCCAATTTTAACCGAGCGTACAACGAAAAAGGATGGAACGCGCCATATTTGCCCATCCTGTAAAGCTGTGAGTGAGGCACCACAGACGGCGCCAGCGGATGGTGAGTCAGCTGACGAGCCAGAAGTTTAAAAGAAAAGCCTCGTCGCAAATAAGGACGAGGCTTTTTTACGCCTAAAAAATTGCGATTATGCCTTTTTGCCTGCTAACACAGCGGGATCAATTTTTATGTGCACGTCGCGCAGTTGCTTTTCTAGTACCTCCGCGGGTGCATTCATCAGTAAGTCTTGGCCTTTTTGGTTAAGTGGGAATGCGATAATTTCACGGATACTCGCCTCCTCGGCAAGGAGCATCACAATACGGTCAATCCCTGGTGCGATGCCTGCGTGAGGTGGTGCGCCGAATTTGAAGGCTCGGATCATGCCACCAAACCTTTGGTCGACTGCTTCTGGCGGGTGTCCGGCGATGGCGAATGCTTTATACATGATCTCTGGTAAGTGATTACGTACGGCACCACTAGATAATTCGACACCGTTACAGACAGAGTCGTATTGGAATGCTTTGATTGTGAGTGGGTCCTGATGCTCAAGGGCGTGCATACCGCCTTGGGGCATCGAGAATGGGTTGTGGGAAAATTCGACCTGTCCCTCGTCGTTGCGCTCGTACATCGGGAAGTCGACAATCCAGCAGAATCGATAAACATCCTTTTCGAGGAGATCCAAATCCTCGCCGAGTTTCGTCCGCAGGAGTCCCGCCAATTTCGCGGCAACGGATTCTTTATCGCAGATGAAAAACACGGCATCGCCGGTCTTAACCTGGCAAAGACTTTTCAAAGTTTCCATCTGCTCGGGCTTAATAAATTTGCCGATGGGCCCCTTGACGCCTTCATCAGACCAAACCAAATACGCTAGACCTTTGGCGCCAATCGAGGTTGCGTGGTCGACCAGCTTGTCATAAAAACTACGCGGTTTAGTCGCGATCTGCGGCACTGCAATGGCTCTAACAACGTCACCAGCGGCGACAGCAGTTTTGAAGGCCTTGAACTCCGTCTCGGCGAAGAAAGTGCTAACGTCACGAATTTCAAGTGGATTGCGCAGGTCTGGTTTGTCAGAGCCGTATTTTAGCATGGCTTGATCAAAGCTGATGCGCGGGAACGGCGCCGGTGTGTGCTTTTTAGTCGAGAACTCACCAAACACACCTGTCAGCAGTTTTTCCACGACGGCAAAAACATCGTCCTGCGTGGCGAAGCTCATTTCCATATCTAGTTGGTAAAACTCACCTGGCGATCTATCTGCGCGAGCATCTTCGTCGCGAAAACATGGGGCGATCTGGAAATAACGGTCAAAGCCACTGACCATCAGCAGTTGTTTGAACTGCTGGGGGGCTTGCGGTAGCGCATAAAACTTTCCAGGATGTAGGCGACTAGGGACCAAAAAGTCGCGCGCACCCTCGGGTGAGCTGCTAGTGAGGATTGGTGTTTGAAATTCGTTAAAGCCAAGGTCGATCATGCGGCGACGAATACTTGATATCACCTTAGAGCGTAGGATGATATTGCGTTGCATCTTCTCGCGACGAAGATCGAGGAATCGATACTTCAACCGATGCTCTTCCGTCACCTCTTCTTCAGTATCCAGTACGAACGGTAACACCTCGGCACTTGAGTGTACGGTGTATTCGTCGACGACTACTTCGATCTCCCCAGTGGGCATGTTGGGGTTTATCGTGTTGTCGTCGCGACGAATGACGCGTCCGGTAATTGTAATCACGCTTTCGATGCGCTGATGAGTCGCTGCCTCAAAAAAAGAGCGGCTAGGTTGAATGACGACCTGAGTTAAACCGTAATGGTCGCGCAGGTCGATAAAAAGTAACTGACCATGGTCGCGTTTACGAAAAATCCATCCAGAGATGCGGACAGTTTGGCCGACATCTTGGGCTCTCAGTTGGCCGCAGGTATGGCTGCGATAGGCATGCATGCACAGGCTCCTTAGTGGTGACTCGGGACGGTAGCGTAATACCACGGATCCCCAATTGTAAAATACGCTAGAGTTTTGGCCAATCGCTTCAGTGAGGGACATGAAGTACCGCTCTCTCCATGTCCCTCGTAGGCCCAATGAGCCTCGTGTATGACTGTCCGGCTTGACTTCAGTGGAGGCCGGTTCTCTATGGATGATCAGTATTTTACGAAGTTATCGGATGAGATCCTAGGATTCTTCGATGATCTGTCCGTCGATGAAGTGTTGATCAATGGGACGAGTTCTGTCTGTCTGGTCACGGGTGGACGGTACGCATTGAGATCGGTTCCATTTCAATCCCCAGTGGAACTGGCTGTATGGTGCCAAACTTGGGCCAGACGGCAGGGGGTGCGGCTGGACCCATTAGTTGGGGCTATAGGTGGTAGCTTTCAAGGGCATGACTACCGTTGGCACAGTGTGTTACCCCCGATTGCTCCTGATGGTCCGCTCTTCAGCCTGAGGCGGCACCGTTTCAACGCGCTTGATATTCATAGTTTTGCACTGACAGCTGCGCAAATACTTGCCATCAAGGCGGCCATGATGCGACGGGCAAACCTACTGATCTGCGGGCCGACGGGATGCGGTAAAACATCGATACTGGCGGCCTTGCTTAGGGCATTTGCTGCCGACGAGCGTGTGATCATCGTTGAATCTTTGGCGGAGTTGCCCCTGCCGACGCCCTACTCGGTGCGCCTTATTGAACGTCAGGCTAATCTTGAGCAAATCGGTGGCGTAGGCCTGGAGCGGCTACTGCGCGAGTCTTTGCGACTTCGTCCAGATCGCCTGGTGGTTGGTGAGGTGCGCGGGCCTGAGGCTCGCGTGTTATGCGAGGCACTCATGTCGGGCCATGGGGGGGTATTGGCCACCATGCACGCAGGTAGCCCAGCTGAGGCAGTGGCCAAATTGAGATTTCTTGCGGGTATGAGTACCTTCACCAGCCCCTCCCAGCGCTGGGAGGGAGCGGCTATCGAGGTACTTCAGATGCAGCGCGGGGCTCCACCTCACGTCGAATCCCTCACCAGGGAGGTCCTCGTGTAAAGCGTCTAAACCTCTGTTATGATGTAGGCTTGTCGGTAATGAGATGATTGTACCGTGGAGGCTAGCTTTGGCACGAAAGAGACGACTGCTGACGAGGGCCCTCTTGCTTTTTAGCCTAGCGCGTTCAGGCTGGCCCGCTCTTGCCGCGACTGAGGCGTATGCGCAAGGGGACGCCTCCCAGGCTACTACTGCAAAGGAGACTGAGGAGCAGACAGCAGAGCGTCGTCGCAACCAGCGCGAGCCTATTACCTTCGATCGACATGAAAACGGATTGGACTTAAAGGCGACCAACCTATTTGGGCGGCAGGTGACGACATCTTCCCCCAACATCCTGCTGGGAGCCCAATGGAACTATCGCTTCCATACGGAGACCTTCCTGGGGATCAACGTTGATGGCATGTTAACGCCAGCGCGCGCTCCGACTGAGGACCAATCCGTACTTAAGTATTCGACTTATTCTGGCGGCGTTACGCTCGCTCAGAGTTTGTTTTCCTACCAGGCGTTTCGGATCGTAATCAGCGTGAACGCAGGGGTTGGCGTGATATTCCTCCGAAACAATCCCTATGGGACCGATTTGACGACTCTTGAGAAACCAAGCTACAAATTTCTCGAGCCTGGTGCTTTCATCACACTATTCGATGTTAGCGGTGTACAGATCGGTATCATGGGTAGCCTGAGACGGGCTCAGTTACTCAGCAAGGCCGTGCTTGTAAGCAACGAAGACCTAACGTCCAGGACGATAGGTCTCACGTTTCGTAGCATGCTGCACTAACCTAGCGCTTACCGAGGCCGAACAAGGTCTTGAGGAGTTTCATAATCATGCCCAGCATAGTCTTGGGCGCGGCATCGCTCGACGGCGCAAGATCCTTACCAAATCCTGAGCGTTGGCCATGCCTCGAGCCGTGCCCAGATCCAATCTGTGATGGCTGCGCAAGCTGATAACCCGTGTGGTGGGGCGCTCCGTTTTGGTCTCGCTGCCCTTTGCCTCGCCGTCTGCGGCGCTTGCCATTGCCGTTCGAGTTAGGTTGGGCCGTCGCGTTGGCGTTAACACCGCCTCTTTGTGGTTGAGCCTCAAATTTAGCACCATCGCGAGGCTTGGACCTATGTTGGCCGTCCCGCGAAGCTCCGTGTCTTGGATCTCTATCCCTACGCTCGCCTTTTCGCTCCCGATGAGCCTGATACCGGTCCTCGAAGGGATTACCAGCACGATCTTCAATCTGGAGGTAGCGGTCGTCCGGCCACTTTGACTCTAGAGCTAACGGTCCGAGTAGGCTGTTGATCGCTGCCAGGTTATGTCCGTAATCATCACATACCAAGGAGAAGGCCACGCCTTTAGCACCAGCGCGTGCCGTTCTACCGATACGATGCACATAATTTGCCGCATCGTCAGGCAGGTCAAAGTTGTATACGTGGGTGATCCGCGAAATGTGTAGCCCGCGGCTGGCAACGTCAGTAGCTACTAACGCCTTGATCTTGCCCTCTTTGATTTTGTGGATCAGACTGATCCGCTTCTTCTGGGGCAGGTCGCCGCTAATAAGATCAGCATCCACCCCGTTGTGTTGCAGCTTGTAATAAAGCCATTCAGCGGTGAGCTTCGTGTTAGTAAAGATGATAGCGCAGTCGGGCTTATGGTCGGCCAATAGCCCCAGAAGGACGCGCAGTTTTTCCGTGGCATGGCAGTGAACAGCGTTCTGCTCGATGCGCTCGGGTGTGATGGTCTCAGGATTCACCGAGATGTATTCTGGGTTCTCAAGATACTCAAACGCCAGCTCTTTGACTTGCTCGTTAGTTGTCGCCGAGAACAGCAGGCGTTGCGCGTCGGTGGGTATCCGCTCCAGGAAAAACTCGACATCTTCGATGAAGCCCATGTCGAACATGCGGTCGGCTTCGTCACAGACGAAGCAGGCGATGTTCTCTAACTTCACCACCTTTTTCTGGATGAAGTCTTTCAGCCGTCCGGGCGTCGCAAAAATAACATCGACGCCATCCGTGATCTCTCGGGCTTGCTTGTCGTAGTCAATACCGCCGAATACTGCCATTGATTTTAGACCAGACTGGGCGAATAGCTGTTCAGCATCCTGCTCACTTTGCATCGCGAGTTCACGCGTCGGGGCGATCACGATAGCACGAGGCACCCGTGGCTCTCGGGACTCGGTGCTCAGCAATTTGTTCAGGATTGTGATCAAGAACACCGCAGTCTTGCCAGTTCCCGTTTGAGCAAAGCCGGCGACATCACGCGACCGTAAGGTGTACGGAAGGCACAGCTTCTGTACCGGAGTAGGCACGTGCCAACCCATTGTCCCGATGGCGGCCGCAATATCAGGGTGCAGAGGCAGATCGGCGAAACTGTTGACCCCAAGAGCAGCAACCTCTGGTGCGATATCCTTCAGGGGCACGTTTGCTCGTGGCCGCGTCGCTTCGTCGTCAGTGGCTTCGACAGGCGCCTCGAATTCGCTCGCTTCGTCGAGGTCGAGCTCGGGGTTGTCGTTATCACTGCCTGGCTCAGAAGTACCTGCTGGGGGTGGAATTAAGTGATCCATGATCCAATATTTCCCTTAAATTACGTGTCGTTGCGGGAGTTTGTGGTGGCACCACTTGAGTAGACTGCCGGTGCTGCCGATATAACATCCATCGTGTTGACCAGCTCAGGTCTAAGTTTAATGGGATGATGGCGGAACATGTCCGAACTCGAAGACAGCCAAAATGCTAACGAAACAGTAAACGCAGCTGCTCCCGCCGCGGAGGCTGTGCCGCCGACGGCACAAGATACGCCAAAAATATTAGAAAACCAAGAGAAACCGGCCATCGCAGCCGCCTCCCGCCCAGACACGCTAGAGTCGCGATTACTGCGACGGCACCAGGCAATCGATACCCTCTTGCGGGAGAAAGAGGTCCTGCAGTTGTCTTATGTAACCCGCAAGACTCCCAAAGCCTACTACCTCAACTGGAAGGCTGAGTGTAACCGGATCTTCTTTTTGGATATGAGTTTACGGCGTAGGGTCCAACGGTCCAAAGGGAAAGGCTGACAGCCGGAGTTTGGTGTGGTTTAATCAGCCTAACCAAGGAAACGGGGACCTAGGCACCATGAAAGAGTCCGGATTGATCCTGCGGCTGGCAGGTCTATTATTACTATGCCTGAGCTATACAGCGTGTATCACTCCAGGTGAAAAGCGCGTGATGAAAGACGACATCTACAGTGTTCAGATGCGCCTTCTGAACCTTGAACGCTTGCTAGCAGACACTAGCAAGGATGCAAAAAGCACCGGCGACTCAGCTACCAAGCGTATTGCGTCCACACAGGCAGAGCTTGAGCGGATGAGTCGCGAGCTACAGATGATTCGCGGTGAAATCGATGCCCTGCGAGTCGGAGTCCTTACCGGCCAGCTGCCAGGTGCAGACCCATCGTCGCAAGAACACTCAGTAGCCAAGAATCTGACCAAGCTGTCAGATCGTGTGGCTGCCGTGGAGTCGGCGCAGGAGGATCTTATCGACGTCCTTAAAAAGGCTGGCGTTAAGAGTGGAAAAAAAAAAGACAGTCGCAAGACAGTCACTGACGTCGGCGAGCTCCAGCGTGCCTTCGAAGAAAAGCGCTACAAACAAGTCATCGAAGACGGCACACACGTCGGTAAGCCGGCGAACTCAGAAGAAAACGAGCAACTCCAGTACCTTGTAGCTGAAAGTCAGTTTCGGTTGGGCAATATCAAAGAGGCCGCTTTGAAGTTCAACGACTTTGTTGATTCCAAGCCCTCATCGAAGTATTTAGCAGTAGCTAAGCTGCGGCTGGGTGATTGTTTCAGGCATCTCGGCGACACGGCGACGTCTAACGTATTTTATGAGGAGCTCATCAAGGAGTTCCCGACCTCAGATGAGGCCGCTAAGGCACGTGAACGTCTCGCCGAGGTTGTGACCGGTAACCGATAAGGCGACGTGAGTTAGTGTTAGTCTTAGGAATTGAATCAAGCTGTGATGAAACGGCATTAGCTCTAGTGCGCGACGGGGTTGACGTAGTTGGTTCGTTAGTCGCATCGCAAACAGCCGTGCATGCAAAGTTTGGCGGAGTGGTACCAGAGGTCGCCGCAAGGGAGCATCTCAAGGTGATCGCGCCGATGTTCCGTGAGTTGATGCGGACAACTAGTGCTCGCAGTCAGGACATCGACCTGGTGGCAGTGACGCAGGGACCCGGACTTATCGGAGCAATTCTCGTGGGCGTTGCTTATGCCAAGGGCGTGGCGCTTGCATTACATCGTCCGTTGATCCCAGTTGACCATGTCCACGCGCATGTTCACGGAGCATTGCTAGGGATAAGCGGGGCGGAACAGCCACAGTTTCCGACTCTAGCGCTCGTAGTGTCTGGAGGTCATACCAACCTCTATTACATGCAGAGTCCAACCCACTTTCAGTTGCTTGCATGCTCAATTGATGACGCTTGCGGCGAGTGTTTCGACAAAGTCGCCAAATTGCTTGGGCTTGGATACCCAGGAGGGCCTCGTATCGAGGCCCTTGCCCAACAAGGACGAGTAGACGCTGTGACCATGCCCCGTATGGTGAGTCAGAAGTCGCGCCTCGAGTTTAGTTATTCTGGTCTCAAGACTTTTGTAGCCAACCACTTACGTCAAGTTGGCCAGGTTACGGAGCAGGATAGAGCGGATTTATGTGCTAGTTTTCAAGCAGAGGCACTAGGTCAAATCGTCCGCAAGGTGCAAGAGGCGGTGCGACTGTTCCCTGAGGCGCGGTCAGTATTGGTGGCTGGTGGTGTCGCAGCCAATCAAACATTTCGCCGGATGATGGCTGACCAAATTTCCCTTCCATCATTTTTTCCTAAATTGGATTACTGCTCCGACAATGCCGCAATGATAGCTGCATACGGGTTTCATATTTATCAAAACCAGCCCGAGGACCGTGCAGCTTGGTTACGCCACAACTGGGACGCTTACTCTCGCTATGATTTTGCAAAGGCGCTAAATGCGACGTCGTCAGCAACGTGATCCGCTCCATCAGAAGAAGTCTCTCAGTCAAGTTTTCCTTAAAGTTGACTGGCCCGTTCAGCGGATGGTGGCCCTGCTTAAGGAGCTAGATGTTCAGCGTGTCATCGAGATTGGGCCCGGCGGTGGTGTGCTTACAAGAGCTATGGTTGATGCAGGTATGCATGTCTTAGCGATTGAGAAAGACCAACGTTTTGCTGCGCACCTACAAGAACAGATCGAACTCTGGGAGAGTCTAAGTCCAGGTAAACTGCGGGTGCACAACGAAGACATCCTACGCTGTGATTTACAGCAATTCGTGGAAATAGCTGGCGCCCCATGCGCACTAGTTGGGAATATTCCCTACCATATCTCGAGTCAAATCGTGCAGCTTGCCATCGAGAATTTGTCAAAGTTGCAGGTTGTCGTGTTGATGACTCAACTAGAGTTTGCAGAGCGAGTTGCCGCCAAGCCAAATTCAAAAGACTACGGTAGTCTATCTGTTTACGCGCAGCTTCGGTCCAGTGTCCACCTTGAGTACAAGGTAGGTCGTGAATGCTTTCAGCCTGTGCCTAAAGTAGACAGTGCTGTGATGACTATCCGGGGTCGGGATGAACAGTTAAGCACGGAAGTCCTGACGGCGACTGAGAAGCTGACGCGGCTTGCCTTCTCGCAGAGGCGGAAGAAGCTCAGCAACAGTTTGTCCACAATATTACCCGAAGGCAGTGACCTTAATGGTGCTCCGGTCGATCTAGACCGTCGGGCCGATGCTATAGCGCCACTAGATTTTGTCGCCTTAGTGGAGTGGTTAAGTAACCATAATCCATGATATTATGAGGCATTATGCTTCACCAATCATGGCAACGTTTTTGCGGCTTGGCGCTGATGGCTACTGGTGCCGTCTGCAGCAACTATGCGTTTGCGGTCGATTTTATACTCCCCGGGGTAGAGGCAAAGGCAGCTGCAGGTGCTGGACAGACGGTCAGTCGGGGAGCATCTGCCTTATTCTTTAATCCGGCCAACGTCATATTATGCCAAGGTGTAGAACCCGAGGCCGATCTTTCGTTTGCCAAGATTACGTATTCGTATCAGAACGCTGCCACAGAAACGTTTGAGCCAGCGGTTTTGGGTGTTACGACACCCACGGCTAGTTTAGGCGGTGCGTGGCGCGTTGATCCCTCTGTCGCACTGGGCATGGAGGTACTACCACTTGGCTTAGGATCCACACAGGACTACTTCGGTGCTCCCGTCGAGGTGACAACTGGTAGTTTTCAAGCGATGGATGTCAGTCGCAAAGAGGTAGCTGCCAAAATTGCCGCCGGAGGGGCGTTTCGTTTTCTTAAACGCTACACTCTCGGTTTGGGACTGATTTATACGACGGAACGTAGTTCCATACGGACTAAAAATGCCGGCACCGAAAGAGTTGCCCTTGAGGCTAGTTATGCCGGTAGATCCTTGCAGCCGAACTTAGGGGCCCGGATTGATGTCGGCTATGGTGTCATTATTGGACTTAGTTATCGCACGCCCGTGACGCGTGCTTACAAGGGAAGCTTATCGATCAATACGGCACCAGAAGACAGTCCGGCAGCTTTACAGTCGGGCGATTTTAAGGGCGTGGCTTTTGAGCCTGCTGCTCTTGGTGTTGGTGTCGAGTGGAAGTTTCTGAACTACGGTTTGTTTGGCGATTTTGTATATAAGGCCTGGTCAGCCGGCCGTTCCGTCAGCAAGGGCGGTCTCGGTGCTGATCCCGCAGAAACTGATTTAATAAACACTACTGATCTTGTGATTGGTGGCAGGTATTGGATAGGCAACAATCATCTGGCTCAATTTGCTATTGGATTGAACGGTGCGAATGTTGGCAATGGCAGCGCCATCAGTACGGACGTTAATAACAGAGATGTGGCTGGAGTCCAGCTCGGTCAGACTGAGGCGATTCCGCGTCTGCTTCTATCCGGCGGCTACCTATTTAAGATTGCTCCTGGCCGGCAGATCGAAGCTGCCATGATGGTGCTTAACGGACGTCGTGAGGTGCCAGTTGGATACAGTCAACCAGGTACTTTTCAGCTGCAGGCTTTTGTGACCACGCTTGGCTGTAATTTTGCCATTTGATCACTTAGCGACCTTAGATTGCTCGTAAACTTGCTTGATATTCCTCTCCACTGTCGTCACGACGCTTTCCGCTGCCTGGGACGGGAATCCCTGGTCATCTACGGTAATTTCCCCAATCGCTACCAAATAAGCGCTACCGTTAAGTTCAAGGAGAGCGCTGACTAATTCGTTGTTGCGCACAGTGCTTTTTCCGCTCCCAAATGTTTGTGCGTAAAGATAGAGGTTGTTTTGCAAGTTGTAGTGATTGACCAAATAGTCGTAGGTTGTGCGGATAGTTAGGATAAAAATGGACTTGGACCAATCCTGGGCCATCGTCCAGCCGCGCACCCAGCTCTTATCCTGGCTACTTGCGATCGGAGTCGAAGTCACCGCGACAGTTTGAGCTCCGTCGGCGATAAGTGACTGTTCTTGCAGTGCCTCGTCACCTTGGTTGGGTGCAGCTTTTTCGAAGTGTGTTTTGGCATCGACTGGGAGCTTTATGGCGCTGCCGTAGGACCAACTTACCTGTCCATTTTTGGCGACGATATCTGTGATACTCGTGATGCTTGGCTTACCTGTGCCAGCATACGCCTGCGCCACGAGACTGGCAAAAACCTTGGTCGGCACGTTCTGCGTCGTACACAAATTTGCTAATTGGCGCATGTGACTCGGTTTTTTTGCGATTTCTGTCGTAACAACGGCGGCGCACCATTGGCTCATCTGCTCCGGTGGCCTGGCAGCTGGTTGTGTCGCGGGGGGATTCGTCGCTGTGCCGTCAAAGGTGCCGCCTTTGGGTGCGATGCCGCCGCCTTTGGGAGTTTGGGGCGAAAATGACGCCCCTTGTTTGCTGGCGTTGGTGCCTTTTTCTGAGGACTGCGGCCCACTGCACGCGCTCGCTAGCGCCCACACGGCTGCAGGTAAAAGATAGTCTTTGAACTTAAACAACCAGGCCTCCGCAAACGATGCCTAGTTATCGGAATTCGTGACGTTTTCCTTTAACCCATTCAATTTAGTGTAATAGTGCCAATCATTTAGCAGACATGCTAAATGATTGAAGAATGGTCGGGCCGGCGAGATTCGAACTCACGACCTCACGCACCCCAAGCGTGCGCGCTACCAACTGCGCTACGGCCCGTTCACTCACTGAAGACATGGGAATTTATCGATACAAGAGACAATTCCCTAGGGGATTCTGCTACTTACCACAGACCTTCTGGACCGTCAACTCAAAGCCACGTGGTGACAGTGATGGGCCTGCGTTGCTGGGTGGGTCTCTGACCGGATATAATGACTTGAGTGGAACCATATCCAGAATGGTTCAGGCGTTCTCAATGCCCAGGTCGCCTCTGTTTCTTCTTCTCTACTCTCCCCTTAATTTTTGCATTTAAGCATTATTTACCCTCGACGGAGTTTAGTCTTGCCACGCATAGGTGATCGCAAAACTTTAGCACTCTGCCTGCTCATGTGGAGCTTAGACTCTCAAGTGGGCTTGGCTATCACCACGCATAAGAAACTCGCTAAGGCTCACCACGAAATTAAGGATGATTTATTTCCACGGCCTCCAACTGTACGGAAGCTGGTGCGGTTTTGGCGGAAAATATTTTACGAATACTCATCGACCACGGCTGTCATCCACGATGCTAACGACACCGATCGTATTGTCGATGTCATTGATTATTCTCCCCTGGAAAAGCAAAGATATTCGTTCATGGTTCCGCGACGCGATCGCGATGAAGTCACATCACGTAATTTGATCCGATACATTAAGGCAGCGGAAAATTTTGCCAAAGAAGGTGAATCCGCCGTGAACCGAGGCGAACCAGAGCGCCGTCTTTATGACGCTTACAAGTCTAATCCCATGGCGTTGCAGCGTCTCTATAAAGGCGAGGTCAAACTGCGAGCGCAAGGCGGCTTGGCTGATGATTTAATTCAGGCAGCAGCAAACGCCCAAGTCTATCTGCCCCAAATGGAGAAGATTTTTCTGCGCTACGGGGTACCCACGATCCTAACCCGCCTTCCGTTTGTCGAATCGATGTTTAACCTGAAGGCTAGATCTAAGGTTGGAGCATCAGGCATCTGGCAATTCATGCCTCAAACTGCTCGTCATTATATTTTTGTGAACGATTTAGTAGACGAGCGGAATGCTCCCGAAAAAGCTACTAAGGCCGCCGCACAATTCCTAGCCAACAATTACAGAATGCTTGGCAGCTGGCCGCTTGCCATCACTGCCTATAACCACGGCGTGATAGGTATGGCAAATGCGGTCAAAAAACATGGGACTAAAGATATAGGGACAATTATAGACAGCTATTATTCTCCAAGTTTTGGGTTTGCTAGTCGCAATTTTTATTCAGAGTTTCTGGCTGCTGCCGATACCTATGAAAAGCTTTATCGGCAGAATCGGATTCCCAAGCCGCTAGATTACACACCAACGGCATCTGTGATCATTCGTCATCCTATGTCGGTCGCACAAATTTTGCAGAGCACTTCGATTACAAAAGAACAATTGACTGCACTAAATCCCTGCCTGCTTGAGCCAGCATGGACCAAGAAACTCAACAAGCAGCTTCCATCTTTTTATGAAATCAAAGTGCCTAAGAATCTTCATAAAGCGATTCAGATCGGCATAAAAAACTTCGATGCTAAACGTTATGCCCGGAGATAGGTGATCATGAGCAAGTATCTAACAATTTCCATGGTCACGATCAGCGCATGTTTCGTTGGAGCATTGACCACTTTTGCTGCATCAAAAGCGCAAGAACCTCGGGTTGGTCAGGTAGATACTATCCTCGATCGACTCGAGAAGCGTCTTCTTGACCAAGAAGCAGATGGCGTCACCTTTAGTGATCGGAGTAGTGAGGTTAATTTTTTAAAACAACCTATTGATGGCAAAGTCAAAAAATACCAATTCAAGGCGGGCAAGATTGAGGCATCGGCGCCTGAAAAAGATCGTCTCAAGGCGATAGAAGTCTTAGTTTCAGACCTTGAGAGGCAAGTTGATGCGCTAGCGGCACGAGTACAAAAAACCAAGCAGTCGGTTATCGACGATGCGACTTTAAACAATTCTGTTGCTGTCGATGCCCAGATGGACGGAGTAGATAAAGCATCGATTAAGTCGATGCGGATTAGACTGGATGGTTACGAGCTCTACAGTATCTCAGATACTGCCGGGCTTTGGTTGCCTTCGAAAGTGGTACCGATATACTCAGGGCCATTGCAGCCAGGTTCGCATCGGTTGGATTTAGAGGTGCGTCTCATGCTGCGGACTAATCCAGATCTTCCCCTCAATTCTGATGTCTACAGGTACGTGAACAAGAGCTTCACCATGACTGTCGCTGGGGGGGCAACCCAGAGTCGGTACGTCATCGATATTAAGGCGCCCGAATCATTAGATGCTTCTGCTGACGCCAGTCTAAAGGAAATGATTTGAATTTTTGCCTACATCGTCGCAGTCTACGCTCGCTAATTGGCAGGGCCTTGCTAGTAATTTGCCTTGCCGTTGGAAGTCAAGCTAGTGCGTCGCATGCCAGCACCTATATCGACGAACCTGAGACGGAGCTAGCTTTAATCAAGACGAGTCTCGATCAATGGCTTCTTAAGTTAAATGCCGAAGATAAGCTTAATCATGAATTTGGCATTGGCCCCCAGAATGATGCCGCTGAGCGCGCCTGGGCTAATGCCAATGAATTTTTCGGGCGTAAAGAGTGGACCTCATCGGTTCGTGAATTAAATAATTTTCTTAATCAATTGCAGGTGCCAGATGGTGAGCGTTTCTTACGGGCACAATATATGCTCGGCATCGCTTATGAAGGGCTGCAATTTCGCGAAAAATCGATAAAAGCCTATTTCCGCTACCTGGCTGCGACGCTTACAGCGAAGCAGGAAAGATTCGAGGAACTCTTGGACGTTCTGCGGCGGCTAGTGCCTTTGGTCAGTAGTATCGCCAGTAAAAAAGAGTTACGGCAGCAGTTAGCCGCCCTCACTAGCCTGGAACTACCACCAGCGATCCGTGCGCTCGTGTTTTATTATGCAAGTAAAGCAGCGATCGGTGTTGGTGATTATGCTGTAGCGGAGGAATGGCTAAAGCAGTTGATCCAGGTCGATGGTGACGCAGTGTTGAAGGCACGAGCAATGTACCTATTAGGTGTGATTGCGATTCAAGGTCAAAAGTCCGACGCTGCGAGCGAATTTTTTGGAAAAGTTATTGCTCTACCAGGTGACGATGAGACGCGAGACTTGGCTCGCTTAGCGTTGGCTCGCTTGGCATTTAAGGCGCGAAAGTCGACACTAGCGTTGCGCCACTACGATACGATTGCGCCCGAGGCGGCTTCCTTCAAGGACGCCACTTTTGAGAGTATCTATGTGCTTATGGATGTTAAAAGGGAGCAGGAAGCGCGCGTCAAGTCCCTCCTGTATCTAAGCAGGTGGCCCGAGGGTCCCGAGGCGATGCAAGTACGCATACTACTTCCGTACTTGGACATGAGGGTGGGTGATCTGGCAGCAGCCCAGTCCTCGATCGCCGAAGCCGATAAGCGTCTGCAGGACATTAAGACTTGGCTTCAGCGTCATTTAGCCAACGAGTCATCGGTTACGCAGACGACTCTGGAGGATTTGACCACTTTGACCGGAGCACAATTAGCGGTACCGACGACTGTCCAGCGAGCGACGCAACTCTACGTGCGTCTGGCAGAATTGTCCCGACGCTTGAGCGATATTCGCGGCAGTGTCCGGAATACCTTATATACGGTCGGTCGGGCTAAAATTGTGCATTTTCGACCATTTTGGTTGAAGAGATCGACACAATTAGACGATGCATCAATGGAATTGCTGCAACTTGGGCATCGTCTCATTGAGACTGAAAGACGACTCTATGCTAGTAAGCTTAGTAGGATCGATCAACAGAGGTTGGATGCATCGTTCGCGCGGCGCGCTAGTTTACTTGGTGCTGCCGCCAAAGGCCATCGTCAAGCTCACAGCTGGGAAGACTTTACAGTAACCTCTGACATGACCTTACGGTTGGCTAGTGTTAGTAGCAAATTGGCAGGAATGCAGGCGGAGTTAGCCTCGGTCCGTTACGTTCATTTGCTGAGAGACAATGCGGGCGACAAAGGTAGCGATACAGCACGCATTGAGGAACACAGCGAGAAAGTAAAAAAACTTCAGGATTTTGTTTCCCGTGGCCTGGAGGCTGTTAGGCGCTACAGGACTAGCCAAATTGCTGATGATGCTCCCCATATCGCAACGATGATGTTTTTCCAATCTTATGCCGGCGCCATGATTGAAGAGGAGCTCATTTTATCCAGAGTCCGTGGCGTTGGCACGAAAACGAGTCACGAGCGTTTGAATGCAGAGGATGCCTCCGGCGCTTGGGCCCAGTGGAGGTTTTTAGCCAGTATGTTATTCGATCAGTTAAGTGCCTTAGATCGTGACATGCGTGCCAAAATGGGGGGGCTAATTACGGAGCTTGATCTCGAGGAGAATTCCTTTGATCTCTCTGATGCCAAAGTTGCGACTCTCAGCCGCATGCTGTCCGATCAATTGGGGCAATCGATGGCTGCCATCTTAAACCAATATCAAACAGCCATCGACGAGCGATTTGCACGGCACCAGAAGATACGCGGCGACCTCGACTATCTAAAATTTCTTAAAACACGTGACGATAACCAGAAGTTACAAGATCAATATAACCTTGAGCAGCAGATATTGCGGGATAATCTGCTCGGACTGCAACAAGGGGCTTTGTGGCAATGGCCAAATTAATGCGAGCTTTGTGCGCACCAATTCTAATCTTGTCACTCAGCGTCACCGTACAAGCGGGTGAACGCAAAGATGCTTTTCCTCCTGAGGTCAGCGATCCTGAAGCGATTCAGGCGATCCGCAAATATTGGGGAGCCTTTGAGGCGTACGAATACAATCTTTTACAGGATGGGGAAAAGAAGTTTAACGAGGCCTGGCGTGAAGTAAAAAAGAACTTTCAGAAAGCACGGATAAAAATAAGTGCGGCTGAACTCGAATCACTGCAAAAGGCTGCGCAAAATTATAGAACGCAGTTAACCTCACATCAAAACGTCTCTAGTCGTCCCTATACATTACTTAATCTGGCGCAGATCCTCGCGCTCATCGGCGATCATCAATCATCTGAGGATCCTGACGCGGGAACATTTGCACGTTCGGAGGCACTCGCCCTCATTAAGGATGTTGAGACCAATCATCGTGATTTCAGGTATTTAGATCAGGCGCTTTACCTGCGTGGCTCGGTACTGGCGACAATGGGCCGCGACGATGAGGCTCTAGCTGCATGGCGTGCGCTGGCTCCTGCAGCTCAATCATCGATTTACGGTGTCTACGCGCGTATTGCCATTGGAGACTCTTTTTATAAAAAAGATCAGCCATTAGATGCGCTCCGCTCTTACCAGGATGCTCAAGATATCTTAGGCAAGATCAAAATCGACGATTCAGACTATGAGCGCATTCGGTTAGATTATCGACTGGGTTGGGCAGCTTACCGATCCACCGAGCTCGATGCAGCTATGCTCGCAGCTAGTGATCTGCTCAGTCCGGATCTTCGCTTTAGTTCGGTCGAGCAGAAGCAGAAAATTCAGCAAGACGCTGTGGATCTACTGGGTGATTCGCTATTTGAAAACAATACGTTGGATAGAACTTATAGTGAATTAAGACGGCCTGAGATCACCGAGTTTTCTGGAGCGATCGGACTTCGTACTCTCAAGAAGTACTATGCCAACGGCAATTTTGATCAAGCGGCTCAGCTCGCTTCTTTCCTTTACCGTACCGTTCCCCTATGCGTACAGCTTCCGGATATACTGAGGATCCAAGCCGATGCATTTGGCAAAATTGGCAAGCCGGAACTACGCATCCGTAGTCTCGAAGCCCTGGCATCTCTTCTTCCTGCTCAGAGTCTTTGGCGAGCGAGAAACAAAGTAAATCTAAATGCAACAAAGGCTATGGAAGCACTGAGCAAACAAGCAGCCGAATTGGTCGCAATTAATAACTATGAAACTGCGCTTGCCTCAGGTAATGCCCGCTTATTTTTGAATGCAGCAGCACTTTACGATAATTTAATAGAGCAGTTTCCGTCTGATGTACAGGCCAATGAATGGCGGCTACGTCGAGCGCATTGTGCCTATTTTTCAGAGAATAACGATGAGGCAGCTAAGCAATACAATGCACTGAAAACTGATTATAAGGTATCAGCAGAGATATTGCAGATTGCATCTTATCAGCTAGTACTGACTAACGAAAAAAGATGGCGGGAAGCTTTTGCCAAGGCCATGGGTCGCGGTGATGATCCCTACACGGATGGTTCCACTTTGACAACAGTGGCGGAACTGGAAAAAAGTATCGATGAGTTTTCGTCGAGGTTTGCTGGTCAGAGTCGTTCCGTAGATTTATTGCTGGTGGGTGCAAGTGCAAATCGTGACATGAACCGCCTAGGTGATGCCGGCCGCTATTGGCAGCGTGTACTGGTTTCTCAACCCGCCTCAGCCCAGCGGGGACTGGCGGTAAGGGGGTTGATACTGACTGCGATGAAGATCGGTAGTCCGGCCGAAGTTATTGAGGCTTGCCGTCGGTATCTTAAACTTGAAGATTGGCAGGCATTGGGCCTTACCATCGCCACAGAATTAAACGGAGTGCTTTCGGCTGCAACCCTCGAGCAAGGCAAGGTCTTGGTCGGGAGCGGAAAGCTGCAAGAGGCCGGAGAGTTGATGGTAGGTGTTGCAGAAGAATTTCCTAAAGTTCCGGAACGCGATCGTATATTTAGAGACGGTGCCTACCAGCTAGCCATTGGCGGTGACTGGGGTGGTGCTGAAAGAGCCTCCACTGCCTATCTAAAATCCGGTTTAACTTCCTACCGGGGTGATATGGTTTATCTATTAGCGCGTGCTCAGGAGTATCAATTACGCCTGCATGAGGCTGCTAAAAGTTATGCTGAACTTACGGAGAAATATCCAAATCATGTACGCGCAGGAACTAGTGCTGCCAGGTCTGAGCGTCTAGCCTTAGCGGAAGGAGACTACAGTCTTGCGGCACGCGCCGCCACGCTCCAGGCTGAACGGTCCACTGTGGAAAAAGTGCGGCGGGCAGACTACGCGCGAGCGGCGGAATATTTAGAGAAAGATGGTGATCCAAACCGCGCCCTATTGATAGCCCGTAAGGGTCAGAGAGCAAGCCGGACCGCAGCAGAGCGATACCGAGCTGAACTTCAGATCGCGCGTCTTTCATTTAAAACGGGTTCGGAGCAAGAGGCTCTCGATGATTTAGCCATTTTGGCGAAACAGATCGATAAGAGCTCTGGGAAAATGCCATCCCAAGATTTTGCTGCGATTTCTGGAGAGGTTCACGTGATGTTAGGGGACGAAGCTAAGCGTCAGTTTGATGATTTCAACATGATTGAGCGCGGTGGTGACTTGAATGCTAATGTTGAGAAGAAGACCGAGTACTTTGCGGCTATGACGTCCGAGTACGACCGGGCAGCAAACGCAAGTGATCCCAAATGGAGTAGCGAGGCCAGGTTTCAGATCGGTGCCGCTGCAGAAGCACTCGCCGACGAAATTGCCTCACTACCGGCGCGCAGTGGCGAGGTGGTTACTTTAAAATCGCAAAGTCGCTACAACGCGACCGTCCAAAGACTGAAGTCTATGGCACAGAAATATCATGGAGCTAATGTATTGGCGGCTCGGAAAAATCCTAGTCTTTACAGAGACAACGAATGGGTGAGTAAATCTGCGATGCGTTTGAGTGGCGTCGTCGCATCTGATCAGATGACAAGGCATAAAGAGGCCTTACCGACAGCAGTGCAAAGTAATATTCCGTCAGACTGGAGCCTGTAATGGTGAAAAAATTCACAATTGCTTTGGTTTTGGCCGGGCTAAGTCTTCTAGGTTGTGCGGGTTCGAGAGGACAACATAGTGTCGACAATGATCTTGATCTTGGCTCCAATGCCATCGTGAAGATTAAACAGCGATCGCAATCTCAATCGATGCGTACGGCCGAGGTAAAGGGCGATGTTAAAGTTCCGCCTAACGCTGTGACTAATTGGCGTAGCTTTTTTAAGGCCCCTCCAACGGTCAAGGAAAGATCCGTTTTAGAGGAGCGTCTGAAGCATGCCCATGATTCAGGTGATGTCGATAATCTACTCGGCCGCGCTCGTACTGAGTTAGCGCTAGGACAGTTAATTGCTGCCGAGACCACGTTTCGACAAGTTTTGCGGCATGACGATGAAAATATTGAAGCCCTTATTGAGCTAGCTTCACTTTATCTGCGAATTAAACGGTTGAACGATACTTTTGATCTTCTCAGCCAGGCAAAAGACGCAATTAACGGCGCTGACGACGTTGGGCAGGGTGTGGCTATGAAATATCGCTACACTCTTGCACTCGCCTATTTGGCGCGCGGTGATCGTGAAAAGGGGCATAGGATTCTTAGTGACCTCATCGGTGTAGACAAAACGTTTGCACCGGCCTACGCGACTCTCGGACAGTCCTATTTAAACTCTGGTCGCGATAGTGTTGCTGAGTTCGTCATCCGTCGGGGTTTGGACCGTGTGCACGATAGTGCCAGCCTCCTTAACCTTATGGGTGTCTTGGCTGAGAGGCAGAAGAGGGTTGATGAGGCAAGAACGTGGTTCGACAAGGCGCTACACGCGACTCCCACTTACGCACCTGCCCTAGTCAATCGAGCGGTATTGAGTACGCAGACCCTCGAATATGCGGCCGCGGAGCAGGATCTCCTACAAGCGCTGGCACTCGACCCCCTCAACGTCGAGGCATTGGTCGCCCTTGGTGTAGTGCAAAAGCGCCAAGGTAACATTTCAGGCGCCAAGGCCTCGTTTACAAAGGCCATCGAGGTGGGTCCCGAGGATCCTTACGCGCGATTCAATCTCGCTGTGCTGCAGGCTGACGAATTACAGCGGCCAACGGAAGCGGCGCGGTTGTTTAGAGAGGTGATTCAAATGAACGGTGCCACGGAGAGTCTCAAGGATTTGGCCCGGGCATATGTCACAGATTTGCAACCGCCGGCGGCTCGATAAGTGTTTAGCATCATGATTATTTTTGAAATTCATGGGGCACCCTACTCAAGTTGTGTGGACGAATTACCGAACGAACGTATGGGACCTAGTTAGAGGACGCTATGAGCATCGATCACAACAACCCACCCGATGGCAATTTACCGGTAGGTGACCACCCAAGTGGGCAGTACGACACGACCAGTTACATTCTAGTGGTCGACGACGACAATACCCTTTTGAAGTTTTTCAAAATTCACCTCAATAAGTTTTTTTCTAAAGTCATCGTAGTTAAAAATGCTCGCGAAGCTGCTCAAACCTTGTCGGAAAAGCAAGTTGACCTGGTCTTGTGCGACATTAGAATGCCCCGCGTTAACGGCTTTCAAATGATGCGGCGCATTCGTCGCCACGATCCGAGCATTCCCGTTCTTCTCATTAGTGGCGCACTTCTGACGGAAGAGCAGGAGAGCGAAGCTGCCATGTTGGCGGATGGTTTTTTGCGCAAACCATTTTCAGTCGATGAGCTTCACGGATTCATCAATCGCGGCATGGAGCTGAGGGCACATTTTGTGCGACTCGTGCAATTAATCGGTGATAAGAAGTTCCTTCGTCCAGTACTCTACGGTAAGCGGAAAGTTGAAAGACTGGTGGAGAAAGAGCTGTTCGACGAGGCGAGATCGCTCCTAACTTCCATCAAAAAAGTAGGGTAGAGACTTTCAGAAAATCTGCGTCATTTACGCGCAATACACCTTGATGTGAGAGCGGCAGCATGGCTGAACAGAGTTGCCAGTGCTGCTGACAATAACAAACCTAGTACAAGGCCGATTGAGTCCGTACCATCAGCAACAGGTGGGTATAAGGATCGGATAAACATGCCGGGACCCATGGCTAGTATACCGCAGGATAGTCCGGCACTCTGTAGGACTTGCCAGCGTGGACCCAGTCTTGAGTAGGGCAATGTCAGTCCGAATGCAATGTGAAGTAAACCAAAAAGGTTAGTGTGGCCGTGAGCACTACTAAGGAGGACAGTATTCCAAGTTGGGTTAATAGCCTGTTCCGCAACATACGATGCGGTTAAGTCTGTGGCGATAAAGGCTCCGCTGGCAGCTGCGATAAACAGTGTCCAAAAGCCGATGGCAAAATTTACAAGAGAAATGCGGGGCATAAAATTTCGTTCGTCAGGTTATTAAAAGGCCCAAGGCAGAGAGCCCTTGGCGATAAGCTTGCTGTTTAAACGGTACGACACGCCGGAGCGCCTCAGCTACAGTCACCCAAGCTAGGGATCTGAACTCCTTGTCAGTGGCGCGCTCTAGCGATGGCTCATGCCCAGCTGGTAATCTGACATGGAACCAGATCTGATCCTGACCTTTGAATTTTTTTGTTAAAGGTCCGGCGATATCTGGAGGAAAATCATAGCGTATCGGAGCGACACTGCGACCCAAAACGATAAATTCCGCTACTCCGATTTCTTCTTGAACTTCCCGACGCACTGCGGTCTCTGGCGATTCGCCGGTGTCAATGCCACCCTGTGGGAATTGCCACGAGCCCGGCGGTTCTGCCCTTTCACCGACTAAAACCAAACCGTCTTTATTGGTTACAACGGCAAGGACGCACGGTCTGTACTCAGATTCCAAAGGACTACCTCTCAAGGCTGATAATAAGCGTCTCTATCATGGTATAATAAACTAATCGGACCGTTCGGTCAGCCCCCCAAGCCTGCATCAGTGCCACCTCGCCAGAAGAGTGCCAAACATGAAACTAAGTAACCATAGGTATCACTCTCTGATGTCATTGTGTTTTGCGACACTCGGCATGGTGGGAGTGACAACTTCATCACTAGCTGGGGTTTCTGTCACAGGTTCTGTGTCAACTTCTACTACTAACGTGCCCTTACAGATTACAACAATGCAGTACGGCACTGCTGGTGTCGACTTTGACCTAGGACAGTATATTAGGTTCGGTCTAAATTACGGCGTTCAGCTGAGCACGACATCGGTTTATCAGCCTCCTGCCGGCGGATCCAATGGATCGGCGAACTTGGCAGACCCAACTTGTCCAACGGTGGGTTCCTGTGTATCCGTCGTCAATAAAACGGTTATTACCGAACGCGGTAGTGGATTCACGCTGATCCTGTGGGCAGGAGAAATCTTCATGCCCTATGTGACAGTGGGTGGTGTAGTTAAAAACTATACATTTACTACCCAAGTGAATGACGGCACAGCCGAAGAACGTAAGGGGCAAACTCCCGTGTCGGTCAGTCTGGGTGGCGGTCTAGTTTGTCGTCTCAATCGTGACTTTAGTTTGAAAATGAATGCTCAGATTTCACCCGGTGTCACTATGAGTCCAGGTGATCCTACCCCACGGATGACATGGGATAAAAAGAATACATTTGGGCTTACATACCAAATTAGGTGAGGCCTAACTGCTGCAGTGGCACCGCCACGCGACCCTAATATTACTCGCCTCTCCAACCGATACCTCTCGAGGGACCATTTAAGGTTTGGGTCTTTAGTCGGGGTCGATCAGTGCCTATCGCATTGAAAATTGGGGTAGTTTTAACGCTAGCGATAGGGTGTATTTTCGCTGCGTTGTGGCAACTCGCTAACGTGCGCGGACTCAAAGCGCGAGGGCGACGTCGCCGATTGCCGGGATCTAGTGAAACCTCGCAAAGGTCAAGTGATCGCCGCCGCAAGTTTTCGCGCATGGAACGCAAGTTATTTCAGGAGGCGCAGCACTTCCTTGAGGATGGCAAGGTACAGCCTGCCGCCGCTCTACTTGAACAGCTTTCCATGCAGCGGGAGGCCATCCAGGTCCTTGAGGATCATGGGTTTATCCACGATGCAGCCAAAATTCTGATGCGGATGCAACGGCATAATCGTGCAGGCGTTGTTTATGCGCGCCATGCGATGTGGGAGAACGCAGCGCGGTGTTTCAAAATGGCTAACATGCCTGCAGAGGTTGCCAAGTGTGCACGTGAGTTCGGTGATAATACTATGGCTTGCGAGTATTTCGAGAAAGCAGAAAAATTTGGCCACGCCGCGGAGTGTGCTGAAGAGCTCAGTGATAATCTGCGTGCGGCTCGACTTTATCTCAAAGATAATAACCAAGCCAAGGCCATGAGCTGTTACAGTAAAGTTGTGGCTAAGAGTGGTACATCAAAGACGACGGATCTTCGTTCTTCTGAACTGCAATCAATCGCGTCCTATGTGGCAGACGGGCATGGTGACGGGAATCTTGCAAAAATCCTACATGCAAATGATAAGTTACTATCTGTAATTCAAAAGCTTCTCGCCGGTGGGATGGCCAATCAAGTCAAAGACATTCTAACCGCTGTAAAAGTTGATATTGCCCCGCAACTTATGGCCGACATCAACTATTCCGATCAGAGTGCACCTATACTTGCGGATGTTTTGTCCAAAATGGAACGGCATCAGTATGCCGGGATGATATATGAGCAGTTGCAGATGTTTGATCGAGCCGCAGTTGCGTTTGAAAAGGCTGGCGATCCCTCGCGTGCCAGTTACTGCCGCGAGCGTGCAGGACTTTCGTCCAAATCCAAGCGATTACCGGAAGACCCAGATGCAACCAGCGTGATCCAGCCGCCGCCACCGCGCGCTGATTTGAAACCGGTACAATCTGTGCCGAGTGCAGCGGGGCCTAGTTCACTGCGCGTGGAATTCGCCTTAGCAGCTGTCACAGAAGTTGCTAGACCAAAATCAACATTAAATACACAGGCCGCGGCAATGGCTGATGTCGTGCCACCACCGTTACCGATTCCCCCAGCTATGGCACCAGTGGCAGACGATCTTGGCCGCTCTGCTTTTGTAAAATCGTCGTTGTGTACCGATTTGAGTTTTGAGCAGTCGCAGGCCCTTTGGGATATTGGCGTGACCACTCAGTACGCGGCTGGAGAGACAATATTAGGTTACAGCGGTGATCCACGCGGTATATATGTCGTGCTGCGGGGACAAGTGAGTTGTTTCCGTCGCTACGGTGATAAGGATGCCTTCATCGATCAACTGGGCGCGGCTGATTCTTTTGGCGAACTTTGGCTACTAGCCGATAATCCGAGTGCAGTCCAATTCGTAGCTTTGCGCGATGTTGATATCAGGATCATCGATAGGGTAGCCTTCCTCCAGCTCCTGGAAAGAGATTCGACAATCGCTTGTAAGCTCTACAAAAGATTCGCCATGCGCCTTCTGGATAAGCTGCTAAATCAGCGATCTGACAGAAAAAATCCGCTCGCATCCTGATTGCGTGGGTTGGCACGGCGTGTGCACTCCTCGGTTAGTTGACCGAGTGGTAAGCTGATTTTCTACCTGCGGAGACTGCCAATGAACATGAGATGTATCAAGCACCCAGAGTATCGCGGAAAAACATCGCCAGTATTAGCGTGCCGCGCCTGTTGTTCCATGTTTCTTGCTGAGAATAGGTCGCACAGGACGAGCTCGGGAGGTGGCAGCATCGTACCACCACCTCCAACAGCTACTTCAAACCTGGATACGCGGCAGACCATTATTCAGACGGTTCTGCAAAGCCTGTGACGGCTGCTAGATGCATTCGATGACGACCGCGCTGGCTTCGCCGCCGCCGATGCACAGTGTCGCTAGCCCGCGTTTCTTGCCTGCTGCTCTGAGTCCATTGACAAGCGTTGCTAGAACACGTGCTCCACTTGCCCCGATCGGATGACCGAGGGCAACGGCGCCGCCGTGAGCATTGACCTTGGAAGCATCCAATTTGAGTTCTTTAATAGCTGCCATAGTAACGACCGCAAAGGCTTCATTAATCTCGAAGAGATCGATGTCATTAATCTGTAGTTTTGCCTTGGCGAGCACCTTGCGGATGCATGCAATGGGTGCCGTTGTGAACCAGCTTGGCTCCTGAGCATGAGATGCCTGGGCCACGATCCGAGCTATCGGCTGGAGGTTGAAATCTTTCACAGCTCTCGAACTTGCGAGTACACTGAGAGCGGCCCCATCATTGATCGAGGATGCATTCCCTGCCGTCACGGTGCCATCCTTCTCGAAGGCTGGGCGCAGGGTGGGCAATTTGGCTAGATCGACTGAAAACGGTTGCTCATCCTTGTCGACAATCACGTTGCCTTTTTTGCCTGCGATTTCGATAGGCACGATCTCCTTGGTAAAATGACCGCTCTCGGCGGCTCGCCGCGCCCTTTCGTAACTTTGAATGGCGAACTTATCTTGGTCCTCGCGCGAAAAGCTGAAATCCTTGGCGCACAAGTCGCCAAAGTTACCCATGGCTTTGTTGCCATAGGGGTCCCACAGTCCGTCAAACTGCATGTGGTCTTGTAATTCCACAGCACCAAATTTGTAGCCCTGGCGACTACCAGGCAGCATATGAGGTGCGAGCGACATACTTTCCATGCCACCAGCGAAGATGACGCTTGCGTCACCCGATTTAATCGCTTGATCAGCGAGCATCACGGCCTTCAAACCGGAGCCACAAACACGATTTATCGTTGTGGCGCACACTGACTTGGGTAAACCACCGTACAAGGCCGCTTGTCGCGCCGGTGCCTGGCCAATGCCAGCAGGCAGGACGCACCCCATGATGATCTCATCAACGGACTCTGGCTTGATGCCGGTGGTGTCGAGAGCATGCTTCACTAACGGTGCAGCGAGTTTCGGAGCGGGCACGGAGGACAAGGAACCACTGAGTTTTCCGATAGGAGTGCGTTTAGCGTACACAAGCAGAGTATCTTCTGACATCTCGTCCTCATGATGTAGGGCCGACCGTGGTCAACCTGGTTTGGCGCTGTTCTTGGTTCTTTCTTAATGGAAACATTTCGCCCTTAGCCACCAAATTATTCTTCATCTGATTAAGACGTAATTTTTTGTGGCGCAATCGGGTCCTAGCCGTTATAAGTTGCATCCAACCCAGATCGGACCGGGCCACTTCAGGCCGCTTGCTATGAGGACATCCCGCTATGTCTTTTCGAGGTCCCAGAGATGACCGCGCACCGTGCTCCCTTCAGCTCTCCGATGGTAACCGTTTTAATGGTCAATTGATCGGAGCTCCAGTCAAAGCCAGCGGCCAGATGGTATTTACGACCGGCATGGTTGGATATAGCGAGGCGCTGACAGACCCCTCTTACTTCGGGCAAATACTCGTATTCACTTACCCCTTGATCGGAAATTATGGCATTCCATCGTTGCCGCGAGCGCTAGAGTTACCGATTCCGCATGGATTCGAAAGTGACCGGGTTAATGCTGCTGCGGTGATCTTAGCCATTGATAGTCCTGAGGCGTTTCACTGGAACAGTTTCCAGTCACTCGATGCATGGCTCAAGCATCAGGGTGTACCAGGTATCATCGGACTCGATACGCGCCACATTGTCCACCTGATTCGCCAGTCAGCTAATTTGTTAGGACAGGTACTGCCGGAACATTCCATCGGATTGAGAGATTTAGGGCCGACGCTGACCAAGGTCAGCGGTGAGGGATTCTTTGATCCTGGGCAGCATGAAATTTTAGCTGCGGTGTCCAGTAAGGAGCGTCGCATTCTTGGGCGCGGCAAGACTAGGATCGGTCTGGTCGACTGTGGCGTAAAGTGGAATATCTTGCGCCAGTTGATCGAGCGTGGATGCGAGGTAGAGTTATTGCCGTGGGACACTGATTTATCCACCGTTGATTGTACAGCCTGGCTACTAAGCAACGGACCGGGTGATCCGGTGCGTACTGGCGACCTGTGTGGGCAAGTATCGCGAATACTCACAGGCGATCGCCCCTTACTTGGCATTTGCCTTGGCCACCAGGTGCTCGCGATTGCCGCTGGCGCCACCACTAAAAGGATGCAGTACGGGCATCGGAGCCACAATCAGCCCGTCTACCAGGTAGGCACCCGGCGCGGGTTCATGACCAGTCAAAATCACGGTTATGTTGTAGACGAGGCTTCGATTCCTGACGACTGGGAGCCCTGGTTCCTCAATGCCAATGATCAGACGATTGAGGGGATCAAACATAAGACAAAGCCTTTCCGTAGTGTGCAGTTTCACCCCGAGGCTGCGGGTGGTCCGCGCGATACTGGCTGGATTCTTGATCAATTTGTCCAAGAGGTGACGACCTAATGCCTATGCGTGCAGAGCTCCGAGCACTTGGTAGAGCGCCCAAAGTTCTTTTACTCGGTTCTGGTGGACTGTCGATCGGTCAAGCAGGCGAGTTTGACTACTCTGGTACGCAGGCCGTTAAGGCGCTGACGGAGCAGGGATGCGAGGTCATCCTGGTCAATCCGAATATTGCCACTGTACAGACGAGTCCAGAGCCCCATGTCAAAGTCTACCTTTATCCGGTCGAGCCAGAGTGGGTCGAAAAGATCATCGCCAAGGAACACCCCGATGCCATAGTCGCAGGATTTGGCGGTCAGACTGCTCTCAATTGTCTCATTGCTCTGCATGATCGGAATATTCTGGCTAAATATAATGTGCTGAATCTCGGGACGTCGGTCGCGACCTTGAAGATGACTGAGGATCGCGACCTTTTTGCGCAAAAAATGCGCGAGATTGCGATTCCCGTACCACCTAGTCACGCGGTGACTAGTCTCGCTGCCGCAGAGGCAGCAGCAGGTGCGATTGGTTATCCTGTTATCGTCCGTGCGGCTTATGCCCTTGGAGGCCTTGGGTCGGGATTCGCCAATAATGCGTCGGAGCTCGCTGCACTAGTTGTTCCTGCATTGGCCAATTCACCCCAGGTGCTGGTGGAGAAATCGCTGAAGGGCTGGAAAGAAGTTGAGTACGAGGTCATGCGCGATGGTGAGGGGAATATCATCACCATCTGCAATATGGAAAATTTTGACCCTCTCGGAATTCACACCGGCGACTCTATTGTGGTGTGTCCAAGTCAGACGCTCTCGGACGATGAGTATCAGATTTTACGCAATGCCGCGCAGAGGATCGTCGAAGCCTGTGGCATCGTCGGAGAATGTAACGTCCAGTATGCACTGGATCCATTCAGTCACCAGTTCTATGTGATCGAAATCAACGCAAGGCTGTCGCGCTCGTCAGCTTTGGCTAGCAAAGCCTCTGGCTATCCTATCGCCTATGTGGCGGCTAAAGTCGTCCTTGGACACGATCTCTTAGAGTTAATCAATCCGGTGACTGGCGTCACCTACGCCTACTTTGAACCGGCGCTTGATTACGTGACGATCAAAGTGCCACGTTGGGATTTGGTTAAATTCCGCGGTGCCTCCAGACTTCTAGGTTCGACGATGAAGTCGGTGGGCGAAGTGATGGCTATAGGGCGGAGTTTCCCGGAGGCGATTCAAAAAGCCGTCCGCATGGTGACCGAGCTTGGCGAGGGTCTCAGTGCTTTTAGGACATCGTCGGAAAGCGAGTTGGAGGCGGCTCTTTCACAGCCGACTGATACGCGTCTCTATGCTGTGCTGAATGCGTTGCGGCTTGGATGGGATATCGAAAAAATTCATGCTTTGACGGCCATTGATAAATGGTTTCTGGCAAATCTGCGTGAAATCACCACACTTGAACGTGAAGTTGTCGACCGCGCACGACGGACGTCCCCAGAGAGCGACAACGAGGCGTTTTTGCGAGCGGTGTTCGATGGGATGGATAAGGCTTCCTGGCGTCGCCTGAAAACGGCCGGATTTGGCGACGAGCAGTTGGCAGCATTGGTTTTACATGCGGCGCGCCGGGACACTAAACTATCAGAAAAGGCAATTCAGGCTGGATCGCGCGTTGTCAGGGAGCTGCGAAAACAACATGGCGTTGTTCCCTATGTCAAAAAGATCGATACCACGGCTGGTGAATATCCCTCGCCCTCCAATTACCTCTACATGTCCTATGTGGGTATGTTTCATGATCAGTTGCCAGATGATGGTAAGGACTCCATCGTCGTATTGGGTAGCGGCGCCTACCGTATCGGTACGAGTGTAGAGTTTGACTGGTGTGCGGTGAGTTGTAGCCGTGAGCTGCAGCGGGCCGGATGGCGTAGTGTCATCATCAACTGCAATCCTGAGACGGTGTCGACGGACTACAATAGTTCTGATCGGTTGTTTTTTGAGGAAATGACGCTCGAGCGTATCTTGGATATTTGCGAACTGGAGCAGCCAACTGGCGTGATTGCCTGCATGGGGGGGCAACTACCCAACAAGCTGGCGCTGCCACTAGCTGCGTCTGGCGTGCGCCTCTTAGGGCACAGTCCAGAAACCATCGATATGGCGGAGAATCGCAGTCTATTCTCGGCGCTGCTCGATAAACTTGGGATTGACCAACCGCGATGGGTTGCTGCCACAACGCAAGCTGACGTCGACAAATTCATTAGTGAGGTCGGGTTCCCTGTCCTGGTACGTCCCAGCTACGTGCTCTCAGGAGCGGCCATGCGCGTGGCCTTTGATGCGGCATCTTTGGCCCAATCATTAGCGGTTGCGATCGACATCTCGACGGATCATCCAGTAGTCATCTCGGAGTTTCTCCTCGGAGCGCGGGAGATCGAGTTGGATGGTATCGCCAAAGATGGCGAGATCCTGACATCCATAGTTAGTGAACATATTGAAAATGCGGGCGTCCACTCTGGCGATGCGACGATGGTGGTACCGGCGCAGCGGCTCTATGTTGAGACAGTCAGGAGGGTACGAGGAGCGGCGCGGCTTATTGCGCGTGGCCTAAACTTGAACGGTCCCTTCAACATTCAGTTCTTAGCCAGGCAGAACCACATTAAGGTCATCGAATGTAATGCACGCGCCGCAAGGTCGTTCCCGTTCGTGTCAAAGGTTGTGGGATTAAACTTAGCCGACGCAGCTACATCCTTAATGATTGGTGTTAAGCCGGCCATGTTGCGGTTGCCCGAGGATGACTTGCCGCATGTTGGTGTCAAGGCTCCGATGTTCAGTTTCACGCGGTTAGCTGGGGCTGACCCTGTGCTCGGTGTGGAGATGGCCTCGACGGGGGAGGTGGGATGTATCGGTCGGTCGTTCGACGAGGCTTTACTACTCTCCCTGGAAGCGGCGAAGTGTCGTAGGCCGCGGAAGGGTATCCTGGTTTCAGCCGGCCCCGAGAGCGAGAAGCTAAAGTTCCTCGAATGTGCAGAATTTTTCGCCAAGACATCACTTCCCCTATTCGCCACCGCGGGTACGGCTGACTACCTGGAAAAGCACGGATTCCGAGTGACTCGACTCGCGTGGCCCGGTGAGGCAAAGGGTGGCATGGATGTCATTCGTGCCATTAAAGAGGGGCTTGTTGACTTGGTCATCAATGTGCCTAAGGCGCTGCAGTCGCAGGAGTTGAGTTACGGTGCACAGATCAGGCAGGCAGCAGTCCAATTTGGTAGCTCGCTTTTAACCAACATGGAGTCGACCATAGTCTTCTGTCATGCCTTAGCGCGAAATCCAGATTTTGCCCAAGTTCACGAGGTCTTACCGTTGCCAGCCTATCGCAGCCAAGGCTGAATCGGTGAGACCCAGGGGAGCCTTGTTGATCTTTTGATTGACAGGCTCGCCGTGGACATTTAACTACTTAGGCTCACTTCCCTGGTGGGGTAGCTCAGCTGGTTAGAGCGATGGATTCATAACCCATAGGTCGCGAGTTCAAGTCTCGCCCTCACCACCATTCATCCTATAAATTCCAATAACTTATAGTTGTCGCACCGGGGTACTTGGCGTGTCTCCTTGAGGCCATATTGGAACACTCTACTATTATTTTATTTTTATTATATTTTATAGTTTATTTTAAAAAATAAAGATAAATAATTGACAAACTCATTGTAGTTAAATAAAAGCCGCCTCGCAGTTTTCGTTCTTAATAGAACTCGAGGCAATCATGCTTAACTTTCGCAATGCTTCTTTAGTGACTGTGTTATTATTAATGGCATCTTGCGCCAAACAAGACGGTGCGGGCGATGGTCAGCCCAACGGGATCAATCCCGACTTGGCAGCCGAGTACGACCGATTACCGGCCAACGTGCTGGTCGGGGTACGTGACGACGGCGAAACGAGGGAGTTACGAGTACCCCCTGATGGAGCCGTAATCACCGATGCTGCATCAGCCCTAGCCGCTTTTGAGACGGGTTCCGACGCTAAAGTGAGCGCGGTCTCAAGCGAATTGGATCGCACCAGCTCCGAACCCTCTTGGGCACCGCTTCAGGGCCTACTCGGCTTCGGCGCCTATGTGCCGCAGGTGTATTCCACAGTCAACGTTGGCTACACCTTCAACTATGGCTACAGCAATGTCTACCAGACTGGTGGGTATTCGATTTACTCCTACAAAAAACCTGTGTGCAGTCCTCCTTATTGCAGCACGGCTGGCGGTGGCATAGGGGGGGGTGGCATTGGTGGAATCGGTGGTCATATTTCTAAGTACGATGAGGCGTTGCAAAAAGCCCTTAAAAAATATGGGGTATACGCTGTCGGTGACAAAGAATTCTACCGTGGTAGCAAAGAGAAATATGCCTTAGGTGAGCGCCTTTTCAACGATCCCATTCTCTCCACATCGAACGGAGTCTCATGCGCATCGTGTCATGTGGCAAGTCAGGGGAGCACGATCTGGACGAGCTTTTCTCCAACTGGTTATGTGATCTCGGGCGAAAAGAAGGGGGCGGTGACGGTGCAGGATCTTCTGCCCCGCAATCCCCCAGCCCTCTACAACCTTGGTCACTCATCGTTCCGCAATTTGTTCTGGGATAGCCGCGTTGCGGCAGCACCACACGGCGTGAATGGGTACATTACCCCGGCCGGAGTCGAAACACCTCCCGGCCTAGATAACGCACTCGCGGCACAAGCACTTTTCCCTATGGCGTCGGAAAAGGAAATGGCTGGATGTGCAGCCTACGTTAACAATACCAACCAGTCTCGTTCGTACACGGATATCTGGAAGGAAATTATGGCGCGAGTACTCAGCAAGAAAGAGTACCAGGCTATGTTTAGTGCGGCTTTCCCGGAGCTGGGTGGAGGTGGCTTTGGTATCCAGCACTTGGCGAACGCGATTGCCGCCTATGAATCCGAACGCTTCTTAGCCATCAACAGCCCGTTTGATAAGTATCTCCGTGGTGACTATAGTGCCTTGACGGAAAACCAAAAGCGCGGCGCCGTTTATTTCTACGGCAAAGGCGGTTGTGGGCCTTGCCACTCTGGTCCGTTCCAAACAGACTATCTCCATCACGGTGTCGCTGTGGTCCAAATTGGCCCTGGCGAGGGCGATGGTCCGAAGAAGTGGGATGACTTTGGGTACGGTCGTGTGACCCATAATCCTAAAGACAATTGGAAGTTTAGAACCGTGCCCTTACGTAACATCACCCATACAGGACCATGGGGGCATGACGGTGCCTACGGAACACTCTTCTCCTTTGTACAGCATTACTCTAATCCGGTGGCAGCCTTTGATAAATGGAGCCCCTCAGAAGTAATCATGCCCAAAGGATTCGGTCTGATGCCGGAAGTGATTGCTCCCTGGTACGACAAGAAGATGGCGAAAGGAATCAAGGCCGCTAATGATGCTAAACCAAATCGTTTGGGTAAGCATGAAGTGGAAGCCATGATCGATTTCCTAACCACGCTGACCGATCACAAGTCCATCGGCTCGAAGTGATATAACGACAAAGAAGCCGGGAGCGTCCTGCTCCCGGCTTCTTTGTCGTCCTTAGCTTTTACAAAACTTTGACTAATCAAATTTTCCCGATTCATGTGAAAAATAATCAGCAAAAATAGGCATTTCTTTTTCATTCCTAAAATGAATCTTTAAAATAGAAATTATATACTTTCATATATTGGCCGCTTGGCCGACGGTGATGGTGCTTTTTTACATCCAGCATTTCTAGCTTGAAGTGGGAAGTACCTATCATGACGTTACAAAACCAGCGGCAAGGCCTCTATGACCCCCGATTTGAGCGCGATGGCTGCGGTATTGGAGCCATAGTCAACATGCGTGGAGAGCGTACCCATACTGTGGTACGTCAGGCGTTGATGATACTCCAAAACCTAAGGCATCGGGGCGCTACGGGCTACGATGCTGAGACTGGTGACGGTGCAGGGATCATCCTGCAGAAGCCTCATGATTTCCTACTCGAGATCGCAGAGGGCAGCGGTATCAGTCTGCCGGCGGCCAGTGACTATGCGGTGGGCATGGTTTTTCTGCCCACTGAGGAATCTCAGCAGCAGACGATTTGGGATACCTTCCAGTCGCAAACGGAGCGCGTAGGACTCGAGTGGCTTGGAACACGCGTGGTGCCTGTAGATCCCAGCGTCCTTGGTGAAGCCGCATCGGCCGTGCAACCAGCTGTGTTTCAAATCTTTATCGGACGCGGAAGTGCCAGGGATGAGTTGGCGTTTAACCGCAGCTTGTATCTGGCCCGGCGTTTGAGCGAGAAAATTATTGGCGCTCAAATAGGCGGTGCCAATGAATCGTTCCATGTCGCCAGCCTTTCGGTAAGTACCATTGTATATAAAGGTATGCTACTTCCTGAGCAGGTCTCCTCGTACTACGTCGACCTGACTGATCCGCGCCTAACATCAGCTTTGGCGGCTGTCCATTCTCGCTTCAGCACTAATACCTTCCCGGCGTGGCGCCTTGCTCATCCATTTCGTTGGCTCTGTCACAATGGTGAGATCAACACCATTCGAGGCAACGTGAATTGGTTTAGGGCGAGGGAGGTCAGCCTAGCCAATGAACTTTTCGGCGAGTTCGCGGAGGAGTTACGTCCTTTAATTCGCGCTGATCAGAGTGATTCGGCGTGTCTCGATGATGCTGTTGAGCTACTCGTGCTTACGGGCCGCAGCGTCGACGAGGCTCTGCGCCTCTTAGTGCCCGAGGCATGGCAGAAAAATAGCTTCCTAGATCAGGCTAGGCGTGCTCACTGCGAGTACAATGCTACGCTTATGGAGCCATGGGACGGACCTGCAGCGCTTTGCTTTACCGATGGTGTCAAACTTGGCGTTGCGCTTGATCGCAGTGGACTGCGTCCTTGTCGGTATACGGTGACGACTGACGATACGGTGATTCTCGCCTCGGAGGCAGGGGTCCTCCAAGTACCCGCCGATCGTGTGAAGGTTTGGGGCAAATTACGCCCTGGTGAGATGATGTTGATCGATACCAAGCAACATCGCATCATTAGTGACTTTGACTTGAAATCTGAAGCAGCAGCAAAATTTGATTATGTAGGGTGGGCGGAACGGCACATCACCCAGCTTGAACCACGAGATCCCCAAATTAGTGCTGAAAATATTCTAGAGCTCAGCCGCCAACAGGCAGCGTTCGCTTATACGCGCGAAGAGCTTAGTATGGTTTTAGCTTCCATCGCTCAGAGCGGCGATGAGTTAGTCACTTCTATGGGTGATGATACGCCGCTCGCTATTTTATCGCAGCGTTCACGCTTATTGTTTGATTACCTCAAGCAGCAATTTGCCCAGGTGACAAATCCGCCGATCGATCCCCTGCGGGAAGATATGGTGATGTCACTCACTATGTATCTAGGTACCAAAGGTAATCTTGCGGCACCGCCTTCATCATCCGCGTTACTGGTGAAAATCGAATCGCCTATATTGACACCTGGAGAGCTAGACTCACTTGAGCGGATCCCCGCACTCAAGACTTGTAAACTGTCGACGCTCTTCTCGCCTGCAACCGGTGTTGCTGGTATGCGGATGGCGCTATGCGAGTTGGTTGACGACGCTGTCAAGCAGGTTCGTTGTGGTGCAGCATTGGTGGTTCTTAGTGATCGGGGTGTAGACGCTGCTCATGCCGCGATCCCAAGTGTGTTAGCAGTTTCTGCGGTACACCATGAACTAGTTAAACTTGGTCTGAGGACGCGAGCTGATATTATTATAGAGACTGGAGAGGCTCGCAGTCCGCACCATTTTGCCTGTTTAATTGGCTACGGTGCTGCGGCGGTGGTTCCTTATTTAGCTTTGGCTTCTATCCAAGGTCTCTTTGCTAACGGTGATCTTGCTGCGACTTTAACATACGACTCGGCCGTGAAGTCGTTTCTTAAAGGTAGCCAAAAGGGCCTCCTTAAGATCATGTCCAAGATGGGCATCACGACGCTGCAGTCCTACTGTGGAGCGCAGATCTTTGAGGCGCTTGGTCTATCGCCCCAACTCGTCGATGATTTTTTCCCTGGGACGTCCAGCCGCCTTGCGGGCCTAACTTTTGACGATTTGGCGCGGGAAACGATCGGACGACATCGGCAGAGTTTTGACCGTAGTCGTCCGAGTGAAGAATTGCCGCTACCCGGCGGTTTTATACACTATAGATTTGGCGGCGAGCAGCACGCATGGAGTCCCGAGGCCATAGCCAAACTCCAGCAGGCAACGGCAACGGGTAGTTTTGCGGCATATGCCGACTTTAGTAAACTTGCCAATGCCGAGATGGCAGCGCCCACTGCCTTGCGTCATTTACTGACACCGCTCAAGCAAAGAACAAAAGTTGATCTGGCGGCAGTTGAGCCAGCAGCAGAAATCGTCAAGCGCTTCACCACGGGTGCCATGTCTCTCGGAGCTATCAGTCAGGAGTCACACGAGGCTCTGGCTATCGCGATGAACCGCATCGGTGGCAAGAGTAACACCGGTGAGGGGGGTGAGGATCCTGCTAGGTTCCAACCGGAGTCACCAACGCTGTCGCGTAATTCAGCGATCAAGCAGGTGGCATCAGGGCGCTTTGGTGTCACGGTTCATTACCTAACCAACGCGGACGAGATTCAAATTAAAATTGCCCAGGGAGCGAAACCCGGCGAGGGTGGGCAGTTGCCTGGACATAAAGTCGATCAGCAAATTGCCAAGCTGCGCCACTCCACTCCTGGAGTCCAGCTTATCTCGCCGCCACCTCACCATGACATCTATTCTATCGAGGATCTGGCGCAGCTGATTTTTGATCTCAAGAGTGCTAATCCCCGCGCTCGGGTTTCGGTAAAATTAGTTTCCGAGGCTGGTATCGGCGCGGTCGCGGTTGGTGTGGCCAAGGCCGGTGCGGATAAGATCCTTGTTGCTGGAGATAACGGCGGCACAGGCGCATCGCCACTCAGCTCAATCAAACATGCAGGTGCGCCTTGGGAAGTCGGTCTGGCCGAGGTTCACCAAACTCTCTTGGTCAATCGACTACGAGACCGGGTCGTCATTGAAACTGATGGCCAACTCCGCACTGGTCGTGATGTCGTAATCGCGGCAGCTCTGGGAGCTGATGAATTCGGATTCTCGACGGCACCCCTGATAGTTCAAGGCTGCATTATGATGCGCAAATGCCACTTGAACACTTGCCCCGTTGGTATTGCAACTCAGGATCCAGTGTTGCGCAAGCGCTTCAGTGGCAAACCTGAACATGTGATCAACTATTTCTTTTTTGTAGCTGAGGAGGTCCGCACATGGATGGCGGATCTGGGTATCACAAGTTTTGCCGATTTAGTCGGTCGCACTGATCTCATCGGCCAAAGGCGTGTTGAGGGACCTGGCAAAGCGCGTCATCTAGATTTATCGCCGCTACTACACAAGCCGCAGTTGACGCCTAAATTTACCAAGCGCAGCGGTGGCTATGCTCCGGATACCTACGATGACTCTTTGGTGCAACAATGTCGCCCGGCCCTTGATGATCGCACTCCGGTGGTGCTGTCACGGCGTATAAACAATGCGCGCCGCGCTACAGGTACGCTACTATCCGGCGAAGTCGCGCGGCGCTATGGGGCGGACGGCTTGCCTGACAATAGCATCACACTTCGGTTTGAAGGCATCGCGGGCCAGTCCTTTGGTGCTTTTCTGGCTCCAGGAATTACGGCCAATTTGATCGGCGCTGCTAATGATTACGTTGGTAAGGGGCTTAGTGGCGGGCGTATTGTGATTATCCCGCCTAAGCAAGCTCAGTTTATCGATGATGTGCCGGTGGTCATCGGTAACACGACATTATACGGTGCCACCTCTGGTTCAATCTATGCGGCAGGCGCCGCAGGTGAGCGCTTTGCTGTCCGCAATAGCGGTGCATTTGCCGTAGTGGAGGGTGTTGGCGACCATGGTTGCGAATACATGACCGGTGGCGTTGTTGTAGTGCTTGGTGCCGTAGGGCGCAATTTTGCCGCGGGCATGTCAGGTGGTGTGGCCTATGTACTCGACACCGATGGACTGTTCCATCTGCGCTTGAATCCTGGTCTGGTCGAGACTAGCCGACTCTCAGTCGCCGGGGACGAGGCGGATGTGGCACTGTTGCGCCAGATGATTCATCGGCATATTTCTCACACTCAAAGCGCCAGAGCACAGGCGATCATGACAAATTGGGAATGGCACGTAGCAAAGTTTGTGAAAATTTCCCCAAAGTCGGATGGTGCCTCAGCCAGTAAAAAATCGGTGCGTGTCAAATCAACCAAAAGATCCGTCGGCCATGAGGTGCAAAGTCATGTCTGATCCTATGGGATTTCTCGAAATAGCGCGGCAAAAAACGGCTTATCGCCCTGTCAACGAGCGGGTGAAAGACTGGGATTACGTCGGTCCAAAGACGCTGCCGCTTGAGCAAAACTTGCAGCAGGCCAAACGCTGCATGGATTGCGGAGTTCCGTTCTGTCAGAGCGATTACGGGTGTCCCGTCCATAACGTGATTCCCGAGTGGAACAGTTTGGTCGGATCGGGACGGTGGGAAGAAGCTTTAAAGAAATTGCACGCTACCAACAACTTTCCTGAGTTTACGGGCTTCCTCTGTCCTGCCCCGTGCGAGAATGCCTGTGTTCTCAATCGTGACAATCAGCCAGTCACAATTCGTGAAATAGAGCTGGCGATTATTGAGCGTGGGTTTGAAGCTGGTCTCGTGAAACCGCAAGCACCACGAGAGGAGCGACGTGAACGGGTCGCGATCGTGGGATCAGGACCAGCTGGACTTGCAGCGGCGCAGGAATTGCGGCGCCGCGGATTTCAGGTGCGCGTGTTTGATAAGGGCCAGAAGCCTGGTGGTCTCTTGCGGTACGGTATTCCTGATTTCAAGATGGCCAAATACGTGATCGATCGCCGGATCGAGCAGATGCAGGCTGAAGGAGTTGAGTTTAGTCTCGGTATGAGTGTCGGTACTGACGTATCGATCAATGATTTGCAGAGGGATTTTGACGCCGTACTGTTGGCAGTAGGTGCTGAAGCCGCTCGTGACCTGCCGATTCCTGGTCGCGATCTAGCGGGTGTGCATCTAGCTATGGATTATCTCACTGTGCAGAATCGGGTGCTCAGCGGTGAAATCACGAGTGCGGCAATCAACGCCGCCGGTAAACGTGTAGCAGTGATTGGCGGCGGTGATACGGCTTCAGACTGTATCGGTACAGCACGACGCCAGGGAGCTGCAGCGATCTATGAGTTTTCGCTGTTGCCGAAGCCCGGGGATGAGCGCGGCCGCGAGACACCTTGGCCTCTGGTTCCTCTAACGCTTAAAGTTTCGCACGCTCACGAAGAGGGTTGTGAGCGACTATTCGGCGTGATGACCACAGGATTCAGCGGTCAGGATGGTAAGGTGTCGCAGCTGCATGCTGTGCAGTGTGAAACCAAAGATGGGCAATTGATTAAGAAAGCAGGTACTGAGTTCTCGCTTGATGTAGATTTAGTTCTACTAGCCATTGGGTTTGTTGGGGCAGACGCAAAAATTGCAAGTGTGACTCCCGGGCTTGTGCAGCGTCCCAACGGAACCTTAGCAGGCGACGTCAATGGGATGACCTCCCTACCTGGAGTATTTGTAGCTGGCGATGCCCGTAGGGGGGCATCTCTCATCGTGTGGGCAATTGCAGAGGGACGACGAGCAGCGGATTCTATTGAGCGCTATCTCCATCGTTAAACACAGTTGCTTTAACTTAGCTCGTTAATCACCTTGTGGAAGAACTCAAGGAATGTTTCGGCGTTCTTGCTGAGTACCCATCGCTTGCGGGTAACGAGCTTTAGGCTGTAGGAGAACTCTTTTTTCGGATAAAGCACCGATAAAGTTCCTGCCGCAATGTCTGACTTGATCATAAATCGCGGAAGTAGGGCTACACCGAGTCCCCGCAGCACCATTTGTTTTTGTGAGTCTAAGTTGTTGCTAGATGCCGCAACATCAAATTGAATTTTATTTTTCTTAAGCATTTCTAAAACCGGAAACTGACGTGACTTCGGGTAATCGATGTCGCGCGAGATGATAAACTGCGATCGCAACTTTGATTTATGCTTGTGGTCATTAGCGATCACCACTTGGAAGGGAATCTTCATCAGCTCTTTAACGAAGAAGTCCTCGTTACTTGGTATCGTAAAGAAAAGACCAAACTCAATTCGCCCCTCAATAAGTTCGTTGCAGATCAGATTGGACGCACCGGAGAAAAGCGAGGGCCTCACTTTTGGATGCCTGGCCAGGAAGTCCTCGAGTACGTGAGGACCTAGCGAGCTAGCTGCAGAATCGGTCAGCCCAAAAGAGAGCGCTCCCTGGCACTCTGTCATTTCTTGTCCTGAGACCGTTTTGATTTCCTCAACACTTTGAAAGATTTCCTCACAGCGCTTAAAAATCTCGCCACCAGCGTGGGTTAAATGCACGCCGCTACGGTAGCGCTCGAGCAGGACGACACCCAGTTCCTCCTCGAGGGAACGAACCATCTTGCTGATGGTAGGCTGCTGAATCCGCATGACTTTCGCGGCGCGGGTGAAGCTGCCCTCTTTGACCACAGCGTGGAAGTATTTAAGATGATTGAGTTCCATTGGTATTCTCAGAATGAATATATTTTATAGATATTATACACTTTCGTGCCAAATTTGAGTGTGCCATAATTTGAATAGATCTGGCCACAAGCATGGCCTCGGAGGATGACAGTTATGGCGCATGGTTTTTTGATCGATATGGACGGAGTGATGTACCGGGGTAACCAACCCATCCCTGGTGCCATCGAGTTTGTAAGACGTCTGATGGACGATGAAATTCCCTTTCTCTTTCTGACCAACAACAGCCAGCGCACTAAGCGCGACGTTGTTGCCAAGATGCACCGTATGGGCATTCCTATCCAGGAGAAGCACGTCTTTACCAGCGCCATCTCAACCGCGCAATACCTTGCATCACAGACTCCCAGGGGAACCGCATTTGTGATCGGTGAGGGAGGCCTCCTCAACGCACTCCACGAGTATGATTACTCCATTGTAGATAACGATCCAGATTATGTAGTCGTCGGAGAGGGTCGCACCATGACCCTAGAACTTATTGAAAAAGCGGTTAAATTAATTGGCCGTGGAGCCAAGCTGATTGCTACAAACATGGATCCTAGCTGCCCAACCGAGGGTGGTCTACGCCCGGGATGCGGTGCCATTGTGGCCATGCTTGAGGCCGCGACGGGCATAAAAGCATTCAGCCTAGGTAAACCTAGTCCGGTGATGTTCCGGGCGGCGCGTAAGGAGTTAGGGCTTCGTACCGCCGAGACCATTATGATCGGCGACACCATGGAGACTGATATCCTGGGCGCAACTCAGATGGGCTACTACTCGGTTCTGGTGCTTTCTGGTGGCACGCACAAAGACGAGCTCAGCAAGTTCTCCTATCGTCCGGATCTCGTAGTCAGCTCGGTCGCTGATCTGCTTGATTCCGCCGCCCTGAGCAAGTTCTTTAAGCAAAATGGCATCAAGCCTAGTGTGACTTCCAGCGTCAAAAAAGGCGAAGTCACCGCAAGTACCTAAAAATTAGACCTCAGCGGCGACTCAGTTTGGCCACAACCTCGACATGCTCTGTCTGTGGAAACATGTCGAATGGGTGCACCGAGTCGATTTGCCATTGGCCAGATTTCATCAGTAGTTTTAGATCTCTAACTAAAGTCTGGGGATTGCACGAGACGTAGGTTAGGGATTTAAGACTAGCGTGCTTCGTGGGGGATGCGAAGTAGGCGCTGACTTTGGCCGCGATTCCCCCACGCGGTGGGTTTATGATCACAGCACTGACCCTTGCCCCGTCTCGCTGCACGGCAGCATGGCGAGCCAGGAAGTTTTCTACCGAGTCATGAATAGCTTTAAGATGGCGCGGTGCATCTGATTGAGCCGCAGCAGCTTCAATGGCGTCCGCGTTACCGTCTACTAAATAGATCTGGCGGAAATCCCCGGCTGCCGCATAGCTGTAGGCGCCGAATCCGCCGTAGAGGTCGAGCAAGGTGTCGCCACTGAGGCCAGATGTGATCGCCCTGATAAACTCCGCCACTAACTGCTGGTTTGCCTGAAAAAAAGACAAAGGGCTCAGATGAAATGTCCGGCCGGCGACAGCAAATGGGATGGTTCTTGGACCAGCCAGGTGTGTGACCTCACTTCCGATGATGCGGGTATCGTCGTCTTTGGAGAGTTTTGTGCCGTAAACAGCGAGTTTATCTGTGGCGACTTGCTGAGCCCATGTCAGCAGTGCCGACGCATCGACCCCAGTATGGGATAGAATTACCCCTGCTGCCTGAAAACTGGCGCTATTCCGGATGGTTAAAAACTTAAGCCGGTTTGGCTGAAAGCCGCGTTTTCCGTGTTGATAGAAGGATGCCGGCAGTCTCGTTGCGCCATCGCCCGTCATCAGTCGGGCGACCAGCTTATTGATGCCAGGTTCATGCACGGGGCAGTCTGGGATATTTACAACCGTTTTAGACTGCGCCTGATAAAGTCCGATGCGACGCTGACCGAAGCTGTCCTCGTCCAAACAAAGCTTGGTCGAGCTGCGGTAGGCAAACTGCGTCGGACTTGCAGTGACAGGCAGGATTTCCCCTACTTTGACACCGCTAAAAATCTTGTGCAGGGCAAGGCCCTTATCGCGCAGTTGTTTAGCATACGGGGTTGTGAGGCTGGAACAACCGGAGCACGAGCGATAATGGCGGCACTTGCTAGACATGAGGTGCTTTCTGGCAAACATTCGAAATGATGAGCTTAAGTATAGATTTGGAGGGGTCTTGTCTAGTGCTTATGGCACGACGCCAAGAGTGAGAATCCTCATCCTCTTCTAATTTAACCAGACTTATATTAGTTTACAGCCGACTATCAATCATGATGGTCTTGCGATTAGCATAAAGTGCTAAGAATTGGGGGGACGATATGAGAATCCTCGTGGTCGAAGACGATGCTCCCTTGGCAAGTATCCTGCTCCGTACGCTCCGGGAGGAATCGTATGCGGTTGACCATGCTCCTGATGGGCAAGAGGCGGAGTGGCTCGCGTTTGAAAATCCTTATGATCTCATCATTCTAGACCTCATGTTGCCGCGCAAGAACGGGATGGAAGTCCTGAAAACGCTGCGTGACGGTGGTCTGACCACGCCTGTCCTGATCTTAACCGCTCGCGATGCCAAGGAGGACGTGGTTAAGGGACTCGATCAGGGGGCCGACGATTACCTGACCAAGCCGTTCAATCTGGACGAGTTGTTGGCACGGGTGCGTGCGCTATTGAGGCGCCCGAGTGGTGAGCCTGCCTCGATGATCGAGGCTGGACCTTTGCGCATCGATCCGAGCCGTAAGGAAGTGACGCGGGATGGTCAGGTGCTGCAACTCACGGCTAAGGAGTATGCGTTGCTTGAGTATCTGGCGCGCCATGCAGGCACGGTGCTGAGTCGGACGCAGCTAAGTGAGCACGTATGGGACATGAACTTTGAGCCCACGTCTAATGTCGTTGATGTTTATATCGGTTACCTCCGTAATAAGGTGGACAGACCGTTTGAGCATGCACTCATTAAGACGGTGCGCGGTCATGGCTACATGTTAGATTTGCCTGTCAGTCAAGCTAAAGTGGTGCCATCAGTTGCGGTAGAAAATGTGACGCATGTTTCTTGACCGTATTCCAGTGAGGCTGAGGTTAGCTCTGGGCCATGCCATTTGGATGGCCCTGCTATTCCTCTGTGTCGGATTTGGACTCTACCGAATCGTCGAGCATAATCTATTGCGCTCGGTTGATGCGTCGCTGATAGTTTCAGCCCAGTCAATCAGAGACGCCCGTTTTGTTCGTGGTTTTAGTCCGCCAATCATGGAGCGCTTTCTTAATCAATTTTTTGGTGAGAAGCACATTCAGCCTTACGCGCAGCTGGTCGATCTCTCAGGTAAGATCAGCGTCAAGACCGATTTGCGCGTGAGCTTGCCGGTGACACATAAAGCACTCTATCGGGCCGAGCGTGGGCTTGAGACCCTGGAGACCTTTCCACCACGACGGGCTACCGATGCTCCGCTCAGGCAAGTGACCTTGCCCGTGATGCGCTACGGTCGTTTTACGGGTGAGTTCATTCAGGTCGGCGCCACGCTAGATTCTACGTTCCATACGTTAAAAGAGATTGCCTGGGTGCTTTGGACGTCGCTGCCGCTTGGCGTCATATTGTCGATGGTATTTGGTTACCTTCTGGCTAAGCGTTCCTTGATGCCTGTGACCGAAATGAGTGAGGCGGCCAAGCGCTTAGGTAGTGACGATCTAAGTGTGAGATTGCCTCTACCTCAAGCCAAGGATGAATTGCGGCAACTAGCCCAAACGTTCAACGAAATGCTCGATCGCCTTGAGGACGCCTTCAAAAGGCTGCGGCGTTTCACTGGTGATGTTTCCCACGAGCTGCGAACTCCTTTGGCAGTGCTGCGTGGCGAGGCGGAGCTAGCGCTACGCCGTGAGCGCACGGCAGAGGATTACCGATCGTCTCTAAAAACGATCATGTCCGAAGCCACCAACATGACCGGCATCATCGAGGACCTGTTGCTACTAGCGCGGGCCGAGAGTCGCGCTGTAGCGATGACATGGATGGAGTTGAGAGCAGTCGATTTCGTGGCAGATCTCGCGCAAGCGGTGTATCCGGTTTACGAAAAGCGTAGCGTCACGCTGCGGACTAATCTCCAGTTTCACGGTGACTTTAGTGCCAATCCGGGTTACTTAACGCTGGCACTCAAAAACATTCTACTTAACGCGGCTAAACATTCTGCTCCCGACAACGTGGTTGATTTTACGATCACGGCAGACAGTAAGGAGATGGTTTTTATCGTCACTGACAGGGGCGAGGGTATACCTGAGGAGTCTCTACCTTACATCTTTGATCCGTTTTACCGTGCAGATACAGCCCGCAACCGTGCAGCTGGTGGCACGGGGATAGGACTCAGTTTGGCCATGGCACTAGTTAAGCTACATAATGGTCAAATTTCGGTAACTTCTAAGACAGGATCCGGAGCGACCTTTACCGTGAGGATTCCGCAGCAATTTACTGAAAAGTCGCGCCTTGAGATCAATCGTCTTAATTTTACCAAACCTCAGGTCGGCAAATCTCAACCATCGCTAGCCTAAAAAACCGCTCAAGTTTGCCTAGCTCTGCCCGAAACTCTAGTAGGTAGGTGACCATCACACCGGCCGCACTTCGTGTGATCAATCTATACTTGAGGGCGAGGCTAGCAGTGAGCGTGAGGTGTAAAGTGACGTTGCTCCAACTTAGAGCCGCTGGGGTATTAATCGGCGGCTTAGTGCTATTGTCTTGTAATCAGAGAGAGGCTCAGTTCGCGGGTAACTCTATAGATGCCAAAGCAGCGATCGTCCTTAGTGAGCAAGTATTTGGTGCAGGCGTCATCGGAGACCATGAGGTGACCTATAAGCCTGCATTCGGCACGGTTCGTGAGTCTCTTGCGCTACGGCAGAAGTCGCCAGAGTTGATAAAGTTTAGGCAAGATAGCCGCGCCACAAAGACTGAGTTCTTTACGCAGGGACATCCGGGCTCAGTGACGATCAAGGACTATCCGATCACGTCTACGGAGGAGCTAGATCTTCTAGTTGTCGTCGATAATTCAAGCTCGATGGCGGCGGTGCAGGCGATGCTCGCCGAGGGTATGCGCGACTTTATCGATCAACTAGGCGACGTCGATTGGCGCATCGGCATCATCACGTCGGATAATCCTAGTAATCCAGTCCTAACGCATGGCGACGGGTGTCAGCTATACGGTACCGATGGTCTACCTGGTGGTCAGCCCCTAGTGAAGGGTGATCCTGATGCGAGTAGCAAATTCCTCAATACGATTCTAAATATCGGTGCCCGCGGATCAGACTATGAAGAGAGTATTCTCAACACCTACAAACATTTGACCGGCACTTGTGCCTACGGATCGAATCAGTGGATGCGACCCAACGCGATGCTGGGCGTGCTATTTGTGACGGATGAAGATAGCTACTGCCCTGAACCGGTAGATCCAATCACTGGGATCCCGACGCGTCCCAAAGACTCGACCAGTGAACTTTGTGCGGTTGGGCAGAGGCCGCAAGACTTAGCCAGCTTGCTACTACCACCGCGACGCGAGGCATCGTCGTCTAAAGTTTATGCACTCACCTGGAGCCCGAGCGATGTGCAGTGCTACAGTAATGCTCAAAGACCAGCTAACCGTATCTTGGAACTCATAGGCCTAGTCGGTGGCTTCGGTGGCAGCATTTGCCAGAGTAACTACCGGGACACCTTACGTGCCATCGCGACAGATGCAGCGCGGACGGTGCGTCGCCATTTTCAGTTGCCGCATGTACCGATTCCGGACTCAGTCGTGGTCACCATCGATGGCATGGCCACGAGTGATTACCGTATCGAAGGGTCGGTACTCATCCTCACTAACGTGTCCCCCACGCAAACCAATCTTCATATCTCGTACCGTCACGATCCCGTGCCTATCTTTAACTCCGTGCAGGTTGCAGCGACGCCAGACCTAGCGACTCTATCGGTTGAAGTTAACGGTCAACCACTAGATCCTAACCAATTTAGTTTCAACCCTGGGACTAGGGAGATCAGCTTTGTCGAAACGCCGCCTAGCTATGCCCATATAGTAGTGAGTTATAAGGCGGGAGACGGCCTTAGTCGCAGATTTCAGCTCGGAAATATTGCTAAAGACGACGGTCCCCTCACAGTCACGGTAGATGGTGTTGAGACCCAAGACTTTGTCTATGACGAAACTAACCAAAGTATTGAATTTGCCGTACCGCCCGGTGATGACCGCGAGATCACCGTATCTTATAGGGGTATTGACTCCAAGCAGCTCCTATACAAGGGCTTTGTGCATCCGTCCGGAGCTCAACCACGGTCCTTTAAAGCCATCGACGATGTCACCGGTGCCGCGCTAACGGTGACCCGCGAGGCCGATAACCTCGTGTTTTTGGCTGGTGATGTGGTCGACGGGCGTAAGGTCACGATTGACTACAGCTATGCTGATCGCAGTACGCCCCTTAGCTATAGGTTGCCGGATGCACCACTCGCGGGTGAGGTTGAGGTCAGCGCGGACAGCAGTCCAGATCAGTGTGTTGAAAATGTTGATGTCTCACAGGATATGATTTCCTTTCACTGCAATGCGGATGACCTGAGATCGATCACCTTTAAATATAAAGTTGTCGAGGAGCACAGCAGCGTATTTGCGTTAGCTAGTCCTCTACCACCCAATGCCTTTGCCCAAGTCTTTGTCGACGGCGTTAAGACGGATAAGTTTAGTGTAACCGGTACTGTTGTGACCGTGCCGCTCAGCGAGACTAAGCCGACATCGACGGTGCGGGTTTTGGTGCTGACGCGGGTGTATTAAGAATGGCTGTCGGGATTAAGTGACGCTAGCCTCACATCTGCACTGCGAAGAGATCACAGTATGCACGATTTTCACTCGCCACTGCCCCTCCCGTAGAACTGAAGGACATCCAGACATAATAAGTAGTCGTGGTCCCACCATTTAAGGTTACATAGGTATCAGCATGTATGGTGCTCCAATACCCCCCGACGGCGACTTGATAAGGGTAGTAAAAGGTCGAATTTAGGGAAGTGCTGCTAGTACTCAGAGTCATAACAAATTGGCCTGTGTTTGATTGCATCGCCATTTGCCGATTGGTGATGCGGTAACGACGAGCCGGACCTGCGGGCACTGTAATAGTTAGATACTCACCTGTGTAATACCAGCCGGTGCCCGGCGCATAAAAGCGACTAGCTGGCTGTGTGGAAGAGATAATGTCTCCAAGGCCACCTGAGATACGTGCGTTACCAATCACATCTAGAGTGGCGGCAGGGGACGATGTTGCGATGCCTACGTTGCCGCCTTGTGGGTTCAAAGCTAGCGTTTTTTTATTGGTGTTGATGTTCACGGATTGTATGTAGGAAAGCCCATTAGATTTATCGGCGCCCATAAACAACGCGTAGTCAGACGAGGTCGATCCAGTTGCAATTTGGAACGGATGTCCACCGTTTTCAATACTGGCATAATTACCCAACGAGCTAATATCAAGTTTGTTGGCCGCGACAGAAGTCCCTATCCCGACGTTGCCTGTTTCGGTAATTCTCATGCGCTCAACTGCATTGGCTGCATCGCCCGAAGTTTGAAAAGAAAGATAGCCTTGGTCATCCCAAGTCGTTGAGCCAGAATAAATTGCAGCTGAATTATTTGAAGCGCCACGATTGTATCCGTGCCAAACGATGCCTCCGTGAGTCCACCCACTCGATCCGGTTGCGTTAGCACTGGATATGCCAATGTTACCGGACTGAATGAATACTTTTTCAAGGGGCGCCGTAGTCCCAATTCCGATGTTCCCTGCACTTGATACTGTCAATCTGTCTTGCGCCTGAGTACGCAAGCTGAAGGCGTGAGCAGTATTAGTTCCCACACCACCCTCATTCTCATTTGCAAAATAGTGTGTGTACACGCCACTGGCGTTTTCCAATACCACACCAGCCCAACTACCCGTGAGCGAATTGCTTCTGACTCTGACGTCCTGGTTACCTGACCCGATGACATCCAGTTGGCTGGTTGGCGCCGTGGTCCCAATACCCACGCTACCGCTAAAGAAACCGCTACCACCGGACATATCACCAGTGGTTGTAATCATAGAGGCGCCGTTTATCGTTGCTGCTGAGATGATGGGGGAGGCAAGGGTCTTATTGCTTAAGGTTTCATTCGCAGTTTGTGTCACCACCACACCACTCGTGGGAAAGGTCGCTGATGAGTTAACACCCGTACCTCCAGCAGAAGATGGCAGTACCCCAGTGACAGCTGCCGTCTGCGCTAAATTAATGGCGCCAAAGGATGGTGTGCCACCATTACTTGGCACGACTAAGCTCTGATAGGCGGTGCCTGCAGCGGTGGAGAGGATATTGCTGCCACCATTACCAAGCAAGACGCCATTAGTTGTGAAATTAGTCGCACCGGTACCACCGTTACTAACGGGTAAATTGCCAGTCGTGATGATGGAGGCAGGAAGCGACGGAATATCTGCGACGACAAGCGCGCCACCATGATAGAGACGGCCTTTCGCGTCGGTGGCCACCTTCGTATAGGTACCTGCTACTACACCAGTCGCGGTGAGCGTGGGACTCGGGAAGTTACCTGTGAGATCGCCACCAGCGGCACCAGTTGGAGCTAGACCAGAGGTCCACGAGAGTTGCCCTGATCCGTCGGTGACTAAAGTCTGGCCGTTGGTGCCATCGCTACTTGGCAGAGTCCATACAGTAGAAGCCGATAAATTATCGGGAGCTTTTAGGGCTAGAGACTGACTGTTTGTACTGTCGTGTATCACTAACTTTTTACCGGTCACACCGTCACCGCGCAGCGTGAGATCGCCGTTAAATGAGCCTGTGGATGCGGTGACGCTCCCTAAAGTATCAATGACAGTCGAGCCCGCTATGAGCGAAGCACCTGTCACAGTCGCTGCACTGACAATCGGTGAGGCGAGTGTTTTATTACTCAGCGTTTCCGCGGCAGTTTGTGTCACGATCACGCCTGAAGTTGGGAACGTCGCAGTCGAGTTGATACCAGTGCCACCGGCGGACGTAGGTAGTAATCCAGTCACGGCTGCCGTCTGCGCTAAATTAATGGCACCAAAAGACGGCGTGCCACCGTTACTAGGCACCACTAAGCTCTGGAAGGCGGTGCCTGCAGCGGTCGAGAGGAGATTGCCGCCGCTGTTGCCAAGAACGACACCGTTATTGGCAAAGCTCGATGCGCCTGTACCGCCGTTGGCGACTGGGATGACGCCACTGGTGACACTCGACGCTGGTAGCGGTGGAATATCGCTGACTGTGAGTGTGGCGCCTGAATATATCCGTCCCTTCGCGTCTGTCGTCACCTTCGTATACGTGCCCGCTGCTACACCAGTCATAGTGAGTGCAGGATTGGGGAAGTTACCGGTGAGATCGCCACCAGCGGCACCCGTTGGTGCCAGACCAGAGGTCCACGAGAGTTGACCGGATCCGTTGGTGACTAAAGTCTGACCGTTGGTGCCATCGCTACTCGGCAAAGTCCATACGGTAGAAGCTGATAAATTATCGGGAGCTTTTAGGGCTAGAGATTGATTGTTTGTACTGTCGTTTATGACTAGCTTTTTGCTAGTCACGCCGTCACCACGCACTGTGAGGTCGCCATTAAATGTGCCATTAGCAGCAGTAACGTTACCGCTCGTATACATGACCGTTGTACCTGATATTAACGAAGCCCCGTTGATGGTACCCGCGCTGAACACCGGGGAGTTCAGAGTTTTGTTGCTCAGTGTTTCTGCTGCACTCTGCGTGACTACGACACCGCTTGTTGGAAACGTGGCCGTGGAACTAACCCCAGTACCGCCGTTACTGCTTGGCAACACACCGCTAGTGATGCTCGATGCTGTTAGCGGCGGGATATCGCTGGCCGTTAGAGTGGCGCCCACGAAAACACGTCCCTTCGCATCCGTCACGATCTTCGTGTATGTGCCAGCAGCTACGCCTGTATTAGACAACGTCGCCTGAGCGCTGCCCGGACCTGAAGCCGTCACGTCACCAGTGAGGCTACTCATATAACTACCAGCTGTTTGTTTACTGCTAAAGCTTAGGTAATCAGCGTTAGAAATCAGACCAGCTGTTACTGTCGCACCCGCTGATGCCAGAGGGATACTGAGCGTGTGGATATTGGCGCTTGAGTTTATCGCTGGCGCAGTTCCGGTGTTACTGACCGCAAAGGACTGACTGTTGCCAGTCTGACCGTTTAGGGCGGAAAGTCCTGAGCCAGATACGCCTAGGGACCTTGCTTGGGTGCCGTCCCAGAATTTGATCTGGTTGGTGCTGGAGTTGTACCAGGTTTTACCTAGATCCGCTGAGCCTGTGCCGCTAGCGTTGAGCGTCGCGATTAATGCTGCCTCTGTAGAGTTGTCGAAGATCCCGAGTCCTAAAGTCTGAGCGGCAAAGATTTTGAGATCGCCACTAAGCTTGAGACCAGCAAAAGTCGGCGTCGCCGTAGGTTTAATGTCCTGCTCGGTAATCGTTGGTGGGATGGACCAGGCTAATTTACCGCTGCCATCTGAGGTAAGGAATTTACCGGCACCACTGGTACCAGTGGTTACGAGCGAAAGCTTGCCATCGCCGTTAAAAGCGATGGTTTTTTCGTCTACAGGTACGCGCATGGCGTAGGGCACGAAACTAAACTTCTGCCGCGGATAGGTCTTACCTGCGGCAGTCAGTTCTATATAAACCGGCTGCGCACCGTCACCGAAAATACTCTCGATATCCGCGGCTGTAAGGTCGAGGTTGAGCGTGAGCACACCTTGAGACAGTGGGATTTCGCTAAAACTAAAGACCCTTCCCCGCGGGGATCCACCGGAGTCAGTGACGAAAAACTTGGCCTCGATGGCGACTGGTCCATCGAGTGGCGCACCGTTAGCTTGTGTGAGTCTAGCTGCATAGCTGAGGGGAAAAGTCGGCGTATCGCCGTAGGTGAGCTGAGACGACATGACGAGACTCCAGACGCAGCAAGCGAGTGCTGCTGCGTTTAGCCGTCGTGTCATCCTTCTCAGTTTGGAGCGCAACCGGTCTCCCCCTCCCTTGCTCTTGAAGGGCGTTTGGTACTCGGGAATGAGTCCTTAACACCCCGCCATCTTTAGAACTTCCTTCGGCAGGACGGGGGAAATCTTGAGGCGTAAAAATTGCGGTCTAAAATGGCAGTAGGTTCAGCGGGTTGGGTGTATTGTTTGCGGCAAATTTCAGGTGGGTACGGTCAATGGAAGTGCGAAAAGCCTGGCTTGTAATGATTGATTATTTTTACTGCTATAGCAGTAAAAAAGTGCGCACTTTTGTCAAAAATCAGCTATACTGGATCTTATGTGGGTAAATTTACTGCTATAGCAGTAAAATGGAATGGCAAATGCTCAACGACTTAGGCGACATCATCCGCTTTCACCGCAAAAAAAGCGGCCTCACGCAAGCACAGCTAGCCCAGCTGGCGGGCATAGGTAAGGCTGCGGTCTACGATCTTGAACATCGGACTAAAAGCACTCGTATCGATACCCTGCAAAAGGTGCTCAACGTACTAAACATCTCCGTCAAACTGACCAGCCCTATCATGAACGCCTACGAGGAACTGAAACATGAAGCGCGCGCGAGTGTTCGTTCACAAGACTGAGGCCGGTATACTCGAGGAGATCGTCAAAGGTAGGTCTTACCGTTTTTGTTATCACGATGCTTACCAAGGACCACCTGTTTCTCTGACTATGCCAGTCGTAGAGAGAAATTTCGACTACGATAGGTTTCCTCCGTTTTTTGACGGTTTACTGCCTGAAGGTATTCAGCTCCTTGGTCTACTCAGACAGGGGAAACTAGACAAGGATGACTACATGCAGCAACTCATTACGGTAGGGGCTGACTTAGTTGGAGCAGTGTCGGTTGAGGGACTAGATGATGAATAAGTGCCCAATCACTTACGCGGAGTGCGGATCGAATAAGTTTTCTGCAGAAGGCCTTAAAAAAATTTCGGCCAAACTCTCAAACCTCAAAGATCTTCCGCTTGACACCAACGGACTGCGCCAGGAGGCCATGCTTAGGGCCACTAGACTATCCATTCAGGGAGTCCAACCAAAACTCAGTGCCAAACTCAACATCAGAACGGAATCATTTGAGATCGTCGACGCCAAAGGCAAATTTATCCTGAAGCCTCAGGCTGATTATCCGGAATTACCAGAGAACGAAGATCTCACCATGCACCTTGCGGAGGTCGTCGGATTCGACGTCCCAGTTCATGGACTAATCTACGCTCATGACCAATCCATGGTTTACTTCATCGAGCGGTTTGATCGCCTTGGTCATAACAAAATTGCTACCGAAGACTTTGCGCAACTAGCCGGTGCGAATCGCGAGACTAAATACGCCTACAGCATGGAGCGACTTGTAGGTTTGATCGAAAAGTTTTGTACATTTCCCGTCGTTGAAAAGTCAGAGCTCTTCAAAAGAACGATATTTAGCTATCTGATTGGTAACGAGGACATGCACCTTAAGAATTTCTCCCTCATCACCAGAGACGATATCGTCCGCCTTTCGCCGGTATACGACTTTGTAAATTCCTCTATAGTGCTCAGAGATCCAGAAGAACTAGCACTGCCACTTAATGGCAAAAAGCGCGGGATTACCAGGAAACTGTTACTTGAGTATTATGGACTTGGGCGGCTAGGACTGGGGCAAAAGGTCATAGATGACCATATGCAGAGATTTAGTCGGGCACTTCCTGTATTTTATGATTGGATCGAAAAAAGCTTTCTGTCGGCAGCTTATCGCGAAAAATACAAGGCACTAGTGAACGCGCGAGCCACCATGCTCCAAATCACTTAATTAAAAGTAGGAGGGCACTTTTTGATATGCTGACCGTGTCCTCAAACAGTCGAGACAGTTCTGGAGTCGTGGCCCCGCCCAGCGGGAGTCATATCGCCTGCAGAATATCGCTCATGGTCGCTGCGCCGTGATCGCGGCCGATGAGATGGATCGCTTTGCGCAGATTGATGGGCATATCGTAGTGCCAGTTTTCTAGCCACTGCTCCATCGGACTACTGAGATCCTGCGTCACTTGCGTGACTTTTAGGTTGGTGGCGGGAGCGGTTGGGAAATAGGGATCAGTCACTTGCGGTGCTCCCGACGAGACCGATCCTTGCGTCTTACCAGCCACGACGTAGCCAAGTGACTGCAGAGCATCGAGGGCCTCGGTCACCCAGCTTGCTGGGAGTCGCATCTTGTGGGCTAGATCTTGGCCGCTCAGACCCTTGCCACTGCCCGCGGCAAACTGCTGATGAATAGCCAGCAGTGATACCCAGGGCAACGCAGCTTTGAACTGCATGTTGCGGAGCTGCTCAACGGGCGATTTACTCTGGTCTAAAGCCTCTTCCTCACCCTGCACGGGGAAACCCTCTTGCAGGCGCCAACTCACCAGTGCACCAATCAGAATGATGATCCACCCTATGTACAACCAAACCAGGAAGATCGGCACCTGAGCCAACGCACCGTAGAGCGTTTGGTAGTTCTTGGCGTCGCGTACATAGATGCCGTACAGCCACCCACTGATCTGCAGGGCAGTCCCGGCGACCAAAGCACCCAGCGCTGCGTTCTTCGTGCCAACAGCACAGTTAGGACCGATCTTATAGAGGAAAAAGAAGAAGATGAAACTGCCGAGTAATTCCGTGAATCGACCGATGATCCATGCCATGGGTCCGATACTCACGCTCGAAGTGGAGGAGAATAGTGCAGGAAAGCTCAGGCTTGCCGTGACCCCCACACCAATCGCCACAATCACCATGCCTAACGTTAAAAAGGTCCAGAAGTACATAAAGCGGATGAAGACGTTGCGGCCCTTGCGGACCAACCAGATCCTATTCAAGGCCTCTTCAACCTGACGCAGCAGCAGAATCAGCGTGACTAGCACGCTGGCAAAGCTGGACCAACCTATAGTAGCAAGACTGATCTTGCTGATCATGCGATCGAGATAACTCACCGCAGCCTCGCCGCTGTCTGAGGCAAGATTCTCGAGGATGAATTCGCGGGCTTGATCGATGAGGCTCGAGCCTTTGCCCAGTAGTGGCGTAAATAGCGAGAGCACGCAAAAAATGGCTACCAGCGATGGTACCAGCGACAGCAGCGTCACGTAGGCCATGGCGCTCGCCTGCTTGGTGAGGTCGCAGCGGACAATATCCTGGATAAAAATCCGACCTACATGGGAACGCGACCGGATACTCTCAGGGAGATAGCGATGAACTACGTCGATGTATTTCTGCATTAGTGCAGAATATCAGAACCTTGCTTGCCTTGTCGCCGTTTAATCCAGGCGCGCATCTCCTTCACCACCGTGCGGTCCCACTCCGGATCTACGCGCGCTGAGCGGAAACGATCAAACAGTGCATCAAGGATCCCGACAAAGGTTGTTGTCGCCTGGAGGCGATCGGCAAGTGGCAAGGCTACTGCCTTGGGCTCTCCGTCCTGTCCCTCCTGAGGCTCCGGTGTCGGTAGCTTGAGAGAGCGTGGACTCAGGTCGTCGCAGCCAAGCACGGCTGAATACTCACCGCCGTCTTTAACGCGCAGGCCGAGCTTCATCTCGCGTACGGTCTTACCGGTGGCCAGAGACGCCGAAGCCTCCTGGCTGTGGCTTGGGTCGCCACCCTTCATGACGTTCTGATGACTCATCGCCGCGTTGCCCTCGAGCACAAGGCGGTCGTCGACCCACAGGTCGATCTCCACATTTTGACCTGCAACCTCAAGTCTCAGACGCTCCTTCATAGTCTCGGCTAAGTACCATAGCCAGGTAAGAAACTCGCGCCCGAGAAAGCTCTTAGACCGGCCAAGCGTCATCAACTCGTCTAGGTGTGGAGATGCAATCGTCATATGGTGAATATCTCAATGTTTTCAGGGTGTTGGGTAAAATAGGAGGATGTGGATAAGGTGTTGATAACACAGGGATAAGCCATTCCTTGCCATGCGACTTCCGAGCGGGAGGCTAGCCAGGAACTGAGACCATTAATCCCCATGACGCAGACCCAAATCCGGTACACATCAAGGATGAGGAAATGAGTGTGTACGGATGCCTTTTATTTGTCAACCGCGTGCTGGCAATTTTTTTCTTGTGGCAGATCTTCGTTGCATGACGCTCTAATAATGTATCCAGCACCTACAAAATGGATCTTTCGTGTGAGCAAAAAAAAATCAAAACACCAAAGCCAAAAACACGGGACAAACAAGTCTGGTGTCCGTCAATTGCCGACGGTGGAATTTGAGGATTTTGCTACGGCTGACCAAGTGTTTTTAGCTCACATTGAGAGTGGCGAGCTGATGCCACGCCGCGGCAAAGAAGCTGACGGTAAAAAAGTGAGCGCAACGGATGGACCAAAGACCGGTAAAGGCCCAGGTGACAAAACGATAGATCTGCACGGGCTCACTCTTGAGGCTGCATTTCGTCATCTGGATTACATGATCTCTGCCGTGCTGGGGCGCGCATCCGGTCCCGTGACGTTTAAGATAGTGACCGGTCGTGGCCTTCATAGCGGCCCCGGGGGCGGAGTCCTTGTGGTGGGCGTGCATCGGTATGTAACGGAACGCTACGGCCCTCGTATCGTAAGCATCGATAGTTCGCCGGCGGAGACGCAAATCTTGGGCTTCCCCTGGCGCGGTCATTTTCATGTAACTATACGCCATGGCTAAGCAAAACGGCTGTGTCGGCGTAGCTGGTCAGGGTTGAGCTGCACAGTGACAATGGCAGTACTTGCAACTTGGCCAGAAAACTGGGAGAAAGCGGCGGCACTTGGGCCGGTCCGCTGAGCGTATCGGTCCCACATCCCATTGTATTGTAAGGATCTGGCGCATGCATCCACAGCACACCTATGAACTCCGCGTTAACTTCGTCGGCGAAACTCCTGCTGCAGTGAAATGCAAGGAACGCATGATCGACTGGTTGCTACTTAATGGCGTCGAGTCCTTTGTCGAGGGTGAGCTTGCTGTCGACATCAATCAGAACCAAGATGAGCCGCCACGGGACTACTACACCGAGCTCGGTGGGGATCAAACGCCGCTGTCTGTATACCGTTATAGCCGTGAATCGCTGGATGACTTGCGTATCAAACTCGAGCATGCCTTTGGCGCGCAAATTGAAACGGCGCTCAACACCATGGAGACGGAGCTCTGGATGGAGGGGTGGAAGGAGAGCTTTCAGCCTTTCGCTACCGAAGTATTTTATGTGCGTCCCCCGTGGATCACGACACCAGCGCCGCGTCCTGGTCTTATCGATCTCGTGATCGAGCCCGGCATGGCCTTCGGGACTGGACAGCACGCCACCACCAGGCTTTGCCTGGAGCAAGTGGGGGCTGATTTTCAGGAGCTGGGCACCAAGGTGGCTCAGCGCTCGGTATTGGACGTCGGGTGCGGCACAGGCATTCTCCTGATTGGCGCTAAGAAATTGGGCTACGGTCGCTGCCTCGGCACCGATATCGAGGATGACGCCATACTGGCCTCTAAGACTAACGCCCAGGTAAACGGCGTAGCTACCGACTTTATGTTGGGGAGTCTTCCTGACGGTGAGACCTTTGATCTCGTATTGGCCAATATCCTTGCCGTCGTCATTATCAGACTAATGCCGCAGCTAGCGGCAGCAATTGCACCAGGTGGCAAGATTGTCTTCAGCGGATTACTCACCGAAGAGGCTGATGAGGTTATCGCTGCCGGGTGCCGCGTGGGCCTTGCCCCGGTCAGGCAGACTGACTTGGCGGGCTGGGGCTGCATTGTGATGTCTCAGCCTCAGCGTCGCTGAGGAGATTTTGGCGATGTCGCATACCTATAGATTTTTAGGCAAGGCGCAGAGTGAGACCGAATGGGTGCTTACTGGGGACGAAGCACATCATTTTGCCAAAGTATTGCGTCTTGCCATAGATGAGATCGTGGAAGTCACCGATGGTGGCGGCCGGTGGATCAGTGGAACTGTGACGGCTGTGACCAGTCGCGAGGTAACGATCCGGGTTTCGCAGTCTCATCAGGTGGCGCCACCGATTATCAGGCTAGAGCTGGCAGTAGGGGCGCTGCGTCACGGTACTGTTGATGAGATATTGCCCATGCTCTGCGAGCTAGGGGTCGACCGTATCCATGTCTTTGGACAGTACGGTGTCGCAAAAAGTCGCCTAGGCCCCAAGGTTCATGAGCGTTGGCACCGCATCCTCGTCCAGTCAATTAAACAATGCAAGAGGCCTTGGCTCCCCTCTGTTGAGGAACATGAATCAGTCGACGCACTGCTGACTGCCACGGCAGGGTTAAATGGCGCAGATGTGGCCCGTTTCTATTTGGACCCGGCCGCCACATTGCTCATGCCTAAGGCCCTGCAAGCTTGTGGCACAAGCCACGTATTGGCCATCGTTGGCGGTGAAAAAGGCTTCGATCCCAGGGAAGAGGCCGCACTCAATGAGGCTCAGGTCACAGGAGTGCAGCTTGGCAGTAGCATTTTGCGCGCAGTGACTGCCGCAGTGGCGGCTGTCACCTGCCTAGAGTTACATCGCCGACAACTGTGATACCATAGGCGCTAGTCATCTAGCACATTATGGTTGGAGCGTTGCACACATGGGTAATCAAGGGCGGCGACGGGGGTTTGCGTCGTGGTTTGTCGAGCCTTACAAGCAGGTGCGGCTTGGACTTGTGGTCCTTCTTGTGAATTTTGTCTTTGCAGTCCTGATATTTGGTGTCTTTGGCTACTACCTTTACGACGTTTATGAAGCGGTCTCAGTCTACTTCAAACTATCCGACGGCGAGAGCGTCGTGACGATGAAGAAGTTTGCCGTACCGCTCATTAGCTGCGCTAGCTTAATCGTCCTGTTCGTACTCACGACGATACTGGTATCGGTACGATTCACACATCAGATCTACGGACCACTGGTCTCCATTCATAGATATCTGGACGAGGTGCTTGCCGGTAGTGTGCCCCAGCCGATTCAGCTGCGCGAATCTGATCAACTTAAAGACTTAGCCGACAAGCTCAACAGCGTGGCCGAGCGTATGGCCGTAGATCAGCGCGCCGGCACCATGGTTGCGGTGTATCGCTTTCTCGATGAGCTGGGCGAGGGCAAAAAGCCGCACCCCATCAAGCTGCGCGACAATGACCGCATGACGGAGCTGGTCGAGAAGCTTAATAAGTTAGCTGCCAAGCTCGGCTGAATCTGTCGTTAGCCTTGCGTCAGCGTGGCGATGTGGACGGCGACGGACTCCGCAAGTGCATCGATATTATAGCCGCCTTCAAGACAGCTAACGATGCGTCCACCGCCGTGGACTTTTGCAGCATCCATGACCTTCCGCGTTAGGACGGCAAAGTCCTCACTCGCGAGTCCGAGATTCCCGACAGGGTCATCCATGTGGGCATCAAAGCCGGCGCTAATGATCACAAGATCAGGCTTAGCGGCGGCGATGGCCTTCTCGAGCCCACGACTAAACAGTTCTAAGTATTCGGAACGGGCAGTGCCAAAACTTACGGGCACATTAAGCGTCGTGCCGAGTCCTTTGCCGGTACCGGTTTCACTGCTGTCACCAGTACCTGGATAAAATGGGTAGCGGTGGATACTATAAAAATAGACCGAAGGATCTTCATAAAAGATGTCCTGCGTGCCGTTGCCATGATGGACATCCCAATCGACGATGAGAACGCGATGCGCGCCGTGTTTAGCCTGAGCGTGTCTAGCAGCGAGGGCGACGTTATTAAACAGGCAAAAGCCCATACTCGTGGCGGCCGTTGCGTGGTGTCCTGGAGGACGCATCAAGCATACGGCGTGCTTATCCTGTCCGGACATGACGACATCCACAGCTGCCGTGGCTGTACCGGCGGCCATGAGCGCGACGTCGAATGAATCAGGTGACACCACCGTATCAGCATCGAGTTTGCCCCCGCCTTTGGCGGCGAGCGTTCTAGCTGCTTGAATCTGCTCAGGGCTATGCACGGTGGCAAGCTGCTCTAAACTAATATTTGCCACGTTGCCGCGGCGGCACTTCTCAAGCCAGCCACCGGTCTCGAGCTCTTTGTCGATACTGACGAGTCGATGAGCGCTCTCAGGGTGTTGGCCAGTGTTGTGGTCACGAAACCGATGATGAGTAAATAACGTCGTCATATTGAGCTTAGCTCCGCGTGAGATTTAAGCGACTTCCGTTGACCCGCAGCCTCGAGCCATTGATATGCTCGCTCGTCTGGGTTGGAAGCATGGACTACGTCTGCGATGACGGCCACACCTGAGGCACCTAGCCTCATTGCCTCTCGTACGTGTTCAGCCTTGAGTCCACCGATGGCTACCAAGGGTTGTTCAAACATAGAACGCCAAGTTTTGATTTTACCCAGGCCGTGCGGTCCAAAACGCAGTGATTTGCATGTCGTAGGAAATATCGGTCCCAGAGCGATATAAGATGGATTTACACCTTTGGCTACGGCTGCTTCACTAAGGCTGTGCGTGCTAATACCTAGTCGCAGACCCGCACTGGCAATCGCAGCTAGATCAGCCGTCCCTAGGTCCTCCTGACCGAGATGAACACCGTAAGCCTTAAGTTCTATGGCCTCACGCCAATGATCGTTAATAAATAATCTGACATTGCGGACGCGGCAATAGTCGACGGCCTGTTTGATCTGCTGTATGAGCGCGGACCCCTCAAGATCCTTGATGCGTAGCTGTATGGTTGATGTGCCGCAGTCAACCAGTCGTTTCACCCAAGAAAACGTATCGACCACCGGGTAAAATCCAAGCGGTTCCGGACCACAGGGTGGAAAGCTCAACGGTCTAGCAAGTGGAAGAGTCTCGGACCTTGACGGTAGATCGCTAGGGTCCACATCGGTAGTTCCTAAACCAAGGAGACGTACGCCGGTCTCTGTATCGATAGCGGACCGCATCTTGCGATTTACATAAATACGTGCAGCAACTAGAGCGTCGTGAATCTCACAGCCCTCAGCAATGCGCGCGGTAACTGCCGATGCTAGGGCACAGCCGGTGCCACGCGCGCCATGCGGTAGACGATCGGTGGTGAGCCAATATTGACTCGCTGTATCGGCGTAGTAATCATGACACAAGGCGCTCGCGAGATGGCCGCCTTTGATAAGGACCCGGCGCGCGCCCAGGGCTAGTAGCTTTGCGGCAATTGCCGGTAAGTCTTCGGGGCCATTAATCTGACTACCGGTGAGTGAGACTGCTTCATCAACGTTTGGTGTTAGTAAATCAACACGAGGCAAAAGCTTGGTCTTCATCGCCGTTATGTTGTCGTCGTCGCTTAGTGCACCACCACTAGTGGCTTTGACGAGAGGATCGAGTATGACAAACGTACGATCTACAGAGCGATCTTTGGTGATGTACTCAGCCACCTTGGAAACATTTGCTGCGGAGCCTAGCATTCCTATTTTGATGGCCGCTGGTTTGGGCATGGTTGGACTAGCCAGCGACTGCAGCTGAGCTTCAACGATAGCCGGATCGACCATGTGAGCATCGGACCACTGGGTAAAGTTTTGAGCCGTCGTCGCCGTCACGACCGTACAGGCATGAACGCCGTGCTCAGAGACGGTGATGAGATCCCGCTGGCAACCCGCCGCCCCACTCGGATCAGAACCGGCAATGATCCAGACTAGTTTCATCACGAGTTACCTCACTTACCTCAGGGTTGATGACGACGGGACAGACGCTTGGGTATCATCGCCGCCAGTAAACGCACGTCCCAGCACTGGGGTCGAGGGCACGGCAAATTCACGTGGCGCTATCATGCCGGCTTGGTAAGCGAGGCGCCCCGCGGTCACGGCATGAGCAAAGGCGCTTGCCATTTTTGCTGGCTCGTCGGCCATGGCGACTGCGGTATTTAAGAGCACGGCATCACAGCCTAGCTCTAAAGCCTGAGTCGCGTCGGAGGGCTTGCCGAGCCCAGCGTCGATAATCAGCGGTATATCGGGAAACCGCGCGCGTAGTGTCTTGATGGCACGCGGATTCGTCAGCCCCAATCCTGAGCCTATCGGTGAGGCCCACGGCATGAGGACGCGGCATCCGACATCAACGAGCCTCTGAGCCAAAATCAGGTCATCCGTAGTGTAGGGAAACACCTCGAATCCCTCGCGACAAAGGATGGTAGCAGCCTCCACCAAACCGAATGGATCAGGCTGCAAGGTGTAATCATCGCCGATCACCTCGAGCTTAATCCAATTGGTGTCGAAGAGATCACGCGCCATATGGGCTGTCGTTACAGCTTCTTGCACCTGATAACAACCCGCGGTATTAGGAAGGATCCGCACGGGTAGCTCGCGCAGATAACTCCAGAATTTTTGGCCGCTCTGCTTATCGGCACTTTCACGACGCAGCGATACAGTGATGATCTCGCAGCCTGATGCCGTGATAGCTTGCTGCAAACTTTGTGCTGATGGATATCGCGAGGTACCCAAAAGTAGGCGGCTGTTTAGTTTTGTATCGCCGATGTGCCACATGTGCCACTTACCTCACTTAGCCACCTGCCATAGGGGCTAGAATTTCAATGTCGTCGCCAGCATTTACGGGATGCGCGCCAAATTCGGATCGTTTGACGCAGGTCTTGTTGATGGCGACTGCGACAAAGTTTTGTTGGTATCCTAGTTGCGCGAGTAAGTGGTCGACGTTATCGACAGTGTCTATCTGACATGTGTTGCCGTTAATTCTTAGTTCCATTGCGGATCTCGTTCCCAATCTTTTATCCCCTCTCGCGTAACAAGACGTAGCTCATTTTCACTCAAGGGCTCATCTCTTAGTGTTTTCAATGTTACTGCGACCAGCAGGGGCGCCATCAAAAACCCGTAGCGGAATAGTCCATTGAGTCGCCAAACCCCGTCGTCAATCATGAGGCGAGGTAAGTTGTCGCTGAGGGCGGGTCGGCAATTGGTAACCAAGTTTTCGATGTTAGCGTAGCGAAATCCTGGATGGACGCTGTAAGCGGCGGAGAGTAGCTCCATCGCCGATTTCACGCTCACCGGTGCAAGACTCTCACTCTCGATCTGCGTCGCACCAATAGCGTAACGATTGTCCCCGCGCGGCACTATATAGATCGGGTAACGTCCGTGCACCAAATGTACGGCGTGCTGCAAATTAACCTCAGGAGCGATCACCTCGACGAGCTCTCCACGCACGCCGCGCAGATCTTTGACATCAGTCTGAGCGTTAAAACCGCGACAGTCGAAGACGCGGTCGTAGGTCTCAGATTTTTCCTTGCCGACACCAATACGATCGGCCTGAAGCTCCGTAACTGCAAGAGGCATGCGGCAGGTGATTGCACTCTGTTCGATGGCGCATCTCAGCCCGGCAAGTACCTCGTGATTCAAGATGTACCCATCGTGGGGTAGGTACAGAGCTTGGCGAAAAGATGCCGCGGCGAATGCTGGTTCCACCACACAAAGATGCGCGTAATCTAGAAGGCGCGGCTCCGCCGCTGGGAAACGCCGCGTTAACTTTTGCTGAAGTTCTGCGAGCAGAGCCGTGTCGCCCGAGTGAGCGACATGGAGCGTGCCGCGCCTAACCCTAGTGGTGTTTATATGATGCACCTGAAGTAGCTCATGCCACAAATCAGTTGACTGCATACCTAGGGCAAATATGCGCGGCTCTGTATTGTGGACAGCTTCGAGTGCCGGCGTCAGTAGACCGGCCGCAGCAAAGCTGCAAGCAGCCCGGCTGTCCCATCCCACCCGATCGTAGATGGTCACATCCCAGCCGCATCGGTGGAGCTGCAAAGCTAGGAGTCGTCCTAGCACGCCAGCACCAACGACGGCTGCTCGCTGACTCACTCGTGTCCCTCCGCACTTGCAGCTTTAGCCAAATCCTGGCTGATCCGCATCGAACAGAATTTGGGACCACACATGGAGCAGAAATGAGCCGATTTGGCGTGCTTCTGCGGCAGTGTTTCATCGTGATAACGCCGCGCAGTCTCTGGATCCAGGGCTAGATTGAATTGGTCCTCCCAGCGGAACGAAAACCGCGCGCGTGACAGAGCGTCGTCGCGTCGCCGGGCGCCCGGATGACCCTTAGCTAAATCGGCCGCATGCGCAGCAATCTTGTAGGCGATGATACCGGCTTTGACATCGTCTCTATTGGGCAGCCCTAGGTGTTCTTTGGGGGTGACATAGCAAAGCAGTGCCGTGCCAAACCAGCCGATCATCGCAGCGCCGATTGCACTCGTGATGTGATCGTATCCAGGCGCGATATCGGTCACCAACGGCCCCAGCGTGTAAAACGGAGCCTCGTGACAGTGTTTGATTTGCAGCTCCACGTTCTCCTGCACCATGTGCATGGGCACATGGCCTGGTCCTTCAATCATGACCTGCACATCATGACGCCAAGCGATCTCGGTTAGTTGTCCCAGTGCTTTGAGCTCAGCAAATTGCGCCTCATCGTTAGCGTCGGCGGTTGAGCCGGGACGCAGTCCGTCGCCGAGCGAAAAGGAGACATCGTAGGCCTTCATGATGGCGCAGATGTCTTCAAAGCGCGTATAGAGGAAATTCTCTTGGCCGTGATGGTGGCACCACTGCGCCATGATCGAGCCACCGCGTGACACGATACCCGTCACGCGATTTTTAGTGAGTGGGATGAAATCTCTGAGAACTCCAGCGTGAATAGTGAAGTAGTCGACTCCCTGTTCGGCCTGCTCAATAAGGGTGTCGCGGTATACCTCCCACGTGAGGTCTTCGATGCGCCCGTTGACCTTTTCGAAGGCCTGATAAAGCGGTACGGTGCCGATCGGCACTGGTGAGTTGCGGATGATCCAATCCCGCGTCACATGAATATTTCGTCCAGTCGATAGATCCATCACCGTGTCAGCACCCCAGCGGGTGGCCCACACGAGTTTTTCCACTTCTTCCTGAATCCCAGAGCTGACGGCCGAGTTACCGATGTTGGCATTGATCTTGACGAGGAAGTTGCGGCCGATAATCATCGGCTCGATCTCAGGATGGTTGATATTAGCTGGGATAATGGCGCGTCCTCGCGCAATCTCCTCGCGGACGAATTCTGGCGTGATGACACTTGGGATCGAGGCGCCGTAACTTTTGCCCGCGAGGCGCTGGTCACGTTCACGTTCGGCCGCCTTTAGGTCAAGGCTGCGGCGCCGTTCGTTCTCACGAACCGCCACGTATTCCATTTCAGGGGTGATGATGCCGCGCCGCGCATAATGCATCTGCGTCACATTGCGGCCGTAGGCAGCTCGTCTGGGCACGCGTTTTAGGCCTGGGAACTGCTCGGTCGACAGGTCGCCACGTGGCTGCAACTTAGGTGCGGTAGGGGCGTATAACTCGGTGTCGCCGCGATCGCTGATCCAGTCCTCGCGCAGCGCCTCAAGGCCTTTGGTGATGTCTACCTGCAGGGTATCGTCAGAGTAAGGGCCGCTTGTGTCGTACACTACGACAAGACCATCGTCCTCGGGAGCTCCAGCGGTTTTAGCTCCAACCGCAATCGCTCTCATCGGCACGCGAAGGCTCGGAAATAGCTCACCCGCGACATAGATCTTGCTGGATCCAGGCAGTGGCCCGGTACACGGGGTGTATTTAATCTCAGGATTAACAGTGGTCGGGGTAGGACTTGTGGTTCTGGGATCGCCATGGTGCATCGTAAGGTCCCTCTCTATAGTGACGGCGATGGATATGGCTAGCACGAAGCAATTCCCGAGTAAAGCTGCTAGGTCTAAAGTCGGTGATCATGTTAGCTTCTGGGAAACTTATGGGGCTCTAAGAGGAGGCACCACTACTTGGACGCATCAAGTCAGACCATTCTCGGCAAAAGCTGGGACCCAAATATGATCCTTTGGCTTTTTGTGAGCCTGCGTTTAGGCCAGATGGCTGTAGAGCGTTTTTTGTCGACGCTCAATCGCAGCTATTACAGTTCTGCTGAGCGGCAGCGTCTAGCCAGTCAAATGCTCGGTATCAGCGATGCCGCGATGCAGAAGAGTCTGGCTTACAGCAACGATAAGTTTATATTCGCCCGGGTTGCAGGGACGTTATCACTAGCCTGCACGCTGGCATTTCTCATCGTCGGCGGTCTCGGTGTCCTTGAAAATTTGGCGCAAAAGGGGAGTCAGCTCACGTTTCCATCTGAGTTGGTGACCGGGCTCTACTTTTTCGGCCTGTTAGGCCTTTTAAGTAGCGTCTTTAGTCTGCCATTTGATTATTACCGAACTTTTGTCCTGGAGCAGAAGCACGGCTTTAACCGCCAGACGCCACGAGGATTCTGGGTCGACAGGCTGAAGGGTCTCATATTAGCGGTCGCTTTAGGTGCGCCAATTTTAAGTTTATTGCTGTGGCTCATCCAGGCGGCCGGCACCTGGTGGTGGCTCTATGCATGGGTGGCTTTGAGCGCCTTTAGTGTCCTGACCGCATGGCTTTACCCTACCTTTTTGGCGCCGTTATTTAACAAGTTCACGCCAGTCACGGATGAGGGACTTAAACAAGGTATCGAGACACTCGCCGCTAAGGTTGGATTCCGCACGGCGGGTATCTCGATCATGGATGCGTCGCAGCGGTCTAGTCACGGTAATGCTTATTTTACGGGTGTTTTTGGTAAAAAGCGGATCGTACTGTTCGACACGCTGGTCCAGGCCATGGCCCCGCATCAGGTGGTAGCGGTCTTGGCGCATGAGCTAGGTCACTTCAAGTTGCATCATGTGAGATGGTCCCTGATCCGAGGCGTCCTAGCGACGGGGCTCATCTTTTACCTGCTCAGCCTATGCCTACCGATGACCATCTTTTACCAGAGCTTTGGTCTCAGTGGGGTATCCGCCCACGGTGCTCTCGTGGTGTTTTCGCTATGGTTTGGGCTACTTGATTTCGCCCTTCAGCCTATCGGCAACGCGATCTCGAGACGCAACGAGTTTGCGGCTGACCGCTTTGCCACGGAGCATACCGGCAGCGCTCATGAGCTAGGCAGTGCCCTCCTCAAGCTGCGTGAGACTAGTGCCGGAATGCCGCTCAGCCACCCACTGTTCTCGGCCTTTTACCATTCTCATCCTCCTCTGCTCGAACGCTTGACGGCTTTGGGTTATACTCGAGATGAGGCGCAACCGATGGTGGTGCATCCATCGTGACGCTCATGCACCATGCTACTCAGTTACCGGTGGTTAGACCGATGACCAAGTTGACGAGAACGCAAGAAAAAGCGCTGGATTTCATCCGTGCCGCGAGTGCCAAGACCGGCGTCTCGCCGACGTTGCGCGAGATCTGTGCGCATATGGGTTATAAGGCCATAGGCTCGGCTCAGGATCTGGTGATGGCACTGCGGCGTAAGGGATTTTTGGAGGAGAATGAGCGCCAGTCGGCACGTGCTCTGGTGCTCACGGCCATGGCTCGCCAGCAGATGGCTGGCGAGGATGCGCTCGAGGAGACTTCCGATGCGCTAGCCGTGCCGCTACTGGGCAAGGTCCCAGCCGGTAATCCCGTGCTAGCTGTCGAGGAGCGCATTGGCAACCTGAGAGTCTCGCTCTCTCTCGTGTCGGCCAGCTCACGGCAGTCGCTCAAGGCGCAGAATTTGTTTGCGCTGCAAGCCACCGGCGACAGTATGGTGGGTGCAGGCATCTTGGACGGCGATTTTCTGGTGGTCAAAGTTAACAACGATCCCAAAAAGGGTAGTATCGTCGTCGCGCGTCTAGACGGCGACGTGACAGTCAAGCGCCTCATGCACGAGGACAAATCTGGCTGGTTTTTGAAACCAGAGAATCCTCGCTTCCAGAATATCTACGCCAGCCAAGATGCTTTTGAGGTGATCGGCGAGGTTGTGGCCTTGCAGCGCGCGCTATCCTGATCTGCGCCATTACGATCTGCGCCATTACGATCTGGCAGCTGCCATGAGATCAACCAGCGCCTGCGCAATCTCCCGTTTGATGGGAGCGGCAACGCTTAGCTTGTCGTGATCAGCCTTAAGATAGATAGTCGTGCGGTCACTCTTAACGAGATAGCTCACCCCAACGACACCAGGGTAAGTGTCAGTGAATCCTGAACACGCAAGTCCAGGACGCGCTCCAGGATGCGAGGTCGTGACGGTGCACGCGGTGATATCCTGCCACGGCGCTGCCATGATGCGATGGCGTCCACGCCAGTAGATTCCGTCCGACTTGAGGCTCAGTGGTCCCCAGGTGATGTTTGAGCTGAGTAAGGCCGTTAGATGCAGGACTGGGCTATGGCCCTTTTTGCACGCACGGATGCGGTCGCGGTGAGCCTCCTGCCCTGCGCTGATAAGACGACGTCGCTCGGTTTGATGGGCCTCACCAAACTCATGCACTAGCCGCGCCATGGCGGGCGTGAGAGTCAATATAGAGTCGTAGCGACCAGATTGGGTGTGGCGCATGTGCACGGCTTCGGTACTATTTATAAAGCGGCCAAACACTTTAAAACAGGCCATATGTATAGCTGCCTGCATGATGAAGTCGGCATTAAGACCTAGCGCCTTAGCCTCTACTGTGCCTAGCTCCATCGCATCCCAAGTGTCGATGGCAAACTGCTCAGCCTCTGCATGGAGCATGGTTGCCGTGGTCGCGATGGTTTGAGCCAATTGATTGTCGATCTGCCATTTTATTGAGGCAAAATTAAGCGCCTTCCCCCCAACGCACGACGTCTCGAGCTCCGCGTTCAGATACTGGACATAACGTAGCGTCGGATGACCATCGAGGAATGAATGATCGCGATTAATACCCGCAGTCCCGTCACCAGTGACGATGAGCTGGTGACTTTTATCAAACCAGCGACTAGCGAAGTTACCCAAGATCAGGTGACGCATGGCTGCGGTACGATGCGTGCTCTGTTGATCCATATCCCCATTAAAGTCAAAATCTAGAGCCAGTAAAAATAGCGCCTCGTCCATGGAGCTCAGCGAACTCGCGTTGACTGCTGATGTGGCGAGTTGTCGCCGGATCATTGCCCATGACGGGCGTGGTAACGCAGTCAGCAGGCCGACTTGGGCCTCCGTGTCTCTAGGTGATGCAACGATGCCCTGGAATGTTGCTACCAAATCCGCGCAGGTCGGCACGGTGTCGTCCAGGTCGATGCGGTAGAAATGACCTTGGTAAGCGACGACGAAGTGCCGTGCGTCCGGGACGTGAAGGCGCGCGTCTTTTAACTCACCTGGCAGACGACTGGTGCCGAAAAAGTAGGGATACTGTTCAGACTCCAGCAGATAACCAGACTCCACTTCAGGGGCCAGGGAATTAGTCTTTAGTTCCCTGTGAAACAGCAGTGCTCGTCGTGTGAGATTTGCTGCCCGCTCAACGGCAGAAATATTTTGATCCGGCTTCTCAAAGAGATAAGAAATATTGGAGAACAAAGCTAAGGACTCACGCCCGGTTAAGTAGGCGTCTGTCATCGTTTGATTCTGCCAATCGCGCGCGGCACCCTGTTTAAGAGTCGCACTACGCTCGATGATGGATCTGGCGACGGTAAAGAAAATATCGCGTCGCCATCGATCTCCCAGAGACGTCTCAGCATAGCGCGCCGCATCACGAAGTTCGGCCAGAGTATCTTTTACTGGTGGCATTGGCCTCAGACTGAGCGGCTTTACGTCCACGGCGAAGTCCTTACTGGTGCGCGCAAAGCGCCAGCATACCACAACGGACTTAGTTGGCTAGGGACTGCCTTGCGGTTTGATGATCGGTTTGATGATCAGCTACCTGGTGTGATGCGGGAGCAGGACGCCAGGCTGGCCCTTTAAAGGCATACTTGATGGCGACACTAAAGCTACCGGCGTCGCGCATGTCGCGCAGCAAAAGCGCGGTCTCGTGAAAATTGATCACGAACGGGTTATAGGAATTAAGCGGCTTAGTGAGCCCAAAGCGCACCGGCACCTCTTTCAACTCAGCTTGATAGGTGCCAAAAAGGCGGTCCCATATCATCAAAATGCCACCGTGGTTTTTATCAAGATAGGACTCGTTGGCAGCGTGATGCACACGGTGGTTGCTTGGACTATTAAAATAATGGTCAAACCAACCCAAGTGCCCAACCGATTCCACGTGGATCCAGTACTGATAGAGCAACACCAGATATTTGCTGATCGCCAGCAACACAGGATCCATCCCGAGCAAAACCAGTGGCACATAAAATAGCAAATCACCTAAGATCCCAATCCACGGCAGCCTAACCGCTGTAGATAGGTTGTACTCCTTGGAGCTGTGATGGACGGAGTGATAAGTCCAAAACAGTCTGATCTCGTGAGAGAGACGATGGTTCCAGTAGTAGAGGAGGTCGGCCACAACAAAGGTTAGTAGGGCTGTCCACCAGTTAAGAGGCAGCTTCAGTGGGGCCCATTGGGCTACGTGAGTCAGCACTGTCACCAAAACTGTGCCCGTTAGGAGCCAGTTCAGTGGGCGGTTGATGGCCCAGATGGCCAGGTTAGCCAAAGTTTCTTTGCGGTCGCGCTGTTTGCTCCGTAGCGCTAAAGTCACCACAAACTCGAGCAAAGCGATGCTAACTACGATGTAGGGAGAATACTCAAGAAAAGATTGGATCGTATGCATGACCATAGCTCCCAAAGCTCTTTAGATGGGGTCTGGGCGACAACACCGCCCATAAATTAAGCTTAATCACTTGATTGAATTTGTCAATCAAGTGATTAATAAATTTACTCAACATACTGTAATAACGGGTAAAAAGTGCCGAAGACTAGATCTAGACGCGCCTCCAAGGTGCGATCAGCCGCTGACTCTAAACAGGTTCTTATTGATGCGGCGATTAAGTTATTTGCCGAGCGCGGCTTTGACGGGACTACCACCCGTGACATTGCTGACGCCAGTGGGCTCAATATCAGTCTGATCTCGTATTACTTCGGCGGTAAAGACGGACTCCTACAGGCCGCTCTCGAGTATATCGAGAGCTATCTCAATAAACCTGAGTTACTCCAAATCACTCCAGATCGGACGCGTTACTTTGAGGGGTGGCGTCATTTTATCGCCGATTTTATGCGCTCCCATGTCGCTAATCCAAACATGCACCGCTTGGTGCAGCGCGAGCAGGAGCGCGATAGCCTCATCTTTAAGACCATGGTGCAGCAACGCTACGCACCCTGGTATAAGCGCATCATGACCTATATCGAGCATGGGCAATCATCAGGCTGGTTAAAACCTCACCTCAATCCAAGTACCGTCGCCCTAGCAATCCACGGAGCTATGGTGCAGCAAGTGCGGCTTGATGTCTTTCTCCATCAACTCCGGGGGCAAACACTCAAGGATTCGGCGCACCTTGAGGCGGTAATCGAGGATCTCTGCGCGATTTTACTCGCGGGAGTTGAGGGGAGCGGATGATGGCAAGTGAGGTGCGTCTGTCCTCCGCTGACATGACAGCGCCGCAATGGAGATGTCAGCCTCGTATTTAGTTGTGCCATCCTCTGTAGTTAAACACTATCGCTCTCACTGACACCTGCATGTCTTTGGTATTTTGCAATGTAATCCTTCATCTTCGGCTCCTGAGGGCGAAGGAGCTACCTAATGGATTTACTAGATCCCAAAAACGATGCGGTATTTAAATACATGCTGGCGGGTGATGATACTGAAGATCTGCGGATCAGTTTACTGACGGCGATCTTGAGACCAGAGTCACCGATCGTAACAGCGACGGTAAAAAACCCGCATCTGCCAAAAAAGCATATCCGCGATAAAGATACGGTGCTCGATATCCTGATGGAGCTCAGTGACGGTAGACTTGTCGACTTAGAGATGCAGATGGCATGGCGGTCATATATCCCGGAGCGCGCGTATTACTACGGCAGTCGTGTGATCAACGCGCAGCTGAGTCGTGGTCAGCGCTACCAAAGCCTGAAGCCGGTCTCGACTATATTCTTGCTCAATGCCATCGGATTCCCTGAGGCGCCAGCGGACCACGGCCACTATGTGTTTAGCATGAAAGAGCAGTCTAACCTGGCTCAGCTGCCACCGCTATTTACCATGCACTTTGTCGAGATTCCCAAAATCATCCGCAACTTGCCAGCCGCCCTTCACTCGCAAGAAGACTTGGCTTTGGCACTTTGGTGCAAATTTTTGTATAGTCCTCATCAATTAGGACTCGCAGGACTCGACGAGGTGATAGCCACCATGCCAGCACTGAAGAAAGCCAAAAAAAAGCTAGAGGAAATCTCCGCCGACGAGGAGAAGCGGGAGATAGCCCGCATGCGCGAGCGCGGTCGTCGTGACTACGAGAGTGATCTCGAGTACGCACTGACACGCGGTAGGGCTGAGGGTATAGCAGAGGGTGAAGCAAGGGGCAGAGCAGAGGGTGAACGAGCAGCAAAGATCACACTGCTTCATGGGCTACTCGGCAATGTTGCTACATCGGGATTATCAAGTAAGGAGCTTGCGACTCTTTGCGGACTGAGTGTGGACGAGGTTGAGAACCTGCGCGCTGACTCAACTGCTGCGTCTAGTATATTTAAACCTTAAACACCCCGCGAGAACTCTCCAATTTTTTTGATGAAAATAAATAGGGAGCTGTTTGTTCCTGCTAAAAATCCCGCATAATTGCCAAGATCTTCGACAGAGATCAGGTGCCCACAGGTTCCGAAACTGCACACGTAACCATCCCTTGAGACTCATCATTAAGCGGCGTTAAGTTGCGCAATGCATGGCATAAAATATCCGCTATCCGCTAGGCAGGCGTGTCATGCCCATGTCAACTAAGACTCTCATCAATATTGGCACTATTTTCGCATTACATGTTATAGTGATGGCAAGGGCGCCAGGCTGCGCTCAGGCATTAGTCACTGTCGTATAACTGTACAAAAGCCACTAAAAGATAGTGTGCGCTGGTGCTTGCGACAAAAAATCCTCCGAAAAACCAGTAAACTGAAAAATGCTTAGGCATCTTTCGGTGGCACTGTATTTGCCATTTTCTGGGGTCGAAGAACCGCCTCGCAGGCAATCGTAATGTGCCTAAAATCTCGCATGTTGCGTGGGTTGAAAGGCTGTCAGAAAAATCCGGGCATGAGAGTTGGCGCGGAAATCGCACAGCGGAATCCATGCAGCGCAAATCCTTTTTTTAACGGAGACAGCATGCGAACCATTTCTATGGGTAGAACTCGTTTGAACGAGTCTCGAGTCAGGAACCTCTTAGGTCATGTGAGCTTATCTAGGTCCAAAAAATCGGCGCACGGTCGGAGAGGATTACTGGTTTCGTCGATATTAGCAACTGTGTTTATCACATCGATTATACCAGGATGTTCCGTAAACAAGGCCGAATTCGGATCAGAAGTAAAAGCATCTGAAGAGTCAATGGCGGTTTTTGGAGGATACGAAAGCGTAAAAGGTTCGGCTGAATTTAAGCAGGCTCTTGAGAATGTCATAAAGGCAAAAATTCAAGATAGAGACTCTGACGCAATGAGTATAAAGATCAATGATACCGTGTTTCCCGACTACGTCAGAACCTTGAAGAGTCAGACACGTATCCTGGGGCGAGATCCTAATAAAGACTTGCCGTCAAATTTTACGAGAAAAAAACTCCACAAATTAATTGAGAACGATCCAGTTAGTGCGATTGACTTTGAGTTAAACAGACAGATCTTGTTAGCACAGCTGGCGGCAGGTCAAGATAAGTCTAGGCTGCAGAAGGCTTTGAGTCAGTTTACGTACAAGCAGCATCTGCAAGCTGCTCGAGCTGGAGAACTGATAGTGGCGATGGGCGCCTTAGCGGCTGGCTCAGATAAGAAACGCGCTGAGCTCGGTCTTCTCGACTGGTCTAAAGCTATCGCAGCAGGATCGGAGTTCGCTACTGCACTACTTAAATTTTTTCCTACCGACAAGGATAGAGCAGAAGTCGATGAAAAAAAGGTAAAAACTGCGATAGCTGCGCTTGATGCCAGTATGAGAAATCTGTATCAACAAGCAGTTAATAATTGCATAATTGATTCAGGCGGTATCATGAACCCAGTCCAAAACTATAATGTTTGCAGCGGGAAGGCTGGGGCGAATTCATTGCCGCCGACTTTGCAGAGCACACGAGGCATGGCGACCCTGGATGACGTGGTCGGCCGTGAGTGCACTCATGGTATCGCGCGTGACTACGTTTCGTTTCCAGATGAAAAGCCTTGGCAAACTGAATGGGGGAGACACGAACCGCGTCATCGTGAAATGTTAGCAGCGAGTGGCATCAATATTCCAGATAATTTAGAGGCGACAAGTAAGGTCCCTCAATATGGTAATAGTACTAACGGATGTCAGGATTACACTTACTATTGCACGTGTTCTTTCGGTTGGGATTACAAAACTATCAGGAAGGCCGGAAATTTTCATGATTTTTGGTGGAAATTCGGCGACTCCGATGGTGGAGCGGCAAAAGGTTGTGGATGGCACTTTAGTAATTCGAATAAGGCGCCGGAAGCCACATCCAGTGGCGAAAAGCCGTGTGAGAGTCAGGCTGTTACTTTTCTGGCCAACCAAATAAAGGCAGGTAAATGAACGAATTCGGAAGAATTTGGAAAAAAATGATCTCAAAAGTAACTCTTGAATTGCCTATCATTTAAAACAAAAATTACTTTACCCCACGTCGATGATCCAAAAATCGAGTGGGGTATCATAATGTAGTTTATTTTACCACCAGTGATTTTCAAACCCATTAACCGTAAATCGCTCATCAACGGCCAAAGTTTGTCCTGTGATATAGGATGCGGCGGGTAGACAAAGAAACGCAACTACGCTGGCGACTTCTTCCGGTGTCCCGACTCTCCGTAGCGGAGTGCGCGTAATGTTCTTCTGATGGTCGATCTCGCTGGAAAGGACCGTCTCAGTCAGGGGCGTTTCGATAAACCATGGTGCGACGCAATTGACTCTGATGCTGTCGCGTGCCCAATCGGTAGATATGTTCTTGGTCATTTGAATCATCGCGGCTTTAGTCATGTCATAAGGTTTGCCAGTCTGGAGGGCGGAGAGTCCAGCAACAGACGAAATATGGACCATTGAGCTTTGCTTACTTTGTTTAAGGTAGAGCTGAGCTAGCCGACTAAGTTCAAAGGTACTCGTGAGATTGGTGGCGAAGATCTTCTCGATAAACGGCTCCGATAAAATGCCTCCGACACATCCAGGATATGAGTATTCAGACTAAAGCCTTGCGCATCAGCCTCATCGCCCAAACTCGCTAACTGATCCTACATCATCCCGGTCATGCCGCCCGGCGGACCGCAGGTGAATGAGTTTTGGTAGCAGCAAGTGTGGTATTGTATTTACAGGTAGTTGAGACAAAAATTTTGGGAGTATTCGACGTACTTTTTGGCGCGGCTAACTTCTCTGGGCGTTTATCAGTGACTTGGCCCAGGGATATGAGCCAAGTTCCCGTTAGTGCCGCTACGGATCCGCTCTTCCCCTAAGGTTTCGGTCTTAGTTACTGAGCAATGGGAGAGCAGCCTTAGTCGCGATCCTCTAATATCATCTTGTCGAATCCTAATGCTAAAGTTGAGCCGTCTTATTCTTTATGGGCTAATGGCTACTAGGCTCACTAAAGCGCGATCTCCTGCAATGCCTGCTGCCATGGCCACACTTCTACATTACCTATCTGGAGCTTTTCAGCCCCCTGATAAGCGATGATGGAACGATGCGGTTTGCCGTAAAATTTGGCAAAACTGGCGAGGCCACTTAGGTCCGAGGGTCCAATATTCCGAGTAGCCTTTATTTCGAGAGCTATGGTGCTGTTCGGATGTTCGATGATTAGGTCAACCTCTGCACCATGCTCGGTCCTATAGCTAGAAAGTCGCATGCCCATAAGATCCTTCGCTGCGATGCTATGAATGCACTGCGTGACAACCAAAGTTTCAAAAAGTTGACCTTTGCGATCATCACTGACCGTGAAATTCCCGAGTAAGCCGTTTAATACTCCCGTATCGAAGAAAAAATACCGGGGGTGTTGCACGAGTCGAGTCCGTGTCGACTTTGCGAAGGCATTGATTCGGTGCACAATCAACGTATCGTCAAGGATGTCAAAATAGCGGCGCGCGGTCTGATGATTGATCTGTGCCTGTGAGGCCAGTTTTTGAATGTCGAGAAATTGGTTGGACGTGACGGCTGCGAACTTTAAAAATCTGGCAAAGCCTTCGATGTTTCTCGTTAAGGCCTCGGCTTGGATCTCTTCTTTTAAATACGTGGCAGCATAGGACAAAAGAGTCTTCATCTTGTCTTTGCTGCTTGGCTCCGTGTAAATTCCCGGTAGCGACCCAAAGGCCATGAGCGCATGCTCGTCAGCGACATAGTCCAGCTCGGCAGAGACTAAAGGACCAAGCGTGAACGTGTGGATTCGCCCCGGCAGCAAATTGGCCTGACCCCGCCTGAGTTTGCGAGCGCTTGATCCAGTTAGGATGAAACGCAGCCCACGTCCTTCGTCCAAAATTTTCTGAATGGTGTTAAGAAGACTAGGTAAGCGTTGGATCTCATCAATAAAGACCTCTTGCTTACCAACCCTAGCACCCAAGACCTTTTCGAGGCGTCTGGGATCAGCGGCAAAGTCCAGGTAAGTGCCTTCGTCGGCCAAATTAATCTGCATCGCAGCAGGGAAGATCGCCTTGAGTAGTGTGGACTTGCCAGTCTGACGCGGCCCGAGAAGGAGCATGCTTTTGGATGTGGTTGTGAGCTCGTTGCTAAGGCATCTAGCGACAAAAGACATCATAATTCTCAATGGTTATTGTGTAAAAATACCTAGTGTTGATAATACGCGGTATTATCAACGCATGTCAAGTCCGCCCCTGACATGAATACGCCGCCATACAGATGTCAGCCTCGTATTTAGTAGCGCCATCCTCTGTAGTTAAACACCATCGCTCTCACTGACATCTGCATGTCTTTGGCATTTTGCAATGTAATCCTTCATCTTCGGCTCCTCAGGACGGAGGAGCTAACGAATGGATTTACTGGATCCCAAAAACGATGCGGTTTTTAAATACATGCTGGCGGGTGATGATACTGAAGATCTGCGTATTAGTTTACTCACTGCGATCTTAAGACCAGAGTCACCGATCGTAACAGCGACGGTAAAAAACCCGCATCTGCCCAAGAAACACATACGGGACAAAGATACCGTGCTCGATATCCTGATGGAGCTCAGCGACGGTAGACTTGTCGACTTAGAGATGCAGATGGCATGGAGGTCATATATCCCGGAGCGAGCCTATTACTACGGCAGTCGCGTGATCAACGCGCAGCTAAGTCGTGGTCAGCGATACCAAAGCCTGAAACCCGTATCTACCATCTTTCTCCTCAATGCCATTGGTTTCCCAGAGGCACCGGCTGATCATGGTCACTACGTTTTCAGCATGAAGGAGCAGTCTAACCTGGCTCAGCTGCCACCCCTATTTACCATGCACTTTGTCGAGATTCCCAAAATCATCCGCAACTTGCCAGCCGTCCTTCACTCGCAGGAAGACTTGGCTTTGGCACTTTGGTGCCAGTTTTTGTATAGTCCTCATCAATTAGGACTTGCGGGACTCGACGAGGTGATAGCCACCATGCCAGCACTGAAGAAAGCCAAAAAGAAGCTAGAAGAAATCTCCGCCGACGAGGAGAAGCGTGAGATAGCCCGCATGCGCGAGCGCGGTCGTCGCGACTACGAGAGTGATCTCGAGTACGCACTGACACGCGGTAGAGCTGAGGGTATAGCAGAAGGTGAAGCAAGAGGCAGAGCAGAGGGTATAGCAGAGGGTATAGCAGAGGGCGAACGAAACGCAAAGATTACACTGCTTCATGGGCTACTCGGCAATGTTGCTACATCGGGATTATCAAGTAAGGAGCTTGCGACTCTTTGCGGACTGAGTGTGGACGAGGTTGATAAGCTGCGCGCTACAGGGCACTAGGCGTAGTTCAGTTTACATAGATGACTGGTGCACATGGCAAGGTTAATTTAGAGCGTCAAGACTTGCGGAAAGTTCGTGCCGTAACTTTACAATGTACAGTAAAACTACTCACGGACCCATCAAGCAAAACCCGCATAATTCCGATCAGCCTGTATGTGCTAGACAATTTTTCTGCCTCCATCACTCCTTATAGGAAGGGTCTAAGCTATGAAAAAGCATTGGATTCTTCCGTCCGTAGCGATTGTCAGTGTTGCCGCCCAGCTGGTAGCGTGTGGCATGCGTGATGCTGAAGACCTAAAGAAAATCGTCCAAAGCTACGGCAACGGCAGTGGCTCCGAGAGTTCGCAAACGACAGCTGTCCAGGGGGCTTCTACAACCGATGGACAAAAGCCCGATCCAGCGTCTCAAACGACCACGGCACAGACTAGTCAACCGCCTGCGGCGAAACCTGTAGACCCTACGACTCAATCGGGCTCAGGCACGCAAGTGGCACAACAAACCACGACAGAGCTCATGAATAGGCAGCACGTTAGTAAATGCCTTAAGTCCTGGAACGGCAAAGCCCCATTTACTGAGCAATCACAGTTCCGCACCCTCGTGCCTGGTGTGATGGTATTTGGGATCGGCACGGCCATCGATGACACACAGAAAACGGTGGCGCCCGAACTCATCCTGATCCCGGCCGGAGTTAACGTGCTCGGAACAGCCAAGTACCGCTTGCTCAATCCCAATGGCTGGTACTGCCTAGCGGCCACCGTCAACGTTTTAGGTAACCTCAGTATCGACGCCGATGCCAAAGCGCAAATCGCCGATAGTTCGATCGACGTGATGGTTGCGGGTAAACAAAACGTTAATGCAACCGGTTATGTGACCGTGAGTGTGGGTGGCAGTATCACACTTAAAATCGTCAATTAGGTGAAGTGAGCCCTAGTCGCCCTTAAACGGTATGTAAATACTACCCAAGGCTCCGTCTAGTTCAGGCTTCTCGGATGGCAGTATAAATGCACACCTTAGGCCGCTCAGTCCACTTGACCAACTTTGTTTGGCGAGTTGGTCGGTGAGCTTGCGGCATCGCTGCTTCATGTCATTAAGAGCGACCTCACCTGGAACTTTGAGGCGTACCATAATTCCCGCGCCATCGGTCACCAGCATCGAGGCGGCATAGACGACCGATTCACCGTTTAGAGTCTTGGCCATGAAGCTTACAAATTCAGGTTGCTTCATGATTTGATCACGGGCTGTGTTGACTTGGGTTGTAAGCTCAAGGCTCAGGTTCTTGCCGACTTCTAGGAGCTTAGCAGCTAGGTCGTACTCAATGTAGGCAGCCTCTTTATGGCCTTTCTCTAGATCCTTATTAGCCTGCTGAATCCACGCCACGGGATCTTTGTCCGCATGCGTCCACTGCTGGGCGTAAAACGATCCTAAATACCATTTGTCGCCGACGGGTACGATGGTGGCGAAGGCTCGCCCGATTTCCCTCTGTCCCATGATCTGGAGCCAGATGCCAAATTGCAGGGAGTAGCCGTAGTGCGGGTATACCGTTGCTTCGTCGCTGTCGCAGAGTTGGCCTTTGGGCGTGCCATCGACGGTATTGATGGCCCATAGACGATAGACTGATACGTCCAAGGGACCGCCGAGAGTGGCGTCAATCTTGGTCAGCATTTCCTTAACCGCGAAGAGGCTCGTGTTGAGGCGGGGGTGAAAGAGTGGCTGCATCACCATGGCGTCCTTGGTGCGAACGCCTTTGATGAGGTCAGCGATAAAGGCATCAAAGCCGGGGGCTAAGCCGGTTTGACCACGGGTGCTAATCCTAACCTGTTTACACGCAGGTTTGTTGATTTGATCCTTGAAGAGTTGCCCCCGCAAGGCCTCGTCGCCGGGCATGGCGTCGGCAGCTAGAAGAGTTGGCGCCATGAATGCTAGATGACACGTGAAGGTGAGGCCCAGCATGGCCGCCAACCGAGCCATCAAAAAGGCGGCAGCCTCACTTCTTAGCGACGCAGCTGCCGCAGCCTTTTTTGTCAAAGCTCTCCAAGTCCCAAGACCCGAATTCCTCATTGATGACCTCAAGCGCGTCGGTAAGAAAATCGTACTCGCAGGTAAACAGCTCTTTCATCAGCTTCTTTTCGAGACAATAGGCATTATAGCTGAAGCTGTCTCTTTCGGGGTCGTAGATTTCACTAATCCCGGCTTGGCGGTCGCGAAAGACGAGGACGGAGTGATCATAATTTTCTTCGGTCAACTTTTGCATAACTACTGTCCTCTAACCTGAGTTGAGTCGCTAGTGCTTAGGACGATCTACCTAGCAGCCAATGAGCAAACTGCTGTAGATCGCCGTTTGGCGTTACAATCCCTACTAGCTCGGCCATCGCAGCCGCGGACACCAATGCCGCAGCGTCGCGCGCTGCATTGGGTGGCATCATAGCCAAGTAGGTGAGCTTGCCCGACTCCTTGTCTTTACCAGCCGACTTGCCAGTGGTCGCGGCTTCGTCTAGGAGATCATCGGTGATTTGGAAGGCTAGGCCTAAACCCTCACCAAAACGACGCAGACGTTCCACCGAAGGCATCGGTGCTTCAACGGCTAGAGCGCCAAGGGCGGCAGCACAGCCTAGGAGTCGTCCCGTCTTGAGTTCGTGGATGCGGTCCAGATCCGCGCGCGATGCGCCCTGACGTGCCGTCCAGTATAGGTCCAAGCTCTGCCCCAGGACCATGCCACGGCCACCTGCCGCATGGGCCAGTTCCTTCACCATGGCAGCAGTGCTCAGTTGTGGATGGGCTGCGATCAACCCAAAGGCGTCGGTGAGCAATGAGTCACCCGCCAGTAGCGCTTGTGCCTCGCCGAAGACTTTGTGCGTTGTCGGTTTGCCGCGACGTAAGTCGTCGTTATCCATGCACGGCAAGTCGTCATGCACCAGACTGTAAGTATGCACGAATTCAACCGCGAGCGCCGCCGGGAGGGCCCGTTCCGGATCGCCACCGAGTGCTTTGGCAGTCATAAGACAGAGTGCGGGACGGACTCGTTTACCTCCAGCTAGCAGCGCATACTTGATCGCTGCGGTCACTGGGTCAGTACCGGCATAATGACGCTCAATGTGTGATGCCAGAGCGTCGTTAAAGAGGGATTGCCAATGTTGCAGCTGCGATTCAAAGGCGCTCATGGTTGTACCTCTCAATTGCTCCACTCGGTAACGGCAGGGTGCCGTTGATCAGTCGACGCATCACTTCAGGATAGAGCTTGCATTCAGCCGCAAACACACGGTCAGCCAAACTGTGCGTATCATCACTAGGCAGCACGGGAACGACGGCTTGAGCAATAATCGCGCCTTCGTCATAGTGATCGTTAACAAAATGCACCGTAGCACCACTCACGTCGCGTCCAGCGGCTAGGACTGCTGCGTGAACACGGTCACCATACATGCCCTTACCACCAAACTCAGGTAGCAGCGCTGGGTGAATGTTGATCAAGCGGTGCTGCCAAGGTTTGAGTACGGGAAAGCGCTTTATAAAGCCTGCCAGCACGATCCAATCGATATTCTGTGATAGCAGCCACTCTTCCAGTGCATGCGCCGTCACATCGGCATCTTTGACAAAGTCACCGACAAATACAGGTATGCCATGCTCTCGCGCGATACTGACGCCGCGACAGTTGGGTGTGGACGCAATCACAGCTGCGACCTGAAATTCCGAAACACTCTGGGACCTGGCGATAAAGTTGGCGAGACTCCTGCCACCACCTGACACGGCAATGGCCAGCTTTGCTGGTAGCATGCTGTCTTTGCTCTGATGAGTCATGGAGCTACCTTAGTGAACTGTACGCGTTCACGGTCTTTCAGTCCGTTCCAGAAGGCTTCAGCCGTGATCACCTTGCCGCCGGCTGGTTTGAGTCGATGTATGAGTAGCTGTCCCTCACCGGTAGCGACGCGTAGGACGCGATCCTTCTTGTCGTAACTGACCGCTCCGGGGGCGGCAGAGGATAGAGCTGATGGAGCGGCCTTGATCTCGACAAGCCCCAGCCTTCTATCAGCCAGATGGGTGAAGCTACCAGGCCAAGGCTCAAAGGCACGAAAGCGCCGATAAATGATAACGGCGGGTTGAGTCCAATCGACCTCCCCGTCGTTTTTATCAATCTTGCGACAGTGCGTGACGGCAGTCTCGTCTTGGGGTGTTCCCGTGAAGCTGGGGTCACGCAGCTTATCGATAGCCCGGAGCACCAAGGGGCCACTGGCCTCAAAATAGCGGGTGGTGAGCGCGCCGGAAGTCTCATCGGGCCCGATGGGCAAGGACTCCTGGACGATGATGGCCCCGGCATCCAGCCTCTGTACGGTGAAGAGCACGCTGACGCCACTGACCTCATCGCCTGCCAGTAGGGAGGCGGGGACCGGTATGGCTCCGCGGTACTTGGGGAGTAGCGAGGGGTGGATGTTGATGGTGCCCCGACGGGGCGTGCTGAGAAAAGCACTGGGCAAAATCTGCCCATACGCTGCCGTGATCGCAAGATCCGGCTTAAGCGCGGCAAAAGCGGCTAAGAAATCAGGATCGCTGGCTTTTTCCGGTTGCAGCGTGGTGATACCCAAGGTCTTGGCATAAGCCGCCACCGGAGGATCCGCCATCTTACCTCCGCGTCCCACGGGCCGAGCCGGTTGACTGACGACCGCAACGACCTCGTCACCGCGGCTTTTAGCGGTGTCGAGGAGAGTTTTGAGCGGAGCGATAACTGGTTCCGGAGAACCGAGGAAGATCAGGCGCATAAAGCCTCATAAACAGTCACAATGCTACCGTCCGACTTATAGTCAACTTGAGCGCGCAAGTCCATCGATAGGCCTCGTTTGCGCCGCATACCTCGTCAATTGCGCGATATCTTGCTAAAATGAGAATGGTAATCCTGCCCCATCCTGCCACTCCGCCCACCAGAGAGTTTCGTCGTGCCTAGTTCGACCTTGGCACAATTAAGACAGCTGCAGCAGTCGCTTTATGACAAGGCCTTCAAAGAGGCACGTGCCATAGTCGGTGACAGCTCGCGACGAATTTTGTCCTACTCGGCGCGATTCGAACGCAGTCTGCCCACACGTTTTGTTCTGACCTCCCAAACAGACGTCTTGGATGCCCTAAAGCGTCATGAGTTTGTGCTTTACGGTGATTTTCACACTCTGCGTCAGTCGCAGCGCGGACTACTCAGACTGGTGCGCTCCTACGTCGATCGGCAGCGCACGGACAAGGTGGTCATCGCGCTGGAAATGTTCAAGCACGTAGATCAGGACTTTATTGATGGTTACCTCGCAGGAGGGCTCACCGAGGAGGCCTTTCTTGACGGCATCAATTATGCCGTGGAGTGGGGTTTTCCCTGGCAGAATTTCAAGATGATCCTCGATTTCGCCAAGGCAAGGAAACTACCAGTCATTGGCATTAACTCTGATAATGCTGGACGCGACCTGCTCTCAGTGCGCGATCGATTCGCCGCTAAATGCCTCATCGACGCAGCGGAAAAATATCCAGGGCACAAGATCGTTTGTTTGATAGGTGAATACCACCTCGCTGATGATCACCTGCCCAAAGCCCTTGCAGCCGAACATCGAAGGCGTGGCCGCAAGGGTAAGGTCATGCGCATATTGAATAATATCGATTCTTATTACTTCAGTCGTCAGAAGCCCAATTCTCATGCTTCCACAGAGTACCTAAGACTACGTAAAGATTTCTTCTGCATCATGAATTCCCCGCCATGGATGAAGTGGCAATCATTTGCCCTGTGGGAAGAGATGCGCCACATGGGGGCCTGGCACACCAGTAATCACGAGGCTGAGTTTGATCAAGATATCGATGTCAATCACGAAGAAACTTATGACGTTGATTTTCAATTTCTCGGCTTTGTCAAAGAGCTAGCTGGATTCCTGCAGGTGAGCATCGATTCTAGCGCGATGGAGAGTTTTCACATCCATTTTTCGCCGCGTGGCGATTTTCTCTCGCACATCATGCGTGATGGTGGATTTGAGCAGCTTGAGGCCAATCGTATCATCGGTAGAGCTGGTGGTGACGGTGTATATTTTCTCGCACGCACTAATACAGTGTTGCTTGCCGATATCTCAATCAATAACCTAGCTGAAGCCGCAGGGCAATATCTGCATAGTTTGCTCAGTGGATTCGATGACTATAGTGACAGCAAGAGCGATGAATTTCTTCGGCGGATTGTAAAAGCAACAATGGGTATGCTTGCATCTAAGATTCTCAATCCACGCCGTAAGTGCATGGAGCTTCACCACTATCGGCAACTCGCAAGGCGACAGCGCGGTATCAAAGGTAGCCAACGCTCCGACATGCGGGCCCGCGCGACGAGCGGCATTTTGCGGTTTGATCGATGGATGGAGATTGCGCTAGCAAAAGATGACAAAGTACAACCACCGATACCACGGTCTCTGCTACAACTCGATGCAGACAGTGACTATCACTTTAGCCGGGCAATAGGTCAGATGTTGGGATTTGCCCTGTATAAAAAAGTTATCGCCAATAAGATCACGACGGTTCAGGTCAAAAGATTTTTTCGACGTAATCACAGTAGCACTCAGTCGCTCTGGAACGATGTCGTTTGGCTTTATAAACTCATGCAGAATTAGTCGCGGCTACGACGCAGGCTGACTGGCGACCGTGTATACTGCGCGCGTTGCATAAATGATCTGGCCGCTTGCGTCGATGAGGCAAGCCGTATAGTGGTAGGCGACAGCGGCAGCAGTAAGGTCATCGTGGATATGGACTGGGCCCGCAATTAGCTGAGAAATCGTGGTGATCGGTGTGTCAAAGGGTGAGTCGCAGCTGAGGCTCGGCAGGCCAGCAGCAGCAGCGCGCCGTCTAATCGCGATATAGGCGCCGTCAAAGGAGCCGCTAGGGGGCGTGATTGTGAGCTCGATACCACCTGCAGGACCAGTAGCTGACTTTGCTTCGATCATTGGTGGAGGTTCGGCGATACAGTAAAGTGACCTTTGGAGGTCACATCCCCCAGGGCCGCCACCACTGAGCCATCCCGCCCCTGTGAGTGTCGAGGAATCGCCCGTCTGCCCAAACGCGGCAGCACTTGACGAGCCCCAATTGTTACAGGTCAGTCCGGCCAAAAACGAGCCATCACTCTGGGTACCTGTCCACACAGGGGACTGTGTTGGGTTACCGGTGGCATCCAAAATGGGTCCGCTACTTTCGCTGAGGCCAATGTTCCAAAATGTAGCCTCGTCGGCAAATAGCGTATGGAAGGCATTGGTGACGCTGTAGTCGGAGGCAGCAATCTGCCCTAGAATGCGTACGCGGGACTTCGCCCCGACGTGTTCATCCGAGAGAACGGCGCGCCAGCGCTGCTCGCGCCGCAAGTGAATACGGGGGCTTCTATTGGCAAATTGCTGGCAGCGGTCATCTGCTGCCCCTGCCCCACCGCCAAGATTGCCAGGCACTGTTGGTGCCGTTGTGAACATAATTTGCGGTTTAGTGGAGGATGCCTGTGGCGCCGCGATTCTCAAGACACTGCTGTCTTGATCGAAAAGGCACGCGCTGTAGCTAAACAACTGACCGGCAGCATCGGTTTGGTCTGTGAAGGTGATGGGATTAATTGATTGATCGCTATAAGCGCCGATGACTACACCTTCGTCGCAGTTGGGCGCGGCGCTGCCGGATTGGCGGTGCATCTCGATTTTGGTCCAGTCTCTTTTGGTACCGAGTTCTAGGGTGATCTGGTTGCTGCCTACTACCGGTCCGGTGGTCGCCTGTAAAGTGGGTGGAACAGACTCTGGTTCATTAGGTCCCGAGGGCTCAGGCCCAGGGGGAGGCGTGCTAGCCGGAGTGGGGTCGGGGTTCGTACTTGGGTCTAATGGCGGTAATGCTACCACATCGGCGACTTTTTGCGGACGATTCCCGCCTTGCGTGCGGACGTCCAGGCTGGCCCGCCCCAGCCTCTGCCATGCGCCGCAGGACTGAAATAGGGCAGTTCCACCTATCGCTAAGACTATCAGACGCCATTGAGCTTTCACGGCTAAATCTCCGACCTATGTCTGAGCTGCTGATCGGAGTAGGGAGCGTTAGTATTTAGTTCATTGATATGGTCATAATGGCAAAAAGTGGGGAGTTGTCCCAGCCTCATGTTAGATTATTCTGGATCCCGTCAGGCGGGATTCTGAAGGAACACCAACCGAAGAGTGTGTGATGCGTCCACTAAGCATACTAGTCGTTGACGATGAGCAACTGCAACGCGAGACACTTGCGTCGATCTTGTCTGAGGACGGCTATCACGTAACCACCGCTAGCGATGTCCATGCGGCTGCCGAGGCCTTGACAGAGGGCAATTTTGAGGCGGTCCTTACGGATTTTAGGATGCCCGGCGGATCCGGGCTTGATGTCGCTCGCAAATCTAGTGAAGTGTGTCCCGAGGCTGCCATTCTCGTTATGACGGCCTATGCCGATGTTCAGGGTGTGATCGACGCCATGAGACTTGGGGTTGTTGACTACTTGCTAAAGCCGCTCAACGTTGAGTCATTGCTGCGAAGACTAGCGATCATCCGTGATCGACGTGCATTGCAGCTTGAGGTCAACTTTCTCCGCGGTGAAATGAACAGACAGACTGATCCTGGCACCTTGCTCGGTGAGTCAGCTCCGATGCTCGAAATTGGCAAGATCATCGAGCAAGTGGCGCAAACCCGCGGGACGGTGCTGATCACAGGGGAAAGTGGTACTGGCAAAGAGGTCGTGGCTCGCTCCATTCACCGGATGAGTCCTCAGGCGACCAATAAATTTGTCGCTATAAACTGCGGCGCCCTGCCGGAAAACTTGCTGGAGAGTGAGCTCTTCGGCCATAAAAAGGGGGCCTTTACGGGGGCGCTGGCAGACAAGCAGGGGCTTTTTGCTGTCGCAAGTGAGGGCACACTCTTTCTCGATGAAATTGGCGAGATGCCGAAAAACCTCCAGGTTAAACTCTTACGCGCGCTCCAGGAGAGGGAGATCACACCGGTTGGTGATACTAAATCGATCAAGGTGAATTTGCGTGTCATCGCCGCAACCAACCGTGATTTGGCAGCAGAGGTGGCGCAAGGTCATTTTCGACAAGATCTCTTCTACCGCCTGAATGTGGTAGAGATAAAGATGCCACCACTGCGCGAGCGTCGTGATGATATCCCTATGCTAGCCCGCCATTTTGTCGAGAAATATACGAAAGAGCTAGGACGACCCATGCGCCCCCTGTCCAGTGACGCTATCCGGCATCTTGTATCCTATCCTTGGCCAGGAAATGTTCGAGAACTTGAAAACATCATCGAACGCGCCATTATTCTCAGTAAAAATCAAGATCGCATCGATGTGGACGACTTCCCGGTGACGCTTACCGCATCATCGCAGGCGTCGACGCTACCGCAGAAGTTGGACGACGCACTAAGGGTCTTCGCGCGGGATCACATACTACAGGTACTATCGAGTGTGTCTGGTGATAAAAAGGAGGCCGCTAAAGCCCTTGGTATGAGTCTATCAAGCCTATACAGAAAACTAGAGGAACTCGATATCTCCTCAAAACGCTTGGATGATCCGCGGTGAGGTGGCCACGTCCCTTACGAAGGATCGGCTGGCGTATATTTACGCTTTTCGGGCTGCTGCTGGTCGGCGTGGCATTATTATTCAGTGTCACGGGACTTAAGTTTGCCGATGAGACGATCAGAGCTAATGCCGAGAACGAGCTGCGTATCATGTCGATCAACTTATCGCGGCAGGTACAAAGGCAGCTCAACCACATTGAGGAGACTCTAGACTCACTGGAGAACCACGGTTTTCTACTAGAGGAACTGCGACGAAGTGAGCCAAATAAAACGGAGATCGAAGAGTTTTTACAGAATAGGCTCACCTCACTAGCGCTATTTGAAGAGCTAGCGGTCTACAATCGCAACGGTACCTGTGTCGGCGCTACCGATCCAAGCTGGTACGACATACCCGGGAAGCAGCAAGCGTTCTTTATCTCTGGACTGCGCCAGTTTAACTTCTCGGATATCTACACATCCGATGAAGGGAAGATTCAGCTCGTATCGACGCCGATTAGCAATGGCACCATCACCAAAGGTGTCTTGGTGGGACAAGTCAACATGTCCTGGATCTATGATGTGATGGATCAGCAGCTTGGGGTGCTGCCGAATACTGATGCCTTTTTGATCGATTCAGCACTTCGGTTTATTACCCCGGGTAAGACCGGTATCGACCGACTCCTGGAGAGTCATTTGATTGCGACGCCACTCATTAAGCACTTAAATCAGGAGTTTTGGGTAGGTCAGTACCCCAACTTCAACGGCAGTCAGGTGTTAGGTACGGTATCTAAGATTCCCAACCGCCGCTGGTACGTTGTTGTTGAGCGGGATCTGGTCGAGGTCACGCGCCCTATCAAATCGGCTGCAAAAGTTATTCTCGCTGCGACCGTGGTCCTGATTGGACTGCTCATACTGCTCACCTATTTGTTAACAAGATCGATCACGCGTCCACTTATGACGCTCGTTGATGGGGCGCAACGTGTGGCTACAGGTGATTTTGCGCAGCCATTCACTATTCCCGAAGGTATTGACGAGGTGGCCTTTCTCGCTTCTGAATTCGATAAGATGCGCAGTAAAGTTGCGGCTTTTCAAGAACGGATACTCGAGCGCCTAGAGGAGAGCGAGCGTAAACTCATAGACAGTGAGCGACTCGCTGCTATCGGCACGCTGGCATCTAGTTTGGCGCATGAAATTCGTAATCCCCTCAATGCTATGTCCCTGCTCCTGTCGCGCCTAGAGCTAGCCAAAAGCAGCGATGCCGTGAGAGTGCAGGTCACTAAAGATCTGCGCGGGGAAATAGGTCGCCTTGACCGTTTAGTTTCAAGCATCCTTGATTATGCTCGTCCCCTAAACTTGCAATTGCAGACAACCGATCTGGGGGCCTTAGTGAAGAATACCGTAGAGCTTTATCGAGGCGTTTTTGAGGGTAAGCAGATTCGCTGTGACGTCATTGTAAGTCCCAAGCAGTTGAAGCTAAATCTCGATCCAGACCGGGTCAAACAGGCTTTAGTAAATCTCATACAAAATGCCGTGGAAGCGATGTCGATCAATGGCCGATTAACAGTGGACGTGCAAGCCGATGGTAATGCGGCGAAAGTCATCCTGCGCGACGATGGTATCGGACTGCCCTCGCATCCAGCTGGCAGGCTGTTTGACCTCTTCTTTACAACCAAGGAGAAAGGTACCGGACTAGGACTCAGTACAGTCAAAAAGATTATGGATGCGCACCGCGGCGAAGTGGCTATCGGACCCAGAAGTGACCTCGCGGGGGGTAGCAGGCAGCGTGGGTCAGAGGTAGCCTTGAGTTTTCCGCTAAATTCTCAAATTTGAGAAACTGGCCGAGAAAAATTCTCAGAACTGCGACTTCTTGGCTACCCGGCCAGAATTATTAGGCAATTATTTCAGCTGGTTATTCTGGCAGGTGGGGTCGGTGCGTATTGGCCACAATCCTGCAAGGAGTAAGGTTATTGGCCGGTATTGAATCGGCAACGAACTTTCATCCGAAGGAGTATGACTATGCTTTTCCGTAACATCCTCGTTGGCGTTTCCCTTGCCGCTCTCACCAGCTCGGTAGCAATGGCAAAAGGCGCAAAAAAAGAGCCAAACTGTGAAGTGAATGGCAAAAAAGTCTACGTGAAAGACGAAGCTGCTTGCACCAAGAAGCATGGCACCTGGGCCGCTCCAGCTGCTGAGCCAGCTGCTGCTGAGCCAGCTGCTGCAGCACCCGCTGCTGAGACCGCTCCTGCTGCAGGCGACGCTCATGGAGAAGGCCATAAATAATTAGGCCGACTTCTCTGAGAAGAGATGCTAGCCACTGGGCGTATGCCTAGTGGCTCTTTTTGTTTACTGGCGGCGTTTAACTTGGGTGACTATTCCGATACGTTCGAGTGCCCTGATCAGTATCATTGTTGGATCAATTTCCCACCACTTGATGCCTGCACGGGCCACATCGGGAAAGGCATGGTGGTTATTGTGCCAACCCTCCCCAAAGGCGACCACTGCAACCCACCAGGTGTTGGTTGAACCATCATCGGAGTCAAAGTTGCGGTAAGTAGCAACAATCCGAGCGCACACTTGCAGTGTGATTTGCTGGATGTCTTTAGAAAGCCAACTCGGGTATGGATCCGCATAGCCTACAAGAAAAACGTCGATTTCTCCGTGATTCACCGGAGAGACCGCCCCAGCTTTTGTGCTTGCAATCGCTTGACTCATGGAAATCCTCCAGAGTGATCCACTAAATGCGCGCGCTTTTCGGTATTTTCGGCGTTTCCCTTAACATCTTCTTTGTAATTAATTGGTAAAAGCGCCATTTTTTCGGTCATCTGACCGGTGTCTTTCGGCAGATTCAGATGTTACGGTGCTCTTTTACAGATTGGTGACATTCTTTTTACAGGTGGAGATAAAGAATCTTCCGATAACGGGGTTATAGTGGTGCTAACCGAGTGATTCGGCGTCCTGCACCCATTAGTCCGGGGGTAGTCATATGATTATCGTCTATTTTTTCATTGCCCACTACTTCTTATCTATCTTCTGCCAGACCTTCTTCCTGCATAGGTACGGCGCGCACCAGATGTTCACGATGAACAAGTTCTGGGAGCGTTTTTTTCATCTTCTCACTTATGTGGCTCAGGGTTCGTCTTACCTGAATCCTCGTGGTTATGCGCTTTTGCACAGGCAGCATCACGCTTATAGCGATACTCCGCGCGATCCGCATACCCCCACCATGTACGGCAACGTGATGGCGATGATGTGGGATACGAAGAAACGATACCAAGATATCTGCGAGCGCACGGTCGAGGTGGAAGGAGCGTTTACGAGGGAGCGGTACCCGGAGTGGCCGCTACTTGACAAAATCGGATTTAACCGGCTATCAAGCGTGGCTTGGGTAGTCTTTTACGTAGCGTTCTATGCTACATTTGCTACTGCCTGGTGGCAGTGGTTGCTACTGCCCGTCCAGATCCTGATGGGGCCGGTGCATGGTGCGATCGTCAACTGGTGTGGTCACAAGTACGGCTACCGCAACTTTAAAGTGAGCGATCAGTCACGCAACACGCTGCCGTTTGATTTTGTCACGTTCGGCGAGCTTTTCCAAAACAACCATCATCGGTTCGGGCTAGACCCCAATTTCGCCAAACGTTGGTTCGAGATCGATCCTACCTACCAGATCATCAAGGTGCTTGCTGCATTACATATTGTAAAGTTGCCACCGAAGAAACAAAATGAAGTGGAAGAAATCAGAGTGGTTGTTCCCTTCGCCGAGGCAAAATAGGCCGGTTGGCCCGCTTGACCTTCCGTGGGGACACTTGGATCCCCCTCCCCCGGAGGACAGTCGCCGTGCAGGATGAAAAACAAAGTCGAGATCGTCGGTCCTTCCTTCAGAAAGCGAGTTTGCTCCTGGCAGCCGGTACGGTTGATGGAATTTTTTCATCAGCTTTGGCCAAAAGTGTGGTCTTGCCTTTTGCCAATGGTGAGCGCCCTTTGGTTGCTTATCCTCAGAAGCGTCCCCTGATACGTCAAACGACGCGCCCCCCTCAGCTAGAGACACCTTTTAGTGTATTCAAAGAGGGTGTCCTCACGCCCAATGATGCGTTCTTCGTCCGCTATCACCTAGCTAATGTACCTCTGTCTATCGATATCGAATCCTACCGCCTGAATGTATCAGGCCTAGTGGACCGCCCATTGTCTTTGTCTCTAACCGAATTGCGCACACAATTCAAAGAATCCGAGATTGTTGCTGTCAATCAGTGCTCTGGAAATAGCCGCGGGTTTGTCGAACCGCGGGTGGGTGGCGGTCAACTTGCTAACGGTGCCATGGGTAATGCCAAGTGGCGCGGCATTCCCCTTAAACTCGTGCTCGACCGAGCTGGAGTTAAGTCTGGAGCGCGGCAAGTCACGTTCAATGGCTTGGATGCACCACTCTTGCCGACGACGCCAGATTTCATCAAGGCGCTAGACATCGTTCACGCTCGCGATGGTGAGGTGCTGCTCGCGTATGCCATGAACGATGCTGATTTACCGCTACTCAATGGCTACCCACTGCGTCTTGTCGTGCCCGGATATTACGGTACTTACTGGGTTAAGCATCTGAGTGACATTCATGTGGTGGATCAAGAGTTCCAGGGATTCTTCATGGGTAAGGGCTACCGCATCCCCGACAATGACTGTGGCTGTGTCGTACCAGGTACTACTGCAAAGACGACAAGACCCATCGGCAAAATGGTAGTGCGGTCCTTCATCACTAGCCTCGAGCCAGGTGCGGCCCTGCGCGTTGGGCAAGTCACCGCGGTACATGGTATTGCTTTTGACGGTGGTAGCGGGATCCGCGCCGTCGATTTGTCGCTTGATAACGGCACTACTTGGCAAAGTGCAAAGCTTGGACGCGACTACGGGCGCTACTCATTCAGGCCCTGGCGATTTGATCTCACTTTAAACACTAAGGGCAGTCACCACCTTTTGGTCCGCGCTAGCGCTAATGATGGACAGGTTCAGCCGATGGAAGCTACTTGGAACCCCTCTGGCTACCGACGCAATGTGATCGAATCGTTACCTGTGGTGGCAATATGAAGACACTATGGATAGCGCTGGCGCTCATGCTGGTAACTGAAGGCGTTAAGGCCAATGTTGCGATCTCGTTACCTGAAGAGTCAGCTGTATATCGTAATGGTCCCGGCGTTGATATGGCCAATGCCTATTGCATGGGGTGTCATTCTGCGGATTACGTCCTCACCCAGCCTCCTGGCATGCCACGTGCATTCTGGACGGCAGAGGTAAAAAAGATGAAAGAGGTTTTCGGCGCACCCGTCCCTGATGATCAGGTTAAAGGCATTGTCGACTATTTAGTAAACACTTACGGCGATGCCAGAAAAAAGTGATCTATGTTTAAAGCGGTCTTTCTGATGATTGGCGTCATTTGCACAGGCTTATCGATTGCTTTTGCTGACTATTGGCTGAGTAAGCTAGGACTCAAAGAGCTGGTTGGTGCGCGCGAGTATGCGGTCTTTTTTTGGGCCGGTGGTATCGCTCTGACGGGAGCTTTATCTACGTGGTACTTAGCTAACGATATGGCCGTATGGTCGGTTGGAGCGGAATACGTCAAAAGCGATGAACCATCTTTGGCAAATATCCAGGCATTGGTTGCCGCACTGAGCTTGGCAGCAGGACTAAAGCATCAGCCTAAACTCGCAGTTTACCCGGTCCAAGACATCAACGCCATCGTCGTAGCGCGGAGCCGGCGGAGCAGCACCATTGCCATTTCAAAGGGAGCTCTCGATCGCGCGGATGATTCACAAATGCGTGCGATCATTGGTTACTGTGTGACTAAGATAGCGTCAGGTGAAATTATTCCCTTACTGTTGCTGCAAGGCGTAGTCATGGCATTTACGCTGTTCCCCACGAGGATGTTTGCACTACTTCTCGGCACCTCGCTGCGTACAGCTGAGGAGGACACCCCATCCGACACGATTGAGCGAGTTTTGACCGCGATTCTAGAAGTGCTGTTTCTACCGTTTACTGCCTTACTCATCCGTTACTATAGTCGCGAGATTGAAAATAGAGCTGATCGTCGTGCTGCGGCTATTTTGGGTGCTGACAGGTTTAAGACTGCACTGAAAACTCTAGAGTCTGAATCGGCTCCGAGAGTATTTCGTGAGTCATACGCGCTGCCGCACAAGTTTGGTATGACCAAACTGCCACGCCTATGGCTACTTGGATTTCACGCAAGTTACGGTTTGCGCGCGCAGCGACTGGACGTCTAGTGACGTGTATTATGGCAAGAGACCGCTCATTTGCGTCGTGCTTGGCGTAGCCAGGTGCTTATGTAGCGCGACCGATAGAGCCCTAATAAGCCACCAAGGAAAAGCCCGATCACATGCTGGGTGTTGGCCACACCTGGTATGACTCCTACTAAACACAAAACCAGCCATGCCATCATGATAAAAGTGGTGCCAGGCCCGAGTTCATAGGGTGAGTTGTATTGGTGTCGGCTCATGATCCAAGCGTAGCCAAGCATCGCATACACAACCCCTGACATACCTATAAACATGGGTCCTGTGGCGAGGTACTCGGCGGTATTTACTAGAACCGAAATTATTAGTGTGAACAGTAATAAAAAGCGTGACCCCTCATGGATTTCCATGGCGCCACCAAGTTGATAGATCCACATCATATTAAACAATAGGTGCCAGATCCCACCATGCAAGAATATTGGTGTTACAAGTCGCCAAATTTGACCGTGCATAATCTCTGGGAAATTACCCCCGAGATATTCGGAAAAGTAGAGTAGACGGGAGAATCCGCCTAGCCCCGGCAGCCCACTAGCTAAAGTGGCGAGAACCGAGAGTCCGATCAGAACGATTGTGATAGGCATTTGTCGTGACGGTGAGCGGGCAAAAATCTCATTGCGGACATCAATCATGCGACCGCGCTCACTGACTTTTGCCTTTGACACTGCATTCGTTGTAGTGATGTGGGTGCTGGGTGCCAGAGATTTGGCTTGAAAGCGAACGTCTTCAGGCGCTGTCTGGAAGTCACGGAGATGCTGCTCAGCAGTATCTAGGTGATCCTCGTTGATGATCCAAATCATAACTTGGTCGTGATCGTCGTCACGTAGTTCGCAGTCGATACCTTGGTGCTGGAGGAATCTGGAAAACCTCTCTGCATCACCCTTGGGCATGGCCTCACCTAGTCGTCTCATGCACCTAACTCCCTTTTTATCTGCTGCAACAACTGACTATCTTCGACCTGGTCAAACGGTTTTGCAATCGACCAATCGTAGAACCAGATGGGCTTACTGGCTAAATCCGGATGTTCATCTTTGTACCGTGGGACCACATGCGCATGTAATGCCGGTTCTAAGTTACCCAGCATTTCATAATTCATACGTACTGCTCCGGTCACACGGAGTAAGGCATCACCAAGGCGCGCCATGTCACTGAGAAAGCAGTCTCGATCCCGACCGTTCAGGGCATTTAAGTGGGGCACCACTGGGTCTGGGAGCAGCAAGCAGTAACCCCGCAAGATCTGCCTCTCCCCGAGGATGGCCCATCCCGAATCAAGTCTTGCAATGACATTAGGCAACTGGCCACTGCGCGCAGCTGTAACAAATTTATGGATAGCGGTAGTCACTTGTGCCGAAGTCCTATGCGGATCAGATCGCTCGCAAAAAAGCCACCCAGTCAGACCTGGGTGGCTTAATAGCCTTAGCGTGTAAAGGCGGATCCTAGATCGCCGCTCGCCACTGTTAAGTTTACGAGTTCATCGATCTAGGGAACCAATTACCAGCGGTTGCCGTCGAAGCTACCGCGGCTAGAGCCAGAACGTGGGCCGCCGCCGCCAGTGCGTGGACGCTCTTCTGCCTCGTTAACTTTGATGTTACGACCGTCAAGGGCCGCGCCGTTCATCTCTTGGATGGCGCTACGAGCTGACGTCGCGTCTAGAAAGGTCACAAAGCCGAAACCGCGTGAACGACCGGTCTCACGATCCAAGATAACCTTGGCTTCGTCAATATCACCGAAACGTGCGAACGCTTGACGCAAACCGTCATCGTTGGTGTTCCAGCTCAAGCCGCCCACAAATAACTTCCTAGTCATACTCACTCTTCCCTTGCAAACTGGCACAGCTCAGCCGTGCACTGATCTCTCGACAGCGGCCAAAACCTTACATTTCGACCAACTGAGCCCCACCACGATCGGCAGGACTAGAGCGATGAGTTACCATATCTGGCGGTCTGCCGCCATGGGAAACAGGGGCTGTCGTGGGCCTTCGCCCATGGTCTTTCAAATAGCATATAGAAGTTGAGTACTTAAGACTTTCCCTAGGGATTGCAATCAGCTTACATTGATGGGATGATGAATGGATAGGACGTTACTGATAAGGTTATAGCTTAGTTAGCTAGTGCAATACTTTTAAGGACGAGGGAACCATGAATACCGGAGCAGGCATTGTAGGTGGATTGGTAGTGGGAGCAATTATCGGTTACGGAGCAGCTAGTCTCAAGGGCGGCGGCAAGTTTGAGGACATCACCCTCTTCGAACTCGACGGCGCCAAGTACAAGGAGTCGGATCTTCCGGCCGATATCCGTTCGAATCTCTACGATATCCGCGCTGAGGCGTTCGATCGTCAAAATGCGCTCATCAACCAATTTGCTCTTCAGTTTGGGTTAGCTAAGGACAAGGACAAGAACGTTAAAGCTGACTCCATCCCAGCCTTTGATGTGCTAGTCGAGACGCCTGCACCTACCGATCAGGAGATCATGCAGGTTTACGAAGCTAACAAAGCCCGCCTCCCCGAAAATACCCCCATCGATCAGGTAAAACCTGAGATCGAGCGTTATCTGCGCACCCAGAAATTGACCGACGCTGTCCGCGCTAAGAATCAGGAATTCGTGGCAAAAAAGCGCTTTGTTATGTTAGCGCCAGAGCCCACCTCGCCAAAAGTTAATATAGTCTTGGACGGCTACGGTGCCCGGGGACCAGCCGGGTCGCCAAACGTCGTGGTTGAAGTGGCCGACTATCTCTGCCCCAACTGCCAAGCGATGGCACCTGAGGTGGAGGCCACCTACAAAGAGCTAGGCGACAAGTTCCGCTTTGTGGCAGTGCCTTACGCGCTTCAGCCAGCTGGCTTGAGTGGCACCTTGGCACGCGGTGCATTCTGTGCCCGTCAGCAGGGTGACGACGCGTTCTGGAAGTACCATGAGAAGACTTTTGCCACCGCGAAAGAGAAGGGTTGGAAGCTGTCTGACCCAGATTCTAAGGATTTTGTCGTTGCCCTCGCAGCAGAGGCCGGCATCGACCAGGCTAAAATCGATGCTTGTGTGAATTCTCCAGAAGCCGCCAACTTTGTGAAGAACACCACCGACAACATGCGCAAGTCGGGTGTCACGGGCACACCTAGCTTCTTCATGAACAACCGTCGCATGTCCTTGGCTAACAAGTCGTTCAAGGATGTTGTGAAGGCCACCGTACAGCCAACCAGTCACTAAGATTCCAGCTTAGTCGGTTTAGATCCTAGTAAATCCAGCCATTTGCGTCCACATGGACACAAATCGGCTGGATTTGTGCTATAAGGCGCGGGCTTCGTCAGTGACGAACGCCTCTAACCTCGACCGACCAAACAGGGACATTTTAGTCATGACACTGCGCCTCAAGGACGTCGAACTCCCAGTCAACGCTGCTGGTGACGACCAGTTGCTTCATGCTGTTGCCACCAAGTTGTCAGTCGATCCATCCACGGTAAAGTCGCTCATCATTCGCAAGAAGTCCCTCGATGCCCGGCGTAAAGCTCGGATCGTTTACCATTATCAAGTCGATGTCGATGTTTACAACGAGCCCAGCGTTCTTGCCCATGCTGGTGGGGTGGCTGAAGCTGTAGGCCCGGAAGCGGTCGCTGATCCGCTTGATGGCTTACCTGCCGGCCCTTATCGATTTAGGCACATGCCGATCATTATTGGCAGCGGACCCGCTGGTACCTTTGCAGCGATTGCACTGGCTCGGGCTGGACAACCCTGTCTAATCGTTGAGCGCGGTGAGCCTGTTGAGCAACGTCTCCGTACGGTTGGAAAGCTCAGGCGGGACGGAAGCTTCGATTCGGAAAGTAATTACTGTTTTGGCGAGGGTGGTGCTGGGACCTTCTCCGACGGTAAATTAACTTGTGGTCGTAATCACCCATTGGTCAAATTTTTGTTTCAACAATGGGTCGACTACGGTGCGCCTGCCGAGATTCTTTACGAGGCTCATCCCCATATCGGTACGGATTACCTCCTGCGTATTGCCAAGAACCAAAGGACGGCACTCGAAGCTGCTGGCTGTGAGTTTCTCTTCAAGCGTCGCTTTGTTGATGTGCAGAGTGGTGGGACCGAGGCCAGGTACCGCGTCACTCTTGACGACGGTGTCACCTACAAGACGGATCATCTCATCTTGGCCATCGGTCACTCAGCGCGTGACACCTACGAGATGTTACTTGATCGTGGACTAGCCATAGCGCCTAAGCCTTTTGCCGTTGGTGCCCGCTTTGAGCATCCGCAGGAAGTCATAAATAAGATTCAGTTTGGTAGTTGCGAGATACTGCCGGCAGCAGAATATAAACTCGCTGCGCATGCTCAAGATCGCGGCATTTGGACCTTCTGTATGTGTCCAGGTGGACATTTGCTCCCGACCAACGCTCAACCCGGACATTTAGCTATCAACGGCATGAGCTATCATGCGCGCAACAGTGGTTTTGCTAACGCTGCAGTTGTAGTGAACGTGCTGCGCGAAGATTATTACCGCGGTCATCCCCTTGATGGTGTGAAATTTCAGGCTGCTATTGAGAAGGCTGCCTTTGCCGCTGGTGGGGGTAATTATCACTCACCTGCTCAGCGGATGGTCGATTTTATGGCTGGCCGCCTCAGTCGTGGGGACATGAAATCTACTTACGAGCCGGGCGTCACGAGTGCACGGCTCGACAAGATTTTACCGGAATTTATCGCATCAGCCCTGAAAGAAGCCGTCGTCGATTATAATAAAAAAATGCGCGGCTACATCGCGCCCGACGCCCTTGTGGTCGGCGTCGAGACTAAAACCTCATCGCCCATAGTGATGACCAGGGACAGAAATCTCCAGTCAGTCAGTCATCCTGGATTGTTCCCGTGCGGTGAGGGCGCAGGATTTGCCGGCGGCATCGTTAGCGCATCTCTTGATGGCGTGCGCGTTGGGCGCGCAGTTCTGGATGATGCTATCGATTCAGCGCTAGCTCAGCGTTTGAACTGAATTAGTCGGGAAATCGCGGTCGACCACCGTGATCTCCTGGCGTTTAGCGAGCCTGTATTCGGCAAAGGTGTCGTCAACGATGTGTTGCCGCATCTCCGCCATCAGTTCGCCGTAGAAGTGCAGGTTGTGCTGCGTAATCATGTGCCAGCCTAAGCCCTCAGAGGCTTTGGTCAAATGATGCAAATAGGCACGCGTGTAATTTTGACACGTGTAGCAGGTGCACTCGTCGTCAATTGGCACATCATTAAATTTGTAAACGCTGCGTCTGAGGCGCACTAATCCCCTGTGGGTAAACGCTGTGCCTTGCTGCGCCAGAGCAGACGGCAAAATACAATCAAACATATCAACGCCGCGGTGAACCGCCTCAAGCAGATCAATGGGAGTACCCACGCCCATTAAGTAACGTGGTAGATGATCGGGTAGCATCGACGTGGCGAGTCCACAAAAGTGCTCGCGTTCGTCTTTGGTTTCACCCACGGCTAGACCACCGATGGCAAAGCCGTCAAACGGATGCTCCCTCAAGAAGCTGGCACTCTCGCGTCGCAGATTCTCATCGCAGGCGCCTTGAACGATGGCGAATAATGACTGAGGACTATCCTCGCGCGCAGCTAAACTACGCAATGCCCAGCGATGGGTCCGTTCCATCGCCTTTGCGGATACGTCATAGGTGCTGGTAGAGGGCACGCAGACGTCTAATACCATCATGATGTCGCTACCTATGGCGCGCTGCGTCGCAATGCTGACCTCGGGGCTCAGCAGTATCGCTTTGCCGTCGACATAACTGCGAAAACTTGCGCCCTCTTCAGTGATACGCCGCTCTTTTGGCAGGGAAAAAATCTGAAATCCTCCCGAGTCCGTTAGAACTGGTCCATCCCAGTTCATGAAACGGTGGATACCGCCAAAGTGACGGAATACTTCCGGTCCTGGGCGCAGCAACAAATGATAGGTGTTAGCAAGCAGCACTTGCGCCCCAACTGCACGAAGTTCCTCGACGCGCATCCCTTTAACTGTGGCCTGTGTACCAACGGGCATAAACACTGGAGTACGTACTTGGCCATGAAGTGTTTGCATAGTGCCAGCGCGTGCCTGCGACGCGGTGGCCGCTGCCACGAGATTAAAGGAGAGACGGCTCATGTCAGTTTGCTTTCGAGCTCTGCCCAGCGGGCATATAAGTTGTCGACTTTGGTCTGAGCTTGTTCAAGCGCAGCAAAGGCTTCGGTGGATTTAAGAGCAGACGTCGCAACGGCAGGATCTTCGGCCTGACTTTGCGCAAGTTCGAGCGCTGCTTCAGCTGCGGCTATGGCCGATTCCATGCCGTCGTACTCTCGTTGTTCGAGATAGGACAGGCGCTTCGTGCTCGGTTTTGGGCGAGTAGTATTCTTGCCATTAGCGGCTGACGAATCGGCGGCGCTCTCCGTTTTATCCGACGAGCGTGTCTTACCTAGCGTGTCCTCCCACTGCTCGATGTCAGCAAAGAGTCCCACGTTACCCGTGCCATCGAGACCAATGAGGAGATTTGTGATCTGGCCCAGAAAATAACGGTCATGCGAGACAAGGACTATAGCACCTGGGAAATCCTGCAGACTCTCTTCAAGAGCCTCAAGAGTGGGGATGTCAAGATCGTTGGTCGGCTCATCCAGTAGAAGTACATCAGCCGGAGCTAGCATCAGCTTAGCCACTAGGGCTCTCGCTTTTTCACCGCCGGAGAGATCCTCGATCCGCAGCTGTAGTTGCTCGGGACGAAACTGAAAACGCCGCGCCCAACTAGCAAGATGGATGGAACGCCCGCGAAAAACGACCGAGTCACTACCATCGCCAAAGAAATCGCTGAGCTTTACTGCTCCGTCAAGTTTGCTCCGCTCCTGATCAAAGTAAACAACTTTAAGGTTATCGGCAAAATCAATAGCGCCGCCGTCAGGTTTAGATTCTCTCGCAAGCAGCTTAAGTAACGTCGTCTTACCGGTACCGTTGGCGCCCATGAGGCCAATGCTCATGCCGGGCATGACGACAAAACTTAGGTTGTCGACGATGGTACGATCACCAAGACGACGCGAGACATCTGTTAACTCTATCAGGCGTTTAGTTTTGCGACCGGTAGCGCTGAAATCAATTCTCGTCTCGCGATGGACTAGCCGCCCTTTAACCGCGTCAAGATCCTGAAGCAGTTTATTGGCTTCATCAATCCGGTACTGCGCTTTTGTCGTGCGCGCTTGCGCACCGCGACGCAGCCAGGCGACTTCACGACGGGCCTTATTTGCCAGAGTTTCGGACAGGCGTTGCTCACGTTCAAGATATTCAGCACGTTTTGTCAGGAACGACCCGTAATTACCATCGCTGATAAAAGAGCCAGTTGGATAAATGGGAGCCACTTCAAGAATGCGTGCAGCCACGCGCTCGAGCAGATAGCGATCATGACTGATCATCGCCCAGGCAAACGGCGCATGCTTAAGCACGCGCTCGAGCCAGAGGATGCCCTCAAGATCAAGGTGGTTGGTAGGCTCGTCGAGCAGCATGACGTCAGGTGCCTGCACCATGGCTATGGCGATGCTGAGACGCTTCTTCCACCCACCGGATAGACTGGAGATTTTGGCACTGGGATCAAAGCCAAGTTGCCCCTGCAGTTTTTGACTGCGGGCGCTAGCCTCGTCGGGATTGAGCGCTGAAGACTTAGCCGCCGCCGCGATAAGGTCACCCACTGTCTCGTCTGGCGGGAATGCCGCGGTTTGCTCGATGTAGGCAACGCGTAGGCCCCGCTGCCGCGTGATCAAGCCGCTGTCTGCCTCCTCGAGCGATGCAAGTAAACGCAAAAACGTAGACTTCCCAGCCCCATTGGGACCGATGATACCGAGGCGTTCCCCCGCGCTAACAGTCACCGATAGGGACTGGAACAGGGAGCGCCCATGGTAGGATTTGGCTAGATTTTGGCAGCTTATGAATATCGACATCGCGCGCCACTATGGCACCGACGTCGATAAATCTCAAGTCCTCACTCCGCATCCTGCAGATACAGAGTTTAGGTTTAATTTCCGCTTGCTTACATCGGACTAGAGTTGATTCATCGCCATCAAGCCGATCGCAAACATGCCAACCACAATCAGACCAATCAGCAGACGAGGTGTCCAGGCACTGTGATAGATTCCAGATAACGATGTTTTCGTAGTCTCAGGAGATTTAATCAGGCGCAGGTTAGCCCTCACCGGGAGCGCCAAGCCTGGGGTTTTCGATGCTTTGGAATGGTTCCCGACAGTGTCCTTAGTGGTAGCACTCAGGGTTGGTACCGAAGCAGGGCCTATGATGCGGTAGACGTCGTGGCTACAGTGGCCGCACTTACCGGTTACTGCTCTACTACGGTTGTCCAAGATCACGGTATGCGCATTCTTGGTCGGCGTGTGAGCCTGACACTTAAGGCAAAAGGCGTCTGGATAGTGACGCTTTTCGGCGCCAGTCAGTGGTGCTGTTGCCGTTGCCGCCTTGATTTTTGGCATGATGCGGTAAACTTCCGACGTGCAATGGGCGCACAGTCCCTTCAGCGCGCGCGTCTGATTGGCGAGTAGCACCGTGTGTTTCCCTTTTGTCTCGGTTTCCGTTCCGCATTTGACGCAGTAGGCATTTGGGTAGTGTTCAGAATCAGAGTGCTGCATCTTCGTGTCTCCTTGAGCGCAGACGACTATGCTACTCAGCAAAAACGAAGCCAGTTTATAAGTGTCCAAATTTATGAGTGTTTATACTTGTTAGATTCATGGGGCCAGCGACTGATAGCGCGACAGGTGTAAAAACTTCATGCGGCCGCAGAGCAGCATTTGCTCGATGTTGGCATTGTGAATCATGGCTCGGGATGATTATAGTCTTAGGTAACGCAGCTAAGTACCTGAACTATCTCATAAATAGGAGCCATCATGATTACCGACGTCAGTGCGCGTATGCCGTGGATCCGCGGTCGGATTTTGATAGGCGGTGAAATCGTCTCAAAAGGCTACGCGACGCGTGAAGTTTACAGCCAGTGTAGCGAGGACGGACAACCGGTCTTAATTGGTGAGACGCCCAATGTGGACGCTGACACTTTGATGTTGGCTGTAGATGCGGCGTCGAGGGCCTGGAATCGCGGTCAGGGCGCGTGGGCGCTGGCCCGGATGGAAGAGCGTTTGCACGCGCTCAGCGTTTTTAGGGAGAAAATGTGCGCCGCGCGCGGCATGGTGTGTCGCTCGCTCATGTGGGAGATCGGCAAAACCTGGGCCGATGCTCAAGGTGAGTTTGATCGCACGATCCAATACATAGACGATACGGTTGAGGAGGTTAAAAGGCTGGACCGGGACTCAAGCCGGTTTCAGTTTGTCGGTGGGCTTATGGCACAAATCCGCCGGGCCCCGCTGGGAGTGACATTGTGCATGGGACCATTCAACTACCCTCTTAACGAAACCTTCACAACACTCATCCCGGCTTTAGTCATGGGTAACACTGTGGTCGTAAAGATGCCACGCTACGGTCAGTTGCTGTGGGATTATTTGCTCGACGGATTTCAAGAGGCTTTTCCTCCCGGTGTGGTGAACATCGTTAATGGAGCCGGGCGTAATATTGTTGGACCGGCGATACAAAGCGGCAAGATCGATGTTCTGGCCTTTATCGGATCAAGCTCGGTAGCAAATAAAATAAAATTGTCGCATCCGAATCCGCATCGTTTGCGGAGCATTCTTGGGCTCGATGCAAAAAATCCAGCTATACTTCTACCTGATGCCACTGTTGACGTTGCTGCCACCGAATGTGTACGTGGAGCGCTGTCGTTCAACGGTCAGCGCTGTACGGCATTAAAGATGATCTTTGTACACCGTTCTATCGCTCACGAGTTTCACGAAGCCCTCGTGCAAAAAGTTGAGAGTTTGCCGCGCGGCATGCCTTGGGATCCAAACGTACAGTTGACGCCCTTGCCCGATGCAGGAAAGCCGGCTTATTTGGTCGATCTGATCACCGATGCCGTTAAATTAGGAGCGGTTTTAGCGAATCCTGGGCGCGGTGGTAAGGTCGCGGGGACGCTCTTTCACCCCGCTGTGTTGACGGATGTGCCGCTAACCGCGAAAATTGCCATGGAAGAGCAATTTGGCCCGGTGATTCCTGTGCACACCTACGATGATTTGGCCGCAGTGGAGGAGTATATCGTCGCATCTCAATACGGCGCTCAAGTCAGCATTTTCGGTCACGATCCGGAAGTTGTGGGTCCTCTGGTCGATCGTCTGGTGAATCAAGTGTGCCGCATTAATTTGAATGCTCAATGCCAGCGTGGTCCGGACGTCTTTCCATTCACCGGGCGCAAGAGCTCGGCAGAGGGTACGCTCAGCGTGCACGATGCACTGCGCTCTTTTAGTATTCGGTCTATGGTAGCGACTAAACAGGATAGCGTCGGAAAGGCAGTAGTGCGGGGCATACTCGACAGAGATTCGTCGCGCTTTTTGACAACGAATTTCTTGCTCTAATTAACAAAGTGGTCGCATAGGGTCGCATCACTTCGATGCGACTTTACCTTGGATGCGGCGCATTAATTTCGTGAGCGACGAACCCGTTTGGCCGATGGGCATGAGTTCACGGCGCGCTGTGGGGCGAGGCTTCGAGGCTTTGATGCGTGCTTCTAGTTCGTAGGCGCTCTGGAACATCGTCTTAGTCGTCCTTGTCATTAGTCAGGCCAATGTGGCTTGAATCGTGGCTGACTTAGACATATTAGCTCCAGGTTCCGACCAAGTGTTAGACTTGGCCGGCCAGTCATGATGACTTAGTGAAAAAAAAGCGAGCAGTGCCGCATGACAACTGCGACAAAGTTGCCTATCACCCCATTTTTGGCAGAGATTACAGGTTCTTTGAGTAGCCGTGGGATAGCTATAGTCAAGGCCGAGCCCGGGGCTGGTAAGACGACGCAGCTACCGCGCGCCCTCCTCGACGCGGTGCGTGGGCGGATCGTCGTGCTGGAGCCAAGGCGTCTTGCCGCCAGGCTCTCTGCCGAGAGGATCGCTCAGGAGATGGGCGAAGCCTGTGGGGAGACCGTTGGCTATAGCATCAGGTTTGGCTCCAAACAGTCAGGTAGGACCCGCGTCCTGTTCGTGACGGAGGGAGTGTTCCTTCGACTGTTGCAGGATGATCCCGAACTGCGCGGCGTTGAGGCTGTAGTCATAGACGAGTTTCATGAGCGCCACCTCCACACGGATCTTGCTTTGGCTGCGGTCGCGGCGCTGCGGCAGTCGCGGCGAGCCGATCTTAAGCTGGTGGTCATGTCGGCAACTCTAGATACAAGGTCGCTCGAGCAGTTTCTCCCGGGGGCGGCCGTCTTTGATATCCCAGGGCGTACCTTTCCCGTGACCATCGACTATCTGACGGGACTAGAAAACCATCCCATCGAGGAGCAGGTAGTGAGTGCGACCAAGAGGATGACCGAGGATCCTCGTTGCCAAGGTGACATCTTGGTGTTTCTGCCGGGGATGCAGGATATCCGGAGATGCGCCGAAAGGCTGGCGCAAACTCTGAGAGATCAGGTCAGCCCGTTGCCTCTGGCTGCAGACCTTTCACCAGCTGAACAGGCAAGAGTCTTTGCCCCCAGCGCCAAGCGTAAAGTCATACTTGCCACTAACGTGGCAGAGACTTCGCTCACGATTCCAGGCGTCACGGGCGTGATTGATGTGGGTTTAGCCAAGATCGCCGGACATGCCGCATGGAGCGGCATTGCCACCCTCGACGTCAAAAAGATCAGCCAAGCCGCTGCGATTCAGCGTAGCGGACGTGCCGGACGGATGGCCCCTGGAGTGGCCTACCGGCTGTATAGTGAAGGCGATTTTTTAGGTCGCCAGCCATTCACGGCACCGGACATCCGCCGGTTGGACTTGGCCGAGGTGTTTCTCACGGTACAAGACCTGCGTGACCGCAGTGGTCTACCGGTTGCTCGATTTGACGTGGCTCTGCCCTGGTTTGAGGCCCCGATGGAGGCGGCGGTAGTGTCGGCGCGGCAGCTACTCAGGCAGCTCGGAGCCATCACTGATACCGATCAGATTACAATTCGCGGACGCAGCATGGCGCGGCTCCCGTTCCACCCGCGCCTCTCTGCCATCATCGTCGCCGGCCAAGAGGCAGGATGCGGCGAGGCAGCGCTTGCGGCAGCGACACTGATCAGCGAGGGCATGGTTTTTAAGCGCGGCGCGCAGCCGGCCGTCAGGACAGACTGTGATCTAAGGCTTCAGATAGACGCAGTTGCGAGACTCGAGGCTGGGGCTAGACTAGCACCGGCGACGCTAGCGGCCGCGATAGATATGGGCAAGGTAAAACATGTCGTGTCTGTTTATCGCCAGCTAGCTGGACGACTTAAACTTGGCGATTGGCCCGGACCGGGTCTAGCCGACGATGAGCGCTTGACCAAGTGCCTACTCGCGGGATTTCCCGATCGCGTGGCGAAAAAGCGTAACCTGCCTCAAAATTCGAGCAGGAATCAGCCACCTCTGTACAACTTCTGCCTAGGTCGAGGTGGTTATTTAGGTGAATCTTCGACCGTGCGTGATGCTTCCTTTATCTTGGTCTTTGACGCTTCCGAGGCTGCAAGTCGCAGTGCCGATCGTGGTGTGATGATTTTTGCCGCCTCGGCCCTGTCTCCTGCTGTGTTGCAGGATGGGACCAGTACTTTGGTGATGCATCGGACGCAGCCCATTTGGGTCGACGATGGATCTCGAGCAGATGTCTTTGAGCAGGTGAAGTACGGCGAGCTTATTGTGTCTGAGGCGCGGTTGCCAGCATCTAGTCATTACGCTGCGCAACTGGAGGAGCTACTGCGCGCCAAACTGGCGGAAGTTTGGCCAAAACCGTTTGACGACGATAGTGATCTTGTCAGCTACCATGCACGCCTTGCTTGGCTGGTGCAAGCGGGTGAAGGTGAGGGTTTTCCGACCTTTGACGGGGAGATGCTGGAGCTTTTGCAGGCCGAAATTTGTGGGGGCAAGCGCAGTTTCAAGGACATCCTTGAGCGCTCACTCGGGTCCTACATCGAAGAGCAGTTATCCTACGCGCAGCAAGAGGCGCTTCGGCGTGGAGCACCGACGGAGCTGAAACTGGCCAATGGGCGGCGCCTCAAGGTTCACTATGAACTGCACAGGGATCCTTATATATCTGGATTTGTTCAGGATTTTTATGGGTTGACCGAGACCCCGCGCCTTGCTGGAAAAACCGGCCTCACTGTGCAGGTGCTTGGCCCCAACCGCCGTCCCCTGCAGGTGACTGGTGATTTGGCGGGATTTTGGCAGCGGCACTACCCAGCCTTGAGGGCGGAATTGGGGCGCAAATATCCTAAGCACTTTTGGCCAGAGCAACCAGCGACGGCTGGGCCCTTTTTGTACTACAATCAAATGCTAAAAGGACAACGTCCAGAGTCGCAATGATAGGGGTATGGCATGTCTCTCGTGCGTGTTAAGGCTTCGTTAGCAGCGTCATTTTGCCTCGGCTTGAGTATGTTATCAGTGCCGGCTGCGGCAGCCAGAAGTATGGGTGATGCAAAAGATCTGGGACAATTGACGCAGCTTAAAATCAAATCGACTGCTGCACTCGTCATGGATCTCGACACGAATACAACGCTTTTTGAACGCGACGCCGATGTAGTCCGGCCCATCGCAAGTATATCGAAGATTTTTGGTGCCTTGGTCATTGCCGAAGAGTGTAAACTTGATCCTGACGGCTTGCATGAGATGTCGCCGTCCAATCGCGATGCCGCTAGGGGCGGCGACAAAACTAAACTAACTACTGGTTGGAGTTATTCGCACCGCGACCTGTTACATGCCGCCCTAATGAGATCTGATAATAGAGCATTACCGGCTTTGGCTGAGGCCTGTGGCTTAGATCCGGCGGCACTTGCTAACAAGATGACGGAGCGCGCGCGCAAGATGGGTCTCGTTAAAACCTCGTTTAAAGAACCCGACGGGCTATCGCCGGAGAACGTATCGACGGCTCGCGAGGTCATGGTGGCTCTTAAAGAAACGATGCGTAATCCGATGCTAACCGAAATTATGGCTAAGCCCGAATACGTACTCGTGGCACACAAAGGCGAGCGCACCCGTGATATAAAAATCAAGAATACGGATCGTCTTCTATCAAAAAACATAGCGCAAATACTCGCCGGTAAAACTGGTTATACGGACATAGCGCGCTACTGTTTGGCCGTTGCTGCCAAAACTTTTGAAGGGCGTCAACTCGGTATGGTTTTTCTCGGCGCCGAAGGTAAACACACGCGCTTTGCTGATTTCACGCGCGTGATCAAGTGGTTGACATCTAACGAGGCTATCGCCGCGGCAAGTAAATCCAGCGTTAATAGTGGTAATCGTGATGCCGATATCAATGGGTCGGCCGCGGCATCTGGTGCAGTCGGCAAGAAAGATGTCATGCAAATTCCCCTAAAGCCTGAGGCCACATCGGTCGAGGTTGAGTGATATGTCCTCATTCGTGAGTGACTACAGTATTAAAGCTATGGAGCTCCTTGAGGAGGCACAGACTGCCACCGACGAGTTTGCTGCAAAGACGCAAATCAAATGCCGCGAAGGCTGCGGCCAGTGCTGTTTGAAGCCAGGCATTGAAGTGCAGGTGGTAGAGATGCTACCGCTTGCTATGTCACTCGTAGAAAACAGCGAGGCCGACAAGTGGTATGACCAGGCCGCACGAGATCCCTCGGGGCGCTGTGTGTTTTATGCCCCTGATCCACGTGACGAGACCTTAGGAAGGTGCCAGCAATATGCGCTGCGCCCTAGTCTTTGCCGCCTTTTTGGATTTGCTGCTGTGAGCACAAAAGATACTAAGCATCCAGCATTAGCCGCCTGTTTTTGGCATAAAAGATTACAGCCGGAGACAGTGGCGGCCGCGCAAACGGCTATCGACAATGGCACCGAGGTGCCGTTGTTCGCTGATTTTCACATGCGGATGTTTGCGTTGGCGCCGACCCCAAGCTTGAGCGAGATCATGCCCATCAACCAGGCGTTGATGTTTGCTATCGAGAAGGTTGAGCTGCTGGCGCGCCAAAAAGACGCGAAATAAACCAGCACAAAAAAGATCGGCCAGGTACCTCTGAGATTCAAGCCCCCCCGAGCTTTTGTCACAGTGTCCTGGCCTATTTCTAAGTTACATGGCGTACAGGTTTTGAGCAAGTTTTTTTTGACACTTCCCATACTTCGCGGGTTCTAACCACCCGATACTGCTGCCTTCTTTGTGTCTTATGGGGCCTAAATGACTGCCTTGATCCTCCCAATGTGAGTCATCCTTATATTTGGTGGGAGCATTGACAGGTGGCGATCGCACCATATCTTTACCAAGTGCAAGTGGCTCTAAAGGTTGAGCGAGGTCCAACATGGAATTTGAGCAAACGAAAAAGTATCCGGTACTTCCAACCCGCAACGTTGTCATCTTTCCCGGCACCACACTGCCACTGAATATCGGGCGTCCACGCAGCGTTGCTGCTATTGAGGCAGCCAATGAGCGCGATGGGCTCATCATTGCCTTAGCGCAAAAGGCTGAAGTCAGCGGCGATCCTGGGAGCGAAGATGTATTTGCCGTGGGTACCCTGTGCAAAGTCGAAAAGATGCGCGGCTCAGCCGAAAGCGGTTACCAGGTCCTGGTGCGCGGGGTAGCGCGCGTGAAGGTCAACCAGTTTGAACAAGTGGAACAGTTCATAGAGGCGTTGGCGGAGGAGTCACTGGACGTCGAAGATGCCGACGACAAATCGCTCGAGGCTCTTGTTGCCAACGTCAAAACTATGGCGCGGGACATACTCCAGCTGATCCCTGGAGATACGCGACAAGTAGTTGAACTGATCAATGGGCTCGACGACGCCGCCCTCTTAATGAACTTATGCGCTGAATACCTTGAGGTTCCTCTCACTACTAAACAGGAGCTGCTAGAGACCGTTTCCGTGCGCGCTCGCGCCCTGCGGCTTTTGGAGCTCATGCAAACGCAAAAAGAGGCGTTGCAGCTACAAAGCGAAATCCGTGAAAAACTGTCGACAAAAATGGGGAAAATGCAGCGCGAGGCGATCCTCCGAGAGCAAATGCGCGCGATCAAAGAGGAACTCGGCGAGGATGAATCAGGGAAATCGCGCGACGATTATGTCGATAGAGTCGGCAAGTCGAAGATGCCCGAGGCGGTCAAGAAGATTGCAGCCGATGAGGCTAAGCGCCTAGCTGATCTTGGTAGCTCATCACCAGAAACGCATGTGGTTCGTAATTATCTAGACCTTCTACTAGCCATGCCATGGGACGAGAGCACGGTCGATAATCTCGATTTAGATCAGGCGCGTACCCTACTTGATGCAGAACATTACGGTCTCGAGAAGATCAAACGGCGCATCATTCAGCATCTGGCAGTCTTAAAACTGAAGAATGATCGTCGCGGCTCCATTCTGCTCTTTGTTGGTCCACCTGGGGTGGGCAAAACTAGCTTAGGTCAAAGCGTAGCTAAGGCCCTTGGTCGGAAGTTTGTCCGGGTAAGCCTGGGCGGTGTAAGGGATGATGCTGAGATCCGCGGTCATAGACGCACATACGTCGGTGCGATGCCGGGGCGCATTGTTCAGGGGATCAAACGAGCTGCTGTTAATAACCCTGTGTTTATGCTCGATGAGATCGACAAACTTGGACGCGGCTTTGCTGGGGATCCGGCGGCAGCCTTGTTGGAGGTTTTAGACCCAGAGCAAAATGCGACTTTTTCCGATCACTACCTTGATGTGCCCTTTGATTTGTCGAAGGTATTCTTCATTGCGACGGCCAATAACCTCGAGTCGATTCCTGGACCATTGTTAGACAGGATGGAGGTGATTGAACTTACCGGCTACACGACAGCCGAGAAATTGCATATTGCTAAGAGCCATCTCATTCCCAAACAGCTAACTGAGCACGGCATCAAGCCATCTGAGCTGAGAATCGCTGATGATGCGCTGATGCGGATCATCACCCACTATACGCGGGAAGCAGGCGTGAGGGATTTGGAACGCAAGGTTTCTGAAGCGATGCGTTTCATGACCGAAAAGGTGCTTGAAGCTAAGGGTGAACAGCTAGTGGTTGAGCTACGCGATCTTGAGGAAATCCTCGGTCCAGAGCGCTTTGTTCACGAGGTCGCCGAGCGGGTCTCACCCCCGGGCGTAGTGACTGGTCTAGCTTGGACGCCGGTTGGAGGGGAAATCCTATTTATTGAGGCCAGTTTGATGCCAGGCTCCGGAAAGCTAACCCTTACGGGTCAGCTAGGTGACGTGATGAAGGAGTCGGCACAGATCGCCCTCAGTCTGGTGCGGTCTAACTTGCCAGCTTTTGTCCCAGGTTTTGATTACGAGAAGAAAGATATTCATATTCACGTTCCCTCAGGGGCTATCCCTAAGGACGGTCCGTCGGCAGGCGTTGCCATGCTGACCACTCTGGCCTCACTCTTCACCGGACGGCGTGTGAGCCCCGTGCTGGCAATGACGGGAGAGATCACGCTGCGGGGATCAGTGATGCCAGTGGGTGGGATCAAGGAAAAGGTCATGGCAGCGCACCGGGCAGGTATTGAGAGGGTCTTACTACCCAAGCGCAATGAGAAGGATCTGCGGGACGTACCAGAGGAGGTGAAGAGTAAACTTCAGTTCGTCTTTGTAGATACGGCTCAGGAGGTGCTCAAGGTGGCGCTTGATTTGGATGTGACGGTGCTGCCTGAAATCCAGCCGCACACGGCGCCGGCCGCAGCTTCGAATCCGGCACAGTAAGGACTTACCTCTAGATCGACGATGGCTGAAATCCGTGATACCGTGAGTAGCCTTTTTTGACGTCATCTAGAGGTAAGCATGAGCCAGCAAGTTGGGGCTAGTTTGGCCCCTGAAGAACAAAAGATCATCGACCAGGAACTCGCACTTCACGAAAACGTGAAGCAAGCGGTTCGGGCCGAGGCGATGGCCGCTGTGCCGGACATGAACGACGTCAAAAAGCGACTCATCGAACTTCGTGATGAGGCTATTAGCGCACACGAGCACGACCTACCGGCGCTCTTCCAGCAACTGTACACGCATCACAGCTTAGCAGCTCGGGATTTCACCAAGAAGTTGCCGGATATGCGAGCGCCTTACTTCGCTCATGTGCAGACACTCGAAAATGGGCGCACGCGCGATGTACTTATTGGTTACCAAACCTTCATCGATACCAAGTTAGGGGTGACGATCATCGATTGGCGCCACGCGGCGATGGCCAAGGTGTTCTTCAATTACCGTGAGGGCGAAGAATATGAGCTCGAACTCCCTGGTCGTATTGCTTTAGGCACGCTGGTGATGCGGCGGGTTATTACGTTTGATGGTGGAGAGCTAACTGGCGTCAGCACGCCTGCTTTCAACTTGGTCCGTGAGCGTGGACAACCTTGGTATCGCTACGGCAGTCAGTCCGCGCCAGATTTGAGCGGTGGCGCCGGCACTGCGGTCAATGTGCAGCAGTTTGGTATAGGTATCACCAACCGGAAGTTGCCTGATGTCTCAGCGCTGCTCGATCAGGATCAGTACGAGATCCTTAGACGTGAGGACCGCGGAGCTCTCCTCATTCTTGGTGGTGCCGGTAGCGGCAAGACTACAGTCGCGCTGCACCGCATGGCTTTGCTTGCTTATCAGCGCCCTGGATTTTACGCGCCTAGGTTTATGCAGGTCGTGGTACCCGAGCAGGGTCTGGTGCGGTTGACGGAGCGTCTGCTTGGTGGTCTGGGCCTAAATGGCGTCAAAGTAGAGACCTTGGACGCATGGATGACTGATCAAGGGCGCCATATCCTGAAGCGTATTCCCAAAAGAGTTTACGAGTGGACGCCCCCAGCTGTCGTCTACATCAAGCGTCATCCGGCCTTATTAAAGGCGATGGAGGCACTGGTAGCGCAGAAGGTGACGGACATCGCTAGTGCACTTAAGGGACTTATTGGTGAGTGGGGCACCGATCTCATCGACTTCCTCCTATCCTCAAAGGCGCCCTTGGTGCCGCGTCTCGATGCGCTACTCGAGCGCGCGAAGGACCCGCATGTGCGCAAAGACGCAACGCAACCAAGCAAGTGGCAGCTGGAGACCTTGGCTAAGTATCTGCATGAGACCAAGGAAAACTTGGTCGATGGTGATTTGACACGGTCTGAACTTTACGGTGATGCCGTATGCCACAGTGCCCTCATACAGCATAGCGACGGTCACATTAATGCAAAAATGTTGGCCGAACTAACGCGGCACACGAGGCGCCAGTTTGAGGAGCCACAGAAGCATCACGCAGACCGTGAAGACGAGGCCGGTCTGGACGTCGAAGGTGCTGAGGTAGAGATTGATGATTACGCGGGTACCATCGACGTTGAGGACTTTGCAGTCCTACTCGAGTGGCTCCACCTGATCCACGGGCGCGTGACGCGCAAGTCGAAGTCCATTACCGAATACCACCATCTTGTCATCGATGAGGCCCAGGATTTGGCTCCACTGGAGCTGCGTATTTTAGGTCAGAGTCTGGGGGCTGATGCTACCTTAACCGTCGCTGGTGACGCGGCGCAGCAGTCTGATCCGAGTGTTGTGTTCCGCGGCTGGGATGATGCGCTGGCGCAGCTAGATGTGGCGGAAACCTCAGAGGCTAGGCTTAGTACGAACTACCGTTGCCCAAGGCCAGTGGCCGAACTTGGCCATAAGGTACTCGGAGCCATGGCCCCAGGTGACTTGCCGAAGTCCATCAGAGAGGGGCGTGATGTCATCTTTACGGCCGTGCCTAACGAAGGCCTAGCCGTGGTCGAAATGACCGACGTTTTAAATCAGCTGACTGGGCGCGAGCCTCTCGCCTCGGTCGCCATTATCTGCGAGAACGAAGAAAACGCACGTCATTTCTACGAGGCGCTTGCTGGTAACCTTGACGTGCGCCTGGTCATTGATGGCGAGTTCTCGTTCAAGCCTGGGATTGACGTCACTTATGTCTCGCAGGTGAAGGGTCTGGAGTTTGACTACGTCGTGCTCCCTGATGTGAATATTGGTATTTACCCGAACACTGCAGTTGCGAGAAAGTCACTCCACATCGCTATTACCAGAGCTGTCCATCAGCTGTGGGTGATGTCGGTTGGTAAGAAATCCGAGATCCTGACTGAACTAGGATACTGATCTTGAGCCTAAGGTAGCTGGAGGGTGAACTTAATCTCCGTCCACGCCGTTTCGGCCCTGCCGTAGCGGTTGCGACGGGGCTTGAAGCGGGCACCTTTGGCTGAGGTCAGGATACGTTCGTCCATACCGAAACCAATGCGCTTTTTAAGTTCAGCATCTAGTACGCGACCAGTCTCTTCCACCAACACCTCGACTATAGCCGACCCTTCGAGTCCTGCATCGATCGCGGCCTGGGTGTATTCTGGCTTCGTGATGCTATCGCGGATGAGCTCTGGTTCAGCGCTCATATCGCCTTGAAGGGCGCCCGGTTCTTCCTTAAGACGCTCGCCGGTGTCCTCGACCATGAGGGTGTTACCAAGCGGTGCTGCAACTTTGCCTCCGGCGGTCATAGCATCAGCGGTCAAACCTTGTACAGGTTTAGGCGGGGGCTCATTTGGTTTTGGGGGAGGTGATTTACGCTCGCTTGCGACTTTGGGTGGTTTTGGCTTAGGTTTGGGCCGTTCCCGCGGTGGCGGCGGTGGCGGCGGTGGCGGGGGTTCGGCTTTAGCAACCACTGGTTGTTCCACGATTTTAACTTTCACGGCCTGCAGCCGCTGGGCCGGCGGGCGCTCACGTGTCGCAATAAACAATCCACCTGATACATGGATGACCACGGAGCCCACCATACAGGCTAGCCAGAGATGCTTCCATGTCAGCTGTTTAGTCATGGCACTAGTTTAGCTTAATCAAAGTCTACTTTGCCAATTTCCCTTGCCGTCGTAGGATAGTAGCAAACATTTCAAGGGTTAAAGGGGTACCGCCATATGTCGCGTGTTACGGTCGCTGCCAACCCCCGCGGTTTGTATCTTCTAAAGGGATTGGGATTAGTCTTATTAGTCATGGGTGTTAGCCATCCTGTGCACGCTCAAAGTGAACCATCCCCCAATGGCCCTGCCACAACTGAGGCAGCTCCGCAGGAGATCAGCCTGCGCGTCAAAGCTAAGGGCACGGGCATACCCATCAGGCGCGTCGAGGCGCGCCTGCCAGGTGGTAAAAAGATCTATGGCGACAAAGAGGGACTTTTAAAGCTGCCACCTAGCGCTGTGGTACTAAAGATTGAGCTTTATAAATCTGGCTATGAGGTCATGAACCTTGAGTTAAGCCCCTCTCAAGGCGAGCAGACTGTTTACCTTTTGCCGGCAGCGCCTAGTGACAGTAACGAGGTTGTAGTCAGGGGGGAAAAGCCCACCGAGGCGTCTCGTAAAACTGTGACGACCGAAGAGGCTGTGCGCGTCGCACCAGGGCGTGATCCGGCGCAGATCCCGCGTCTGCTACCTGGGGTCCAGGTTAATAACTTCCGCACGGATATCGTCATCAGGGGATCGCCACCAAACGGGTCTCTTTATGTAATCGATGACTTTCAGGTGCCCTTTATCTTTCACTCCTTTGGCAACATTTCGGTCATCCCCGACCAGATTGTGAACGACGTCGCCTTTTCGACCGGTGGTTTTGGACCGGAGCGGGGTAATGTGACCGGTGGCGTCATCAATCTTAGGACTAAAAACGAGATTCCAGAACGCAGTAAGACCGAGTTTCGGGTAAATATCCCGATCTTCTCCACCATCTATCACGAAGAGCCTGTTAATGACGGCAAGGACTATGTCGCGGTATCAGCTCGTCGCAGTTATCTCGATGTGCTGTTGCCGCCTATTTTGAAAAACGCAGGGAATATGGAGCTAACCGTATTCCCGCTCTTTGGTGACGAACATATCTTTTACGTCCACCCAATCGAAAACGGTGTGGTCAAAGTCATCGGTGCGCACGTGTATGATGGTGTAAAGCTGATCCTGAATTCAGATCTATCAACCACGGCCGATGGTAAAGCCAAGTTTGATATTCAAAGATCATTCGAGTTACTCGGTGTTGAGTGGAAAAAGGACTTGAATCAAGACTGGAGTGTTAAGGTTGAGCCTAGCCTCAATCATCAATCCAACTCCATCGATATCGTCAACAACGCAATTGATATTGCTGCGACTAGCGTTGCCGTCTACGCTGAAGCCGCACGTAAGCTCGGCGGTAAAGACCGCGTCTATGTCGGAACAGAGTTAAGTTACGGTAAGGCTAGTGTCAAAGTGCTCGCTCCCGAGCAAAATCCTAGCGACCCGTTCTACAATCCTCAGTCGGCACCGCAGAAAAAAGTGGAGCAAGTCTCGCCATTCATCGCCGAGGCACTTTGGGTTGGAGGTGAATTAAACTACGGAGACTTACTCGTCATGCCGGGGCTGCGCGCCTTTAGGTTTTCGCAGCTGACTCAGCCTGGCGCCGATCCACGTGTTAACTGGCGCTATCAAATTAATAACATGCACTCATTCAAAGGCGCCTTAGGCCAGTACTCACAGACCCCCGAGTTTTCTGAGACAAGTGCAAGTTTCGGTAACCCAGCACTCAACTATATCGAATCGCGGCACTATGTGCTCGGTCTTGAGACAGTTTGGAGTGATCTTTGGATCTCAGATGTTCAGGGGTTTTATAAGACGATCGATAAGACGGTGCAAAGTGATCCCCTAGTTAAATTGGATAATGATGGTGACTCGTTTAGTACGGGGCTGGAGTTTTTTATCAGACGTAATTTGACGGAGAGGATTTTTGGCTGGTTTGCCTACACTTACTCCATCAATAAAGCGCGTGAGCAGCCAACGCAGCTCTATCACAATTCCGAGTACGATCAGACTCATGTCCTGAATGTCACGGGAAGCTATAAATACTCGGCTCTGTGGACTTTTGGTGGTAGGGGGCTATTTCGTAGTGGCAATACTTACAACGGTGTCGATTACTCGGTTTATAACGTCAACCTAAACCGTTACGAGCCAAGGCAGAGCTTTACCACGCCGCTCTATAACAAGCGGGAACCGGTGTATTACGAGCTGAATCTCTATGCTGACCGCGAGGTACTCTTCGATACTTGGAAGCTGACCTGGCGCTTTGGTATCGAAAATTTGGCGCTGAAGCCACAGGTCCAAGGTGTTAACTATAACTACGATTATTCGAAGCAAGAATTTGTACGTAGCGTACCACCTGTTCCTTATATCGAAGTTAGGGGGATCCTATGAGACACATATGGCGCGCATCCTTGCTGCTTCTAGTTTTCATCAATATTGCCTGCGACGGTGACGAAGACCGCTTTGAGCGGATTGCCAAGCTGCGCGGACTTGGGCTTTTGACTTCACCCGTGATTGCACCCCCTAGTACCGATGCGGTACCTAGTCAAGTGGAGTTCACCTTTTACGCGGCAGCACCGCTAGGCGAGACGGTGACAGCGACACCTTACCAAGACTTGCAAGGCTCACTACGGAAGGTGTCCATCTCCAACTTCACTGTTGGCGAGGTTAGCTACGAGGACCACTCTAGTCTGCGTATAGTCAAGGTGAAGGCTACGGGGGTCGTGCCACCAGCATCCTTGATCTACTTTGATCCCAGTAATGGATTTGCCACCGTTCGTTATGCAATATCCCTGGTTGGGCAAAGCAGCACGCAAATTCTGGTCGGAAATTTAGTCATTTATCCGTCGGGAGCAGCCGAGCTGACAAGCAAAAATAATCTGCCGACCATAGCCATTACCAACCCCACGAAAGATGGCACGATTAACGGATCGGAGCAGGAGATCAAGGCCGATTTGACCGAAGTGAATGACGAGACTTACCGCGTCGGATGGTTTGTGAGTGGTGGGAGACTCGATGCTAAAAACAAGGTCAGTACCACTTGGACACCAACCGGTTCCGGGAAATACACGGTCATTGTCACTGCACGAGGGACAAAAACCTCGGCATTTGGTATCGATGTGGTAGACGTCACAGCTAATTGAGTCCAGGGCGGGCTCGCGACCGTGCTGTGCCGCAGTCGTGGAGCCCCAGCATGCAGCATGGCAGCAAAACCTCGTTGGCGACTTTTCTGCTGACGATGGCGATCATTATTGGTCTGACCTTTTGGATGGTCGAGTCCTACGTGATGTCTCTCCTGACGGGAGGGTTTATGGCCATGCTTGCACGCCCGTTCTACGTGACTTTGAGGCGTAAGCTCTCCGTCTCTTTCGCTGCGGGGCTGGCGACGATGGGGCTACTACTACTGGTCGTTATTCCTCTTGGTGTCTTTATGGTGCTCGTCGCGAGGCAAGCGGTCATGATTGGTGCGTGGGCGTCGCAGCTGCAGCTAACGCCAGTCGATGATTTACTCGTGGAGCTCAGCGGCGTCTGGCCCTTGTCTGTGGTAGCCGATAGTCCGGATGCGTTGAAAAAGTTGGTACTGAGTCAGTTGAATCAATGGGGTGCAGCTGCGACGAGACTCATGGTTGAGTTGGCTAAAGGTTTGCCAGATAACATCATGCAGCTGGTGCTGTCGTGCCTTACCTGTTTTTTTGTGATGATCGATGGGCGTCGGCTTATTCATTGGATAGGTTCCCTGATCCCCCTAGGCTCCCAAATTCGGGAGAAATTAGTCGATTCATTTAGAAGCACGGCAATTTCCGTCGTCTGGGCCAGTATGGCCGCAGCTGCGGCCCAAGCTGTGATGATGGGCCTGGCATTTTTGCTCACGGGTATTCCTGCAGCAGCGTTGGCCGCGGCAGCTACGTTTATATTTGCCTGGATTCCACTTCTTGGCAGCGTGCCGGTTTGGCTAGCAGGGTGTGTTTATCTTTACGCTCAAGGTCATGTTGGCAGTTTGATTGGTCTTCTGGTCCTAGGTGGGTTGACCGGCGTTGTCGACAATGTGGTGAGACCGTGGGTTCTACGCGGTCGGGGCGAGATGCACCCACTGGTCAGTTTGGTGGCTATTTTTGGTGGCATCAAGATGTTCGGTATTATGGGAGTCTTTTTTGGTCCCATCTTAGTGGCATGTCTTTTGACACTTTTGCACGTATGGCCGACAGTAGCGAGGTCCGAAGGACTCGATATTTAACTGAGGCCCTAGATGTATAAGCTCAGACCCTATCAAACCGAGGCGGTGCAATCCGCTGTCGATCATTTTCGTCACCAGCGCAGTCCGGCGGTTATAGTGCTGCCTACTGGTGCCGGCAAAAGTCTGGTGATTGCAGAATTAGCACGTATAGCTAAAGGGCGCGTGCTGGTGCTTGCTCACGTTAAGGAGCTGGTCGAGCAGAACTATGGCAAGTACATCAGTTACGATCTCTCTGCCGGGATATATTCAGCGGGATTGGACCGGAAGGATAGTGCGGAGAAGGTGATCTTCGGCAGTATCCAGTCTGTGGCACGGGCTAAACGTGAATTTTTTGCCGCATTTTCACTCCTCATCATTGACGAGTGTCACCGTGTGTCGCTGGCTGAGGACACGCAGTACGCGCAGGTGATCCGGATTTTGCGTGCCGCTAATCCCAAACTGTGCATCCTGGGACTTACGGCGACGCCGTACCGACTGGGTCTAGGCTGGATCTACCAGTATCATCATCGAGGTATGATCAGGACTGAGCAGGAGCGGTTCTTTAAAAAGTGCGTCTATGAGCTATCGCTCGCCACCATGATCAATCAAGGTTATCTGACGCAGCCCATTAAGATTGATGCACCAGTGGCCTGCTACGACTTTTCGCAGCTGAAACTTTCGGGAGCTCAGGGCAGTTTTGCTTTGGCAGAGGTGGAGAAGGTCCTTAAAGATCAGTCGCGCGTCACTCCCGTGATTGTCGAAAATATTATCGACATGGCACGTGACCGTCAGGGCGTCATGATCTTTACGAGTTCCGTCAGACACGCGGAAGAGATCTTTAAATTACTACCGCAAGAAATGTCGGCGGTGGTTGTTGGTGAGACTGAGGGCTCTCAGCGTGACGCGATTATCCATAGATTTAAGCAGCGTGAGTTGAAGTTTCTCGTCAACGTATCGGTGCTTACCACGGGATTTGATGCTCCTCATGTCGATGTGATTGCTGTCTTGCGCCCTACCGAATCGGTAAGTCTCTATCAGCAAATTGTCGGTCGCGGGCTGCGCCTTAGTCCCGGCAAGGAAGATTGTTTAATCCTTGATTACACCGGCCAGGGTCATGATTTATTCAGGCCTGAGATTGAGGACTCGCGACCATGTGCCGAGGCGCAAATTGTGATCGTCCCATGTCCCCTCTGCAACTACGACAATGAGTTCTGGGGTTTAGTGGACGACGAAGGTGAGATCGTCGAACACTTTGGTCGCAAGTGCAAGGGAGCTACGGAATGCCTGGAGACGTTCAAAGTGGAGCGTTGCTCTTACTTTTTCCGCTCTAAACTATGTCCCCATTGCGACACGGAAAATGACATTGCCGCCCGCGTTTGCTCTGGCTGTAACGAGATGCTGGTCGATCCTGATAAGTCCTTGCGCGAGGCTATGAGCCTTAAGGATGCCCATGTGATGCGCCCCGATTTCATGGAGCTACATCCGCGCATCGACCGGCGCCAGCAGGAATTTCTGGAGATTCGCTACTACGACTGCGACGGCAATCACCTGAAGGAATTCCATTATCTAAACGGAAAGGCCAGTATCCGGGCGTTTAACTACGGATTTTTGCGCATGCACCTGCGGCGCCCAGAAGCAGCGCCAGAGATTGCCGGCGTGGACGATGTGATCAGTGCGCAGCATCTGCTTCGACTCCCGATGTTCATCATTGCGCGGAAGAAGAAGCAGTTTTGGGAGATACGGGAAAAGGTCTTTCTTTAGACCGGCCGAGGTATAAGGAACAAGTCTGTGTGATAAATTGTACCGTCAAACTTCTTGGCAAAATCGCGTATACGCTCGGTTGGTAAAAACTCGCCGGCATGTTGTCCGCCAACTTCAGCGAACTTCTCAAATTTTTGCTCGATAATTTTGATTAATTGCTCGTAACTGCCGGCGTCAACGAGATCGTGTGGGCAAAACTCAATGCAAAAAGGTACTTGTCGTCTGATCAGTGATTCAGATCCGGCTAAGACAAAACCCTCGTGGCCCTGCGTGTCACACCAGACTAAAGACACCGATGCCGCATCTACTTGGTGAGTGACAAGCAGGTTATCCAAAGTATCTACGTCAACATCCACGGATGTGCCAGCAGCGCTTGTAGGATTGCCTTGAATGCGATGATCGCCGCAATTTTCTTTTGATAGGGCTAACTTGAGTTGGCCTTTGGCCGTAGACACTGCATGAGGACTTACGATGACTTTTTCAGCGATCCCATTAGCTTCCATGTTTAGACGTAATACTTCGAGGTTGCTCGGTGCTGGTTCAATACACACGGCCTTGTTGAAGCTACCAGATTTCAAAGCATAAATGGTAGTAGTCCCAATATTAGCCCCTACATCTAAAAAAGTTCCTCCCAGAGATTTACCTACTTTGGCACACAACTTTAGGACTGCCTCGAGATCGTTGCGCGCAAAATGGCCAACCGCGACCGTATAAGGTGTCACGACATTATCGTGCAGGAACATGAAGGTAGTCTCGTTGCCATCAGCGAGGCCCAAGTATCTTAGATTGGGATTCAAGTGACGCAGTAAGCGGCAGTAAATACGACATAGCAAAACGCGACGATACGTGGGGGAGGTTAATAGTTCTTTGACCCTTCTGAGGCGATGTAAAATCATTTTTTGCACTTCCACGGAACAAATTCTAAGACCTGCCGCACAGATCCTTGGTGAACAACTTAAGTTATCAACTAAACAGGAAGTCCAAATCCTTAGACGACAAATCAGCCAGGACGTTGCCATCCTCGGCAATAATACCTTCCACCAACTGACGCTTGGCTGCTTGGAGCGATAGAATCTTCTCCTCGACAGTGCCACGCGCAATGAGTCGGTATGCAAAGACATGATTGACTTGGCCAATGCGGTGCGCCCTGTCGATAGCCTGGGCTTCGCTTGCTGGGTTCCACCAGGGGTCAAGGATGAAGCAGTAATCCGCCGCAGTCAGGTTAAGGCCGACGCCTCCAGCCTTGAGGCTGATGAGGAAGACCCGAACGTTTGGATCCGTCTGGAAGCGCTCGACGCGCTCTTTGCGATCCGTAGTCGAGCCATCCAGATACTCGTAGACGATACCTTTGGCATCGAGCCTAGCCTTAACAATGGCTAGCATCGACGTGAACTGACTAAAGACCAGAGCCTTGCGTCCGGAGTCCATGACCTCTTGCAGCTCGTCTTCGAGTAGATCTAGCTTGGCACTGGATTCCATCGCTCGGGCAGAATCAATAAGACCAGGGTGGCAGGCAAGCTGGCGCAACCGCAGAAGCGCCTCAAGGACGTGCATCCGCGATTTGCCCAGACCCGCGGACTTGATCTTCTTCTTAAGCGAGTCACGGTAGTGAGCAGCCAGTTCATCGTACTCCCGCTGCTGATCAGGCTCGAGGACACAGTATACGGTGCTCTCAGTTTTACCTGGAAGTTCTGGGAGCACCTGCTCTTTGGTACGACGCAAGATAAAGGGACGTAGGGCGCGAGCCAGTGTCTCTAGTTTGCCACCGGTCAGTTTGCCGCTGCCGCTGAAGAGGTCGCCGAATACGGCTGCACTGTCGAGCATGCCGGGATTTAAAAACCGGAAAATGGAGCCGAGTTCGGCAATACGGTTTTCGACCGGAGTACCTGACATTGCCAGACGACGTTGCGCTTTCAGCGCACGTGCAGCTTTAGCCGACTGTGTCGACTCGTTTTTGATCGCCTGTGCCTCGTCAAGAATCACGTAATCAAACGACACAGACTGAAGGAGTTCAATGTCACTGCGCATCGTGCCGTAAGACGTAACGATCACGTCATACTTGCGCAGAGTCCGCGCATCTTTTGGCCTTGATGCACCAACGTGCGCCATGACCTTGAGATCAGGTGTGAAACGTTTAGCCTCGTCCTGCCAGTTATAAATCAAACTAGTAGGAGCAACGATGAGCGACGGCAACAGATCTTCGTCGCGCTCTTTGGCTGCGAGGCGGCGCTTATGTAAATAGGCTAGTACCTGAACTGTTTTACCTAGACCCATGTCGTCGGCAAGGCAGCCGCCAAAGCCAAATTCGTCTAGGAACTCGAGCCAGCCAAGGCCCTGCTTTTGGTAAGGACGGAGCTCACCGATAAACGACGGGGCTGGATCACGCGCCGTGACGCCGGAGAATGCTGCCAGTTTTTGTCTGTAAGCTGCGAATGATTGGTCGAGACTCGCCTCAGCAGCCTCTGACACCAGCACGTCAAGAAAGGCCGCGTGGCTGGTGCGATAACGTAGCTCATCGCCCTGACCGTCCTCGCCCATACGCAGGATGGGATCCAGCTTCTTGAGCCACGACTCGGGGAGTAAACCCACCGTGCCGTCACCAAGTTGCACACGGTTATCGCCGCGACGCAGAGCATCTAGGAGCCTTGGCAACTCAACTGTGGTGCCACCAAAATCAAAACTTGCGCGCAGATCGAGCCAGTCTACGCCAGACTTCACGTCGACATTGAAACTGCGCCCTGCCCGGAGCTTTTTGCCCTCAGCCTCAACCGCCCAACCATGTGTGTTGAGATCAGCCACTAGCGTCGGCAAATTGGATGCATCGACAAAGACGTCGGCACCAGTCACTGCGCGGCCAGCCGAGGGATGTACACCAGCATGCTCACAGAGATCCTTAACAAGCTGCTCCTCTTTGACGCGGTCCCGGCGCAGCACGATGCGCGGCGGTGCGGGAGGCTCAGGTTGCTGCGGTGCTTGTGGCACCTGTGGAGCTTGCGTAGTTGGTGTCTCTAAACCCTGCTCAGCAGCCTGCTCGAAGGGTAGTGTCTGCTCTTGCTGCGCTTGATCAGCGGTAGCTTGGTCCGTCGGAGTTTGCCCAGCTGGCGCCTCGATCTGATGTTGCCTCTGGCCACGACGACCATGGCGCCTTTGATCATGCGGGCGTTGTGGCATCGGTGGCGGTGTCGGTGGCGCCTCGTATTCAAACTCGTAATTGGCCATGAGTACCATGGCCTTGTCGGTGATCGGCGTCGCCAAGAATATGAGCTTAGGTTTCGCTTCGCCAACGACGATGCGCCATCCACTATCGCTCGGCAAATCGAGTTGCGGCGAATTGGCTAAATCAACAAAGGAGCGAAGGAATGCAGCCTGATCGGCCTTAGGCACCTTAATCGATTGCACCTGCTTCAGGGTGTTGATCCAGCCACAGAGCCGCGGATCTGGCATCGCGATGTGGATGACCCGATCTTTGAAGATCACCGTGCCATCGGGGAACGCAGCTAAAATGTCGAGTAGCGGTACCGTGATACGGCCGCGCCTAAACTCACCGCGCACGATCCAGGTCCTGTCCTGTTTGCGTACGGCTACGGCGAGCCGAAAGATCCACGGATCACGCATATCCCACGATAGGGCGTGGAAGGCATCGAGACCGATGTTGAGCGTGGTTTCAAGTTTGGCATCATCGATGCCGAGCCAGCCGAAGCGACCAGTCGCCGCCATCATGCTCATGAGTTGAGGGCGCAAACTCTCGGCTACCACAAACGAATGAACGCGCGTACGCAGTGGTGCATTCGCTTCGTCCCATGAACCGGCTCGTGCTACTGTCGTGCTCGCAGTGCCAAAAATTTGTGTCAGGACGTCACGATCCGGACCTTCTGCAAAACCCTCGAGGGCCTTGACGTCGACTGGAGCTGCGGACAGTTGGACATTTTGCTTATGGTCACCCGTGCTGCCATCAGCCTGCGGAGTCCGGCGGAATAAACAAAGTGTTAGTAGACCGCTGCGCCGCGTCGATTCGGCATCGATGATGTAATAAACATCACTTTGTGCGCTTTTGGTAGCAGCTCGCTGACGGGGTTCGACGAGTTCGCGCTGAGCATGGCCGATGAGCTTCAGCGTCTCGCGCCACGATAATTGGTCACCGTGGCCACGATTTTTATGGGGCTCGGGCTCTTTTTGCGCAGGTGGTGCCGCGTGACTTGCTGCCGAGAAGGCCCTGATGCGTCCCGAGGCGTCAGGTTCAGCGCTGACCACAGCTCGCATACGGCTGGGATTAGCCTGCAGAAACTTGGTGTGGAACCCGATCGGATGATCAGTCGGTGCCTTGAACTCACACGCGGCCGTGCCATCTGCCATACACAGTGTCGCCCAAATATGCTTGCAGTATCCCTTACCTCCGGCAAAGAAGGGGCAGTCACAAAGAGCACTGATGGTGGATCTTTGACGCTGAGCGTCGACCGCCATCTCCAGCGTCACGTGATATAGGGCACCTTTGCCCTTAACGTCAGCCGTCAAACGCTCCGGTGCGACGTTGGTTAAGACGACGCGCTTTTGGCGGTAGTAGCCCTCGCCGCGCACTCTTACCTGATCCTCAATGTCCACCGCGAGAGCTGTTGTCAGCCCGCCGATGCCCCGAGGGGGTCTCATACCATGTACACTAACGTGATTGGGGGAACGCTTGCCTGAACGGCCACGCCCACGGCGTCCTCGCCTCAAATGGGTAACTCCTACGCGGTCCTGCTCTTGTTGAGGACTTCTTGTTTCTGGTCTTAAACCGGCGCCTTCAGTAACGGCTTGCAATCCTTGGTGAGGTTGCCTTCGGCGGCACGGTAGCCCTTTGACCACTTCCTACTAGCTTCACAGTTTGTGCGCCGCAAAGCAAGAGTAGATTTTTGCCTAGAGCCGGTTTTTGGGGTGAGTCATGGTTGCCTAGACCTTGTGACAGGCGACGTCGTGTCCTTTCGCAATTTGTCTTAAGTGCGGTGTCACCTGGCGACACTGCTGGTCAGCTTGTGGACAGCGTGCTGCAAAGCGGCAGCCTGGAGGCGGATTTATGGGACTCGGAAGTTCGCCTTTTAAGAGTTGTTCCGGGCGACTACGCTCTTTTTGGGGGTCCGCCAAAGGATTTGCCGCCACCAAGGCTTGGGTATAGGGGTGCAGAGGTCTAAAAAACACCTCGTCCGCCGACCCGAGCTCAACAATTTGACCGAGATACATGACGGCCATGCGTGATGAGATATAGCGCACCATGCTGAGGCCGTGGGCGATGAAAAGGTAGGTAAGGCCAAGTTCTCGCTGTAGATCTTGCAGGAGCGTCACCACCTGCGCTTGCACGGAGACGTCCAGTGCCGAAATAGGTTCATCGCAGACGACAAACCTGGGCTCGAGGGCGAGGGCGCGCGCCAGACCAATACGCTGACGCTGCCCACCGGAAAATTCATGCGGAAAACGAAAAGCATGTTCCGGCAGGAGACCAACGCGGTCAAGCCAAGAAGCCACCCTTGCGGCTCGTTCGGCACGTGTCCACAGCCCATGAATGTCGGGGCCCTCAGCAATGATGTCGCCGACCGTCATCCGGGGATTGAGGCTGGCGTAGGGATCTTGGAAAATCATCTGTGCCTGGCGCGCAAACTGACGTCGCCGCGCCTTGGTCAATCGTCCAGCGACGGACTGGCCGTCGATCTGAATGTCGCCAGCCGTCGGCTCGTACATCCGCACTAGGACGCGTCCCAATGTAGATTTGCCACACCCGGACTCACCGACCAAACCCAAGGTCTCGCCTGGATTGATGGTGAAAGATACTCGCTCTACGGCGTGGAGTTGCAGTCCGTGACCAAGGTGAAAGTATTTGCTGACTTCTTTGACTGTTAAAAGTGGAGCCGTCATCTCTGCACTCCGTCGGCTTGCTGCTGTGTTCCGCCCACCACATACACACCTGCCGCGCGGCGCTGCTCAGTAGCCTGAGGATGCTGCAGCCAGCACATGGTCCTCGTGCTGCCCGCATGGACCTCCGGTGGTGCGCGCTCTACACAGATGCGCATGACAGCCGGACACCGCGGAGCAAAGGCGCAGCCCACGGGCGGACTGAATAGGTCGGGAGGACTACCTGGAATGGGCGTCAATGGCTGATGCGACGAAGTCTCGTCCCTAGGCATAGCTCGCTGCAGCCCAACAGTGTACGGGTGTTTGGGTTGGTAGAATACGTCGTCGACCTTGCCCTCTTCGATCACCTGGCCGCCGTACATGACGATGACGCGATCGGCCATCTTAGCAACGACGCCCAGATCATGTGTGATGAGGATCGTTGCCATGTTGAGGCGGTGGGCGAGATCGCGAATGAGCGAAAGGATCTGAGCCTGAATCGTGACGTCTAGTGCTGTTGTAGGTTCGTCAGCGATGAGCAATTTAGGATTGCAGGCGAGGGCCATAGCTATCATGACGCGCTGACGCATCCCGCCCGAGAGCTCGTGCGGAAATTGCTTCAGCCTTTTTATAGGCTCCGGAATGCGCACGAGTTCTAGGAGCTCCAGCACCCGGTGGCGTCTAGCCTGGGCATCCATCTCCGTATGCAGCAGCAATACCTCTGCAATCTGATCGTAAACGGTCATGGTCGGATTGAGACTAACCAGAGGATCCTGAAAAACCATGGCAATTGCGCCGCCAGCGATTTGCCGCATCTCCTTGCGACTGATTTGCAAAAGGTCGCGCTGACCAAACACAATCTTGCCAGAGATTACGCGTGCTGGCGGTGTAGGCAAAAGGCCCAGGAGCGACTGCACGGTGACTGATTTGCCTGATCCCGATTCGCCGACGATACAGAGTGTTTCGCCCTCGTAAACTTTAAATGAAACATTGCGCACAGCCTTCACCTCACCGCCATGAACGGTGAAATTAACGCTAAGATCGCGAGTCTCAAGGAGGACCTGAGCACCGGCGCTATCGTGTGATTGAGGCTGACTCATCGTTACAGTTCCTCGTGACAGATTCTCGTCCTAATTCCGGCCGCGCAGTTTGGGGTCAAAGGCGTCACGCATCGAATCCCCGAGTAGATAGAAGCAAAGCAAGGTCACACCAAGTACCGAGGCCGGTAAGAAAAACTGGACAGGGTTGACCTGCAGGCGCCGCGCCGCATCGAACACGACGTTACCCCACGACGGCGTGGGTTGCTCTAGACCCAGTCCAAGCATCGAGAGAAATGCCTCCGACGCAATCACGCCAGGTATCCGCGCTGACCACGCGATGATGATGAGACCAAGCAAATTAGGTCCAATGTGGTGCGTAATAAGGCGTCCCACGGGAGCACCGAGTAGTTTACTCGCTTGAACGAACTCGAGTTCACGCATGCGCAGTACCTCGCCCCTAACAATGCGCGCAAATCCAGCCCAACTAAAAGCAGTGAGCGCGATGACGAGGCTCAGCAAGCCCTTGCCGATCGCCACCTGCAAGATGATGAAGATCAAAAGGTCGGGGAAGTTATCGACGATCTCGACAATCCGCATACAGACGGTGTCGACACGTCCACCCATGAGACCAGAAAAAGCACCAAACACGAGCCCAATCAAAATACAAAGACTTGGTACGAGCAGGGCCAGTAGCATGTCAACGCGCGTGCCCTGAATCATCCGTGCTAGGACATCGCGTCCAAGAGCGTCGGTGCCAAATAAATGCGCGCGCCCCGCAATCGTGCCACCAACCTTGGCCGCAGGATCGATAGCCTGTGCGTCGGTGAGCTTAATCGTGTTTATAAGTTTAGTCTCAATGGTGGCCGCTCTTTGGCTGTAGTAACGCTCCCCTGTGACAGGATCATCGACAAAGCTGACGATGGAGTACTGATAGACCTCGGATGGATCGAGCCCCAGACCATCATAGTAGGAATATTGCGTCGGATCATTGATCTCGATAATACCAAGACCACGCTCCGCCGTGCCGTCGGCAAGATCTTGGAGACTGACCGACTGATCATTCGTTTTGATGACGCGAAATAGTGCGTATCCAGATACCCCGACTACCGGTTGCCAGACGAGATTGACGCCGTCGACGGTTGCGTCTCCGTCGATGTGCACCGATGGCGGCGCCTTTAAGTCGCCTGCACTCAGAAGCGGTGCTTGTTGGTCGTAGTTGCGATCTAGACGTTCCTCGGGCACCGGGGCAAAATCATCGACTACTAGAAGGGGCGCGCTGCGCGTGGGACCTTGGTTGATATCGTGCGGATTCTGCTGATTCTCGTAGGCGACACCGCCAGCGGATTTTGGAAAAAACCACGGGCCAACAATGCCGGCCAAAGTCACCAAGGTGATCACCACCAGGGAGATCATAGCGAGGCTATTTTGCCTGAGTCTATGGAGTGAGTCCTGCAGATAGGTTAAAGCCGGACGGGAAATAACCTCTGCTGCAGCGCCGTCCGTCTGGAGCGGCTGCAGGAGTTCAGGCGCTAGCTTTTCCCAAGTGATGTCACTAGTAGTCACGGCACGCTCCTAACCAAACCGAATCCGAGGATCGATGAGCCCATAGACCACATCTGTGATCAAGTTGATGACAATAAAAAAGCCCCCGTAAAAGACTGTGAGTCCCATCAGTACGTTGTAGTCGTTGTTGCTGATCGAGTTAAAATAGGCGGCACCGAGCCCTGGCACTCCGAAGACGTTCTCGATGAGTAGCGATCCAGAGATAGCGCTCACAAAAATGGGCCCAAGCAAAGACACCACCGGCAGGATCGCGTTGCGGAGTTGATGCAGCACTACGATTCGTGGCGTTGAAGCGCCCTTGGCCTTAGCCGTACGGACAAACTCGGCAAAAGCCACGTCCACCATCTGACTCCGCATATAGCGCGTCATCAGCGTGATGATGCTGAGACTGAGCGTCGTGCCCGGCAGAATCACATCGCGGAATTGCCCCCAGCCCACAGGTCTAAACCAATGCCCGCCATCAATATGAAAATGAGTAAGGGGAAACACCGCAAATAAGTACTGCACGACATAAGCGATCAGCGCCGACGGTATAGCTATACCGATGACGCATAGGACCATCGCTGCTCGATCAATCAAAGTATTGCGGTAGAGCGCTGCCAATATCCCTAAAGTGAGACCAATAGTCGTCCCAAAAACTAGGGCGTAAATCCCGATAGCTGCAGAGGCAGGAAAATTCTCGATGATCATGCGATTGACACTGCGGTCGACCGTGCGAAAACTTTCGCCAAAATCACCATGGAGAAACATGCGCCGCATCTGGATCGTGTACTGCTCGAAGAGGGGCTTATTCAGACCGTATTTGGCTTCAAGATTGGCCCGCACAGCTGCCGGGATCTCCTTGGTCCGCGTCAGCGGATCGCCGGGTACAGCCCGCATGAAGACGAAGGTCAACGATGCTAGGGCCCACAACGTCAACACGGCCATTGCAAGTCGCTGCCCGACGTAGCGTACGAAACCCCATGATAAAATATGTGTCATCGGGTACTCCGCGTCATTTAATGCTTAGTCTCGGGCTGCCAAACGGCATAGCGAAAGTCTGGGCTAAAACCAAAGCCATTGTGACGAACTTGCTTTAGAGCCTGAGCCACGACAAAGGCGCCACCAGTTTGGTCTATAGGTACGATCGGACTCTCGTCCCACAGGATGCGTTCCGCCGCGGCAAAAATCGCTACCCGTTGCACGGGATCCGAAGCATGTGCGGCCTTAACGATCAGGTCCTCGTACGTCGCGTTGACCCAGCCACCCATGTTGTTGTCGTTGCCCTTGGTAAAGAGGTCCATAAACGTCATGGGATCGCGGTAGTCGGGGCACCACCCAGCAAGCGTGATGTCAAAATTGCCGTCGCGTGATTTCTGCAACCGCGTCTTAAACGGTACACTCTCCACCCGGACCTCGGTGTGGAGGATCTTAGCCAAACTGTTCTGCCAGTATTCCACCAGCTTCTTTGCCAAAGTACCGTCGTCAGCCAGGATGGTAAAACTCGGTGCAGACGCCTTACCGGTAGCCTGCAAGTAGTCCTGCAGCTTAAGCTGAGAACTTGGATAATCCGCGTCACGGGATTTAAGCGGCGCCTCGCGTCTAAAAGTGAGGCCCTTGCGCGATCCCGGCATGTAGTCGGGGATGATGCCGAAGGTTGGCTTGTACCCAGGAACACCGAGAATCTTATTCACGTACTCACTGCGACTGATGCCGTCGCGCACCGCCTGCCGCAGCCTTTTATCCGTAAAGGGACGGCCAGGACGCACATTGAACGCCAGGTACGAGGTACAGCCGGTGGGGAAGCTCTTAATCTTTAGGCGCGCCGCTAGGGCCTGCTTAATGATCTCCGGTGACGAAGTCGTCGTGTAGTCGATCCCACCAGTTTGGAAATTATTGAAGTTAGCCTGCGAATCCTTGACCATCGATGGGGACTCGATAGCGTTGATTTGAATCCGCGCCGCATCCCAGTACGTGGGGGAGCGCTCAATCCGTAGAGACTGCTCCTTCTGCCACGCGCCTAACATAAACGGTCCGTTGCCGACGATGCTGGCTGGATCGATCGCAAACTTGTCGCCAAACTTAGCCACGATGTCCTCTCGCAGTGGATAGAACACCTGAAAAGTCGCTAGCGAATCGAAAAAAGTTACAGGCCGACTCAGCGTGACTTGCAGGGTCTTGTCATCGAGTGCGACGACGCCTAGCTGCTCTTTGGGGAGCTTCTTAGCAATAATGGCGCCGGCATTTTTAATCCCTGCCGTGTCGGCAATGAACGAGTACTCGCTAGCATAATTAGGATCGACCAAGCGCCGCCACGAGAAGACAAAGTCCTGCGCGCGCAGCGGCACACCGTCTTGCCACTTGGCTTTGTCCCGCAGCTTGAACGTCCAAACCGTCTTATCGTCGTTGACACTCATGCTCTCAGCGGCGCCAGGGATCACGTTACCTACGGCGTCGTAGGACATCAGACCCTCGTAGATGTGACCCAGCCACATCGAACTAATCGTGTCAGCTTGTTTAGTGGGGTCCAAGGACGGTGGCTCATCGCCAGCGCTGAAATAAATCTCCTGAGCACTCATACGCTCAGATCGTGATTTCTGACCAGCATAGCCAGGAACGGCACCGAACACGAACGCCCACACTACACACCAGGCCGAAAAGCGCCGGCATTGGGTAAATAATCGCAGCATGGAGGTACCCTAATTTAGGCAGAATGAAGCCTAAGGCTCTCGCTTTTTTACGGATAATTACTCAGAAATTCAAGCGCTTTCTAGAAACCGCGAGAGCATCTCAGTGAACTGCGACCAACAACTATGCCCCATTGACTCACTGTCGACACAATTATGAGCAAAATGGGGCGCCACTTGGGACGCAGCATTATCAAGCGGCACGAGCGTCCATCGCGCATGAGGATAACGCTTGAGTAAGCGCGCTAAACCGACGTAGCTGACGAGCTCGTCACGCGGCGCCGCAAAGATCATCGTCGGTATATTTAGATTGTGAGCGCTGATCTCAGCCGTCGCCGCAGCGCTGGCAAATACGGCGTTATAGGCCATGAGCGGCAGCTGGTCATGGACGCGAAAAGCCGGCGGTGAACGACTAGGAATATGTTTGACCCAAGGTAGTAGATTAAGGGTCTTGATGAGACGCGCGTACCAGCGCAGTCGTATAGCTGGCACGATGAGGGCGCGTTTATGAAAGACGGGCGTTGCGCCATCATTATGCTCATCATCGTTGACAAAATCGACGTTTAGCAAGGCTCCGAGTGAAATACCGACGAAGTTGAGCGGCACACCATACTGCTTACTCAGAATGGCAGCTTTGGCTATTGCCTGCCGCATGTCCTCGAGCCAAATATCCCGCGTCACAGCGGCAAGACTGGCGTAGTTGCCGTCATGACCAGTCAGCGTCAAAGTGACGACCATGTGACCAAGCGACTGCAATAGCTGGGCGATGTCGCCGAGGCGCGCAGGCCTTAGATTGAAGCCGTGCGTGAGTAGGGTGACGGCCCGGATCGGTACATCTTGCGTCGGGCGCCTTATGTCTAACTGGCTCGCAGGTGCACTCATCAAAATATCCAGTATTGCTGATTGTCGCACGGGGTCGAGCGAATTTTGTCACTTTAGGTAACGAGCTGCTATCATGACTAAAAATCACAAAATAAGCGAGTCCCCTGCCGCGGCCCCAACACCGCGTTATATGGAGTCTAGATTGACGGCGCAAGTAGCACATACTCAAGTCATTGCCCCGGTCCCAGAATTCCCCGGCGCTCGCATTACTGAGGGCCGCGTCAAGGCTCTTGATGGAGTCCGTGGTCTCGCTATTGCGATGGTCATGATCGGTCATATAGGCGAGTTCGGGACTGACATCAGCCCGATCTTTCGCGCCGTGTATGCCCTTAGTTGGATTGGGGTGGAGCTATTCTTTGCGCTGTCAGGTTTTCTCATCACCAGCATTTTACTCGAGACTTTAAACACCAAAACATATCTGGCTCGCTTCTACCTACGACGGTTCTGGCGTATCGTGCCGCTTTACTACGTAGTCCTAACGGTAACGACCTTTGTGCTCCCGCAAATATTTACTGAATTGATCACGCCCGAGATGGCCGCGACGTGGCGTGACCATGCACCGTGGTACTATGGGTTCCTCGCCAACTTCATGATGCTTAGGCTTAACGACATGCCTAAGGATCCCGTGACGGTGGCTTGGTCGCTGGCTATTGAGGAGCAATTTTACCTGGTGTGGCCACTAGTCGTCATGAGCTTTAGACGCTGGCGACCACTGGGGGTCCTAGGATCCTTGATAGCTCTAAGCATCGGGCTTAAAGCGGTACTACTGATGCGGGGATGGAATGAGTTTCATTTTTACCTATTCACCCCAACGCGCCTAGAGCCCCTGGTGATCGGCTCTGCCCTCGCTCTCGCGCGTCATCATGGCTATTTGCGATCTTTTGGCACTGCGGGGGATCACGTTTGGCCGCTGGCAAAATGGCCGTTTGCGCGCCTAGGATGCATTGCCGCTGTCGTACTACTATTCCTGCATTTATTGTCGCTCCTTAGCTACGGGGTAGCAGGCGTTGGCGTCGTCGCCACTGTCATCGAGAGTCTAACCTACTATCTACTAATTGGAATTATGTTTACATCGCTGCTTGGCTATGTGTTGGCTAAACCAGACAGTGATGTTGCGCGCCTATTTCAGAAAAAGTGGCTATGCCAATTAGGCTTATGGAGCTACTCGATCTACCTGACCCACAACTTAATCAATCACGGTTTAGCTCAGTCTGGCCTGACTTTTGGGATTTTGGGGACTAATGTCGTGGGCCTGATCGGTCACGGGCTGGTCACCGTGACTTTATCTGTCGGGGTCGGGTGTGTGCTTTATGTTTACGTGGAGCGTCCAATCATTAGCTGGCGTAATCGGTGTATTTAATTTTTAGACAACTGGACCGGAAGTCACTAATTGTGCGGATGAAAGTAAATGGGAATCATTAATTTCCCACGGAACCAGTCAAAGAATTGAATAAGCCTTAAACACTGCGAGTTACTATCTCAGGGTGCGAAATACAAACACCGGAGTTCCTACCTGGGATTTCACGGAATCCTACTAAAGCCCCTATATGCATGATGAAATTGTTTGGTATCCGATTACCATAAATCTAGATGCAACCTTGTAATCGGTACCGTTGTAGGAATTGGCATCATTTTCGCATCTGAGTAATCACGCCTCAAAAAATCGCATTGTCGTTATTTTTGTGACTACTTCGCTCCCCAAGGATTGGGTTCGGATCAATCGAGGCTACCAGCAGTTCGTGTGTGCCTGAGAGTCATCTCCGTCAAACTCAATTACTCATGGGAGAGTAGTAATGATCCGTTCATGGACGAAGTTAAGTTATGGCGCACGTATTATAAGTGGCAAAACCGCTCTGCTTGCCTTGGTGTCGGGGTTGTTGCCAATCCTCGGTGCATGCTCATCAGGCAAATCAGATTTTGCCGATGCGAGCATATCGGCAGAGGCTCAAGAGCATTTCAACATATACGATAAGTTGAAGGATGATCCTGGTTTCAAAGAGCAATTTGCCAATAGGATGGCGTTGAAACCAGATTACAGTATCAAAACAAGCTTTGATTTAACCGCCAACGGAAAATTGTATAAAAATGCTGACGAAATTTTTAAGCGAAATTCTAAGATACATAACGTTGGATTCAACGGTTCTTATGCCGACTTCCTTAAGATGCACGGCGTCGGAATCGGTAGCGTAGAGCTTAGAGATTTTCAACTTGCAGACGACATTACGGCCGACAATCTACAAGCAAACGGTAATAAGGAAGCTCTCGCCGCATTGTTGAAAAAATATACTTTGTTGGATTTCGTCAGGGCGACTAGAGCTGAATTGATTGTTGCGACCTACAAAAAGCTCTTGGGATCTAATAAATCCGCTGCTTTAGGGCTGCTATCGGCAGACAAAGCGATCGAAAAGGGAGGCGATGTCACGGAAAAATTCATAGACGCGATTGACAAAGGTCCTGAACGTTCCGCTAACCAAAAGCTAAAAAATGCATGTGCGAAAGCAGTAGACGCATGTGTTACCGAGAGGACGAATGTTGAGCTTGAAAGGTGGCTGCAGTGCACTGGCAGTTTAAACGACCCGAATGTTACTCTTAATATGCGTGTTCCTAGGCAAAATATGGCCGGCAACGATGGTATGGCGGTGTGGAGCCCCTACTCTTACCCCGGTACTCTCGCCTGTGGTGAGCACTACTGGAGAGCCTATTGTGCTGAAGGTTATAAAAAGAAGGATAACAGTGAGAAGTACTATCACTCAGACAATGAGACTCAAGGCTGCTCGTGGCAGCACGACAAAGAGAAGTCTCCGAAAAAGCCTAACGAAGACGTAAAAGCAATTCTAGAGAGAAGAAGTGTTTGTGAGGCCCAAAAAGGTTGCAATCTCAGCATTAATTTGGGTAACACCTAACGGACCCGTGTCAGAATATGCACCGCGGATTTCAGTCACTGCTGGGATTCGCGTGCAAATTTGAAAATTCCGGGATGTCAGCTCAGCCCGACGGTAGAAAAAACCTAACGACACCAATCTTGTCGAAAATAATGCAGCGCAATGAAATATACGGTGGCGAGTGATGATACTGAAGATCTGCGGATAAGTTGACTCACTGCGATCATTAGACCAGAGTCACCGATCGTGAAAGTGACGGTAGGCTTGTCGACTTAGAGTTGCAGTAGTGGATTAGCAGCGCGCTAAACGGCTCTACTCCGCTAAAAAGTCAGCGGCCAGCTTAGCTCGAGCATGAGCTCCGGCGTAAACCCGGGATCTTTACCACAGGCCGCTACGATGGATGCAGCTAGGGAGAGTGCATCACGATCAAGTTCGATGCAGTCGAGAGCATCGCGCACCTCAGAGCGGTTGGCCAGAGCCAGGCATTTATTGATCGCCAAATCCACGTCGTGGAGTCGGTATCGTAATACATCGTCTTTAACTACCAGGAAAAAGCGAAAGGCAGTATCTCTAACCCATTCGAGTTTGACTTGATCCTCGCCCTTCGACACGGTGGCACGGTAAAAACTGGGCTGAGCCATGTTCGTATCTACCGTGTATCCGGCGTCGGTGAGAGTCTTACGGTCGCTTTCGTATGCAGCAAGGACTGCGAGATAACCCTCATGAAAGATGGCGATATCTGCGGATTACCGCAGCGAATCGGGATGTCTCTGAATGGCGGAGGCGCCTGCTACGTAGCTATCCGGATTGCGGTGCTCTTGCGGGAGGCGTAGCAGGTTTTTTTGAAATTTAGTCAGCGGCATCGCTCAGCGCTCCCGCTTTAGTTAAATCAAGTTCATGTGCCAGGCGCATACCTTATTGATATCAAGGTCTTAGCCATATCCATCCTATGTATATACATATCGGCGTAAGGCCAATCTGACTTCAGTCATGTCTCGCTGATTTGTTGGCTAACGCTATAACTGCGGGTCCGTCCGGTAAGGAGCTTGAGGCTCTTTGCGGACTGAGTGTGGGAGAGCTTGATAAGCCACGAGCGAAAGGGCACTAGATTGAAAGCAAGCGACTTCACCCAAACGTGAGAACCACGAAGATTTTTTGGGCAAATTGCAGAGCGCGGTAGTTGAGGCAAGTGCTTCAACTACCGCTCTTAACTGCAAACTAACGCTAGAATTACCAGCGTCCGCCGCCGCCGCCGCCGCCGAAGCCGCCGCGACCACCGCCGCCGCCGCCGCCGAAGCCGCCGCGACCACCGCCGCCGCCGCCGCGTGGCTTATCTTCGGCTTCGTTCACCTTAATGGTGCGGCCGTCGAGTTCTTTGCCGTCCATGCCAGAAACCGCCATTTGGGCTCCTTCTGCATCGGCGAAGGTTACGAAACCAAAGCCGCGGGAGCGACCGGTGTCGCGATCTTGGATGACCTTTGCTTCATCCACTTGACCGAAACGCTCAAAGGCCTGACGCAGCGTGTCATCACTAGTATTCCAGCTTAAACCACCAACAAAAACTTTCTTTCCCATGTCTCTCTCAATCCAAAAACAGGTAATTTGTAGAACTCAAGACAACGATTGTCTCTTGTTCATGGACATCTGTGTACTACCATTATTAATAAAATGCCTCACTTAAGTTACGATCCGAGACGTTCCGCCTCTTTTCTTGTGGGGGCGGTAAATTTTTGTACAGTGATCCTCTATAGTTATGATCCAGTTTAAAACTTAGGTATACCGAAAGCGAACGATGTTGTGTGGTGGCGTTAGACTATCCAGACGATGGGCGCACCTGGCTGCGAAGTGCAGGCTCACACGTGCGGCGTCTAGACGACCCGAACACCAGCTTTCATGAATATGGTCAATATTTTCGGAGTGTTTCCTACAACCCGACTTGAGCATCATCCTGTGACTACGTATTGGGCAGTGTCGTGCAACTTTACAAATGTCACCGAAGATTGATATTTAAGTGTATTTACGATAAAATATATTCAGAAAATCGATCAATCTGAAAATTGCTTGGACATCCCGCAGCTGTGCTTTGATCTGCAGATATTTGGACTGAAGACATGATTAGCGGACAATCAAATTGTGCCTAAAATCAGGCATGTGGCGCGCATTTTGTAGCGACCAAAATAACCACCTCATCGGCACTGGTGCAGAAATCGCAATATGGATTTCAGCAACACAAGTCCGTTTTTAGAGTGAGGTGATTATGAGACGACAAATATTGTTGGTTACCGGTGGTTGGTCGGTGACGCTGGCCGTATCACTCATGGTATCGGCGGGAATCGGCACGGGTTGTTCGGGCAGCAAGTCTACTTTGTCGGGTGATGTGACACCCTCCCCTGAATCTGAGGAGATGTTTGGCGCTTACGGAAAAATTGCTGATGATGAAAGCTTTAAGCAATCTTATCTTGCAGCGTTGAATTCCGAGATTGAATCATCTTCTGAGCCTATCGCTGTGAAGGTACAAGGTGTTGTTATTAACGATCTGAGTTCCTTGTTGCGGGATCAGTTGAAAATCGGATTAAGCCAAACCAAAATCAGAGAATTGCCTAAAAATGCATCAAGAAAAAAATTGATCCAGTTTGTCGAGCATAGCCCACTCAACGCCGTGGATTTCGAAAAGTATCGGGCTTTTATGTCAGCGAAATTGTTAGCTGGTAAGAATGCGAAAGCTTTATCAGATCTGTATGAAAATGTTTCGTTGGCCGACCAGGTAAAATCGATCAAAGTTGGGACCGTTTTAGCGGCTATGGGAACCTGGGTGAGTAAACAGAATGATCAAGAGCAAAAGCTTAGTCTTCTTTTAGGGGGCGAAGTCGCCGGTGCGGCAGTTAGCGGAATAACGGACATCATTAAAACTGCAATGAATAACTATAGCCCAGTGTCTTTATCTGAGGCCAATCTAAATAATGCACAAGCTGACGAAAGCCGGGCCAAAGCAATGCAAATGATTACCGATAGTGGCTTAGAGGGGACGTTAAACACACAGGTCTTGCAATGCCAGGCCAGCAAGTACAACAGACCTTACGAGAAGTGGAAAGGCTGCACCGAGCAGGGAGCTCTGATGGGAAAAACACAAGGTAAAGGCACAGTAGCAGAAGTGGGGTCCTATTTCCCGAAAGATACGTGCACTAACGGTGTAGCCAGGGATCTAAGGCATCAAGGGGATGAAGCGCGTGCAGAAGGGGGGCCAGCAAAATCCAGTGACTATGGCAGATTCTATCCCGGAAATCCCGAACAGGGCTGTCAGGAGGTGCGATGGGACTGCGTATGTGAAGCGGGTTATAGGGTTAATAAAACTACCAGGATTGTACCAACTTGGGTGCACGATAATAGTTCGTCGTTTGGTTGTGCGTGGCACCTTGCGGATAGCCAGCCGAAAGAGGTCAAGAAACCAGATGCTGATAAGGGCTTTGATTGTGATACAGGAATTATCGATTACATCGCGAAAGCACTTAAACTGCGCGGAAAGTTATAAAACTTAGTTAGGTAGAAGTTTAGGGACAAATCCCGAGATTCCATCACCGGACTCGGGATTCTCTATTGAAACGATTTTTAATCAGAATGAACCAAAACCGCGGGATAAAACTTATACGAAACGGTCTGTGTTTATGGGCGGGGTCTTCGTGACGTCGATATATTGCGCGCCACTCGAGTGAGGTACTAAAACATCTAAAGACTGGTGGAGGTAAGGGGAGTCGAACCCCTGACCTTCGCAATGCCATTGCGACGCTCTACCAACTGAGCTATACCCCCAAGGATCACTGTAGGTTGTCGGTTATGCTTTTTCCGTACCTAGCTGTCAACTCAAAATCCAAATGAGAGGAGCTCTCCGTGGCGGAATTTTCGAGTCATCGTGGCGCTAAGGGGTCATCGTGGTTAGCGGCTGCGGCGGTGTTAGCCCTCGTCGGTCTATCCCTATCCTTATACTCTACCTTGCACCATATCGAGGTCCACGCGACGGGGCATACCAACGCGGCCTGCAACATCAGCTCTAAGTTTAGCTGCGACGAAGTCGCACTTAGTGAATATAGCGAGATCGCTGGGGTTCCGCTGGGCGTCTGGGGGCTGGGTTATTTTGCGGCTCTGCTCGTGCTCCTGGCTGCTGGCCGCTCGGCGATCAAGACGGCCAAGGACCACCTCCTGGCCTACGCCGTCCTAGTGGCGGTCGGAGTAGTCACTTCCCTAGCACTCGGCGCTATTGCCGTCGGGAAGCTTAATGCCTACTGCGTTATATGCTTCGGCATCTATGGTGTGACATTACTGCAGGCGTGGAATCTCGTCAGGGCTCGCAAGCAGATTGCCCCCCGCCAGACGGGATCTCAGGCCGAATCACTTACTTTTAAGGGCCTGATCAATGGCCTCTCCACGGCAGCTATCGCTGTGGCCCTGGCGGTCGGGCTGTTTAATCTTTTAAAACCCACGCGCCTTCCAGAGAAACTGGACCTGCCGCAAACGGCCCTGGCACCAAAGGCAGCGGCACCAACACCTAAGGTGAACGACATCCCGCTTAGCAAATCAGCCTACGCGGGGCTCGGCGAAGACTTCCGCAAGGGCGGCGACGCGGCCAAGGTAGTGGTGGTCGAGTTTGCCGACTACCAGTGTCCAGCCTGCGGCTTACTTGCACGCAACGTTAAGCAGCTGCACGAGGAGTTTGGCGACAAAGTACTATTTGTCTTCCGCAACTATCCGCTCGATAACTCCTGCAACAGTTCGATCCCAAGTCGGATGCATGAATACTCGTGTAAGGCAGCAGTCCTAGCACGGTGTGCTGGAGCCTACGGCAAGTTTTGGCAGTATCACGATCGCCTCTTTGAGAATCAGCAGGCTATCGACGACGCCAAGCTCAAAGAATGGGCGCAGGCTTTGGGGCTGAGCGCGGACCAGATCCAAACCTGTCTAAACAGCAAGGACGTCATGGCCAAAATTAAAGACGATATAGATATCGGCAACAGACTTGGCATCGATTCGACGCCGACCGTATTCATAAACGGTGTGCGGCAAGTGAATGGGAACGGCCTGGATGAGCTCCGCGGCCAAATTAATAATCAGCTAAACTGATAGCAGTTTGAAGAGTTAGGGTTTGCCATTGCAGATGGAATTTGAACACGATTATCAGCAAAAAGTGATGACTCAGCGTTTTGTCTCCCCGACAACGCTCGATAGCGCCGCGGCCGTCCAGTCTTGGCGCTCGCAGTGGATGAAGGAGCTGAGCTCGTGGCATTCGCCTTACAAAGTCCTGGTGGATTGTCGGGAGCTCGCCATTGGTCCGCAGCCGGAGGTGGTGAAGGCGCTTGATCTCATGATCAAGTTTTTCAACGGATTCTTTCTCCGCAAAGTGGTGGGCTTTGGTTACCGTGCTGACGCTGGGTTGGAGCAGCTGCCGTTTCCGGTGCTCATAACCGCTGAAGATGCTGCTGTTGAGCTTGGGATTCGTGCACCTAAAGATCGCGTCGCTACGGATTTTCGCTCGACGATTCAGCTGCAGAATCACTTTCAGCAGCACAGTATCGAGTTAAGTTTCTCGGAGCCGGTCTTGATCAGCACCAAGGAGCAGGTTCAGACGCTGCGATCCAAGCTCATGAACAACCTGATGCAGTGGCACTCCAAATGGAGCCTCATCATTGACTGCGCCAACTTAGAAGTGGCACCAGAGGTAACGGCCGACATCGAGCGGTTGATGACGGTGCTGCGTGGATTCTTCATGAAGCAGGCGGTCGGCTATAGCCCCAAGGGAGCTAAGGAGTCGTACCCCTTCCCTGTATTCCGCGCGCGGCACCGAGCCGTGGCCGAGATTGAGGGCGAGGGTAACTTCTCCGGTGACGATGCAAACTGCCGGTCGCGGAAGCCCTAGTTTATTTATAACCCATTACATTTACTGGACATTCATAGCAGCATGGGGGGCGTCCGCCGCCCCGCTAGGAGCGTTTGGGTAACTCATGGTAGGCTACTAGGGTCGCTCAGACATGTGACGGCTGTCGCGTTTAAGCCGGACGGAATCTAAGTGTGGTTGGCTTAAACACTGGCCATTGTTCATTTAGGTCTGTATAAATTTGTCTGAATCCAGAGCTGTGGGCTTTGGTATTACGGAACGAGCTAATTTTGGTTGAGGTGAGGGCGCGTGTTACCTGTTGAGATTCTGCCGGTTCAAGAATCAATCGTACTCAGAGCTCGCGGCTCAGAGTTGCTTATCCTGCCGCATCACGTTCAGAAGCTAAAAGGCTTGGCAAAGGCGCGTGATTTTAGCCAGTACTTCCGTGGCGAGGCGCTAGTCAACAGGCCCGCGCGTAAACTGTTCGAGGCTTGGTTGCGTAAGGACCACACTCTTTGGCCGCGTCTCTACCAAGTTGTTCATAAAGAGATGACCGCTACATCTGATGCTGCGACAGCAGATCATGAGGATGCGCCCAAGGCTGCAGCTAAGGCCCCAGAGGCAGCTGAAGCCAAGGCGGCTGCGCCCAAAGCGGCGAAAAAAGACAAGGCTGCGGAAGATAAAGTCGCAACGGACAAGCCAGCCGCCGAGAAGCCTGTGAAGGCTAAGGCTGCAGCAGGCAAGGCTGACAAGGCTGAGGCTGCACCGGCTAAAGAGAAAAAGGTTGCCGGCGTCAGTAAAGTAGCCGTCGTTAAAGAGAAGAAGACAGCTGACAAAGCAGATAAGGCCGAAAAACCAGCTCCCGCTAAGGCTAAAGCCAAAGCGACGGATAAAGAGGCACCAAAGGCGACCAAGGCCGCTCCTAAGGCTAAGGTGGCTAGCGCAAAGGCGAAAGGGTAGGCGTCTGATCCACAAGTTTCTGATCAGCGGCAAAAACGTACTGTGTATGGTGTCGCGGCGACCAGAGCAAGTGGGTCCGCGGGACGATGCCAAAGTGTACGAACTTGTGATGCCGATCGATGCTTATTGGGCGGCTGAGAAGCAGATCAAGGATCTGGATTATAAGCGCTCAAGTTTTGAGGATCAGTCGAGCATCATGCAGGCGCAGCGAGAGGTTCTCATGTCTCTCGTTAACTTCATCGTCGCTGAGAAAGATCGACTCCAGGTGAAGGCGGCCCTCAATGGCCCAGCAGGTAAATGACGTAGTCCGTGCGGTCTTTTTGGACCGCGACGGCGTCCTGAATCGCGACAAGGGCTATGTCTACCGTGAGAGCGAGCTTGAGCTGCTGAGCGGCGTTGCCCCTGCGCTGAGGCGTCTTAAGGATCTTGGCTTTTTGCTGATCGTGGTGACGAACCAGTCTGGAGTCGCTAGAGGTCTCTACGGCACGGCAGATGTCGAGCGTTTTCACGACGCCCTCAGCCGCGCCATTGCGGCAGCGGGAGGCCCACGCATTGATGACTATTTGTACTGCCCCCATCATGAAAACGGCACGGTGGCGGCCTATGCGATCGTTTGTGATTGCCGCAAACCTAAGCCGGGTATGCTCCTGACTGCGGCAAAAAAGCACGGCATTGAACTCACGCGCAGCTTCATGATTGGTGACAAGGCCGACGATATCGAGGCCGGACGCCGCTGCGGGGTGACGGGCATTCAGGTCGGCACTGCCTACGGTCCAGGCCATCCGGACGCTATGGCTGTCGTGAACTCTCTAGAAGATGCCTTGGGCTTTATCCACTGAGGCCATGGTCACACGGGAGCAGGACCACCGGCATCGGACTTAGGTACCCTTGGCCTCCTGCATCTTTTTCAGAAGGAGCTTGATACGAGGTCCACAGCGCTCGCCCTGGCAACCACCGCTACCAGTACCGACCTTACGGTTAACGTCGGCCACGGTTTCGCATCCCTCCATACCCTTTAGGACGCGCCCTAGATTGATGCCCTTACAGATGCAGACCACTTTAGCCATCTGCCTGATACGCTCTTCGGTCTTAGGATCTAAGGTCTTATCGTCATCTGCCATAAGGTGAACGCTCTCATTTAAGATAAAGGGGGCCGAGCCATGCGAGCCACTGCGGACTGAGTATTCCAAATATCATGACAGTAGCATTACAAGCAGCATGGAAGGCGATCGCTGGTAATAGCGAGTGGCTGAAGTAGACCAACGCCTCGCAGCAAAGCGCGAGCAAAAAGGCGCCTAGAGCGAATCCTACGTTACCTGACATTAGCCGCTCCAGAGTCGGTGCACCGTGCACCATGGTGAAAATCACAGCACTAAACCATGCCGACCAAAGAGGTGATAGCTTGGCCTTAAACATCTGACTGACGCCGCCACGGAACACTAATTCCTCGATCACCGGGATCCAAAGTATGGAACCTGCAAAGGACCAAATCTCTGCCGTGCTTAGTGCGACCGCCTGATCGCGGCCAGTCAATTTGGCGAGTGCCATGCTGCCAACCACAACGGCCAAGGCTGGTACGTAGGCGATCCTCGTTCCGGCACTTAAGAGGCCTCGCGTGTTGAGCCTTAGCAACGTCAAGGCTGCCAGCGCCAAGGCAGAGTTAACCGCGGCTGCAGCCAGCCAGTCGGGTGCCACAATGGTCGCAGCATAATGGTAAATCTCACCAAGTGAGGTGGCTACCGCTACACTGATCAAGGTGGCCGCTAGAGCCTGAACTGGTGAGAGTCGGATCACACGAAATCTCTCAGGCCGACGCGGCCTCGTCTTTTTGTTCCGTCAATGAGTGGAGCAGTTTCATCAGACTCGGCAAGTCATTTTTATTCACGTAAGCATTAGCGCCTGAGGCCATGCCGGCCGCTTGCTTGCTCCGGTTCATGAGAGACGTATGTAAAATAACAGGAAGTTTGAGTAGATCAGGATGGCGCCGGATCATTTGCGTTAACGCTATACCGTCGACCTGAGGCATCTCAATGTCTGTAACGACGGCGTCAAATGGCAGAATTTTAGGCTGCTCGCCGCGTGCTTTTTCCAGGATACGCAGGGCCTGCTGTCCGTCACTGGCCTCGACGACGCTATAGCCCTCGCGCGTCATGGCAATACGGAGGCTACTGCGGATGAACGGCGAGTCGTCGACCAAGAGCACGCGGGCTTTCACGCGGCCAGGTGTGGGGGTATCGTTAAGACGACCGTCCATTGGTAACGTACCTGGAGCGTTCAGCGTCGGTCCCTCCAAGGCAGCGATAATGCCGTCGAGGTCCAAGATAAATAGAAACTGATGATCATCGGTCAGAGTCATGGCGATGATGAAACTGCCAGCATCGGCTGAAGGTGGCAGCACCTTATCCCACGGAACACGCCGAATCCGATGGGCGCTATCGACGATAAATCCAGCGCGCTTGTGGCTAAACTCAGTCACGATAATTTGTTGATCGGGGCGCGCATCGCCAGGTTCGTCGCCCAAAGCTAGGCTCAAATTCACGGCGGGGATTGGGACACCGCGGAGTTCAAAGACTCCAGCGATGCCTCGCACACGAGACACCAACGGGTTTACCTGCGGCATCCGCACCACCTCGCGGACTTTACCGACGCTCACTCCATAGAGGCCAGACACTTCTTGTCCATGGATGCGGCGCGTCAAAGTGAACTCGATCAACTCGAAGGAGTTGCCACCGAGCTCTGTTTGCAGCTTTTGCAGGTCACCGCCCATGCAAGTCACTCGATGTTAGAGGGTTGAGGATCCTTTGAGAAGTTCTTCCAGGCTGCGCTTTTGGCTGTCGGATAGTCGACTGAAGCGAAAGCCAATTTTGGTCGACTTCTTATCGACCCAAGCAATGACGCCTTTGATTTTTGAATCGCTACCGTCGTCTTCGCTTGGTGGTTTACGCACGACCTTTTTACCAACTTGCCCTGGTGTGGGTAGCTGAACGGCGATGGTTAATTCCTCGCCATTTTTGAACTTCATCGGTCCATCCAGTTCGACGCAAGCGCCTCCGAGGCTGATGTTTACTATGCGACCGGTGACCTTCGGGGCGCGCTTGCCACGCCCGGCACCTTTGCCGACGAGGAGCGTATCCAAGGACGTTTCAAAGCGCTTGCCCAGCCGGTGTTTGTCGGTCAGGAAGCGGTCGATTTTATCGCTCAGGACGTCAAATTTGATGGGCTTAGAAATCCAGGCGCCAGCATCGTTAAAGGCAAAAAGATCGTTCTTCACAGCATCATCAACGTTAGCATCGGGGTAAGCCGTCAACAGGATCGGACCATGATAAGTTTTACGCATTGCGTGAATGAGAGCGATGCCATCGGCGTCAGGTAAGTCAAAGTCGACGACGCACATATCAGGAGTTTCCTTGGCCAAAATCTCCAGGCACTGTTTGCCAGTGACTGCGACGATGATGATCGAACCCGGGATTTTGTCTTTAAATACCTCAGAGCTCATAACTAAACTTGGTTTACATGCGTCAGCAATCAAGATTGTGGTCATGACCTGATCCTCAAATGTGGGGCTTAAGAGGTTTTTAGATGGCGAAAGTGGCGGGGGCAAATGGAACGCTGGGATAACTCTTAGGATAGCTCTTACGTTGATTATACCCCTGCTAAAGATTGGCGCCAAGTTGCCGAAACGGATGATGTAAGCATTCGTTTTAGAGGCTACTAATCGAGACAACCCACTGAGGGGTCGATGAAGATCCAAGGCAATTGCAACTTAGCCAAACTATTCGGCCTCGGCCTGGTGGCCGTGTTGCATGCGCCCGTTAGCACCGGTGCAAGTCATTATACGATCAGTAAATATGGTTACCTTTTTGACGTCCGTGACATCAAAACAACGCTCGATATTCCGGTCCGCGATCATGTGGAAACAGTGGCGATGCCTGCCGCCATTATGCAAGAGCGCCTAGAAAAAGCGGCGTCGGATACGACCGTCGAGCCCCTAACAATAGTGATCTGGAATAAGCCGCAGCAGATTGCCGCAATGGCAGCCAAGTTAGCTAAATCAGGCAGGAAGAACGCGCTCAAGGTTTATTTCACAAAAAAACTGGAAGCCTCACCAGCGGCCAAACTGAATACTGACGCCAACACTAACGGCAACGATGCAGCATCTGCCAAGACCATCACGCTCGATAAAGCTGGTTACGATCTCATCGATTCAAGTAAACTAGGTGCAATTTACGCCAAGCCCCAGCACAACCTCGAGATTCAGGGGGACGGTTTTAGGAGTAATCCAAAACTAACCAAAAATTTCATACGCGAGCTCGTGCCGTTTTTCGACAAGGCAGCACGGACCGACCTACGGACCAGGCTACAAAAGGGTGAAAACCTTGAGGTCAACGTCGACCTCCTACCCGAGTTTGCCAAGTCCATGCTGAAAAAATACATCATCTTCCGCGGCCCCAACTGTTTCCACGCGGCTTTGGCTTTCCAGAGTGTGCTGCTGCCTAGTTCATCTTTCAGAAATGTGAAGGAGGAGCCTGGCTATCATCGCGCCATGATTAACTACGACGAGCTGTGGCGCACCATAGCGTCCGAGTTTTACGAGATTGATCCTAGCCGCCAGCAGCTTAAGTACGGCGATATGCTCGTCTTTTTCGATGTCCCGGAGCGTCAGGCGGATCAGGCATCGACGGAGATCGATTTTCATTGGATACGCCATACGGCGACTCACTTATTCAACGGCTTCACCTTTTCCAAGGGCTCCAAGTCACCTAACACACCCTACACGGTGAGAACGCTCAACGAGGAGTGGGATACCTGGAAAAAATTCACTAAGAACCTAGGGTTAAGAGTGTTTCGACGATCTTTAACCAAAGTGAACGAAAAGCCTCCCGTCGATTTAGTCGACTGGGTCTATTAGGGCGGGCCAAGTGACTACCCAACGGCGCAAAATGCCAGTGACAATGGAGCGGCGACTATGTTAGCTAGGCTCGCTGCTCTTGACTAAAGGATTCACCCCCAACAGGATTTGCCCTATGACCCGGCAAGGATTCCGAAAATCCCGGCAGGCGCCGTTGCCACGTAACATCTATCGTCGCACGCCGCTTACCAATCGTGGTGGGGCCAGCCGCTTTGGACCGCGCCCGGTCGAGCCTAGCTGTGGGCTTAAATCCCAATGCGGGGCCTGTAAATTTGTGAACGGTGACTACACCGAGGGGCTTGAGACTAAGTTTAAGGCTGGCGTCGAAGTGCTGCGCGGAGCGGGATTACTCGACAAATGTCGCGTCCTGCCACCCGTGCCATCTCCTCACCCGTTGGCGTACCGCAGCTTGGCTAAATTAGCAGTGAGACCAGCGCGCCCAGGTGCGCCCGGAGTCAGCACCAGTTTCAGCGCGGAGGGAGAGATCATCCCCAACCGTTTTGGCATCGGTTTATTTGCAACGGGTAGTCACAATATCGTCGACATGGACAGCTGCCCTCTGCACACCCAGCCGATCAGCCGGTTTATCCGTGATCTCCGCTCGGAGCTCAATCGGTCGACCCTGATCCCCTACGATGAGACTAAGCATGCAGGTCAGCTGCGCTACGTGGCGGTGCGTGCAGCGCACTTAACTGGTGAGCTGATGGTCACCTTTGTAGTGACGGAACCGCTCAAACTCGAGCTGAGGCAGATTGTTGGTAGCCTCCAGCGCCGTGGGCACAAAATCAACTCGGCCCACATGAACATCAATGATGCAACGGGCAACGCCATCTTTGGTGCGTCCACCGTGCGGCTGGCAGGCAGTGAGCGTCTCCGTGAGAGTCTTTGCGACTTGTCGTTTGAGGTGGGACCGACGTCCTTTTTCCAAATCAACCCCTGGCAGGCCATAAATCTCTACCGCCGGGTAGAAGCCGTTGCCGGTCCTGCGCTGGGATCAGCGCCTGTGGCTTGGGACCTTTACTGTGGTACCGGGCAGATCTCGTTGGTGTTAGCACGCCTGGGCTACCGCGTTCTAGGGATTGAAGAGAACCCCTCGGCAGTGCAGGACGCGCAGGCAAATGCTCGTCGGAATAAACTCGACGCGAGAGCCGAATTTTTAGCCGCTCGTGTTGAGGACGCTGAGGAACAACTGCCACGTTGGGCCCACACGCCAGGTTTGATCGTCGTCAACCCCTCACGTCGCGGCCTGGCCGAAGGCACCAGGCGTCATCTGGCACGCCTACTGGTCAACGAGCCTCAGGCGCGATTTATGTACGTATCCTGCGATGTTGAGACTTTAGCTCGGGATCTCAAGGTAATCTCAGAGCTGTCCGGCTTCCAGGTGAGACAGGTCGAGCCCTTTGATATGTTCCCACAAACCGACAATATGGAATGGCTCGCGGTCTTGAACCGTCCCTGATAATGTGGCGGCGGACAGCCCCCTTGTCCGCATGACACACATTTTAGGACGAAAGTGACCCCATGGCGCATCAAGACGAAGCCTTGATTCAACCTGGTGAGCGTTCGCTCACCTACGGAGCCTATCTACACGTTAATGAGCTGTTACAGTTGCAGCAGCCACTCACTGAGCCGTCACAGCATGATGAAATGCTGTTTATCATCATCCACCAAGTGTACGAGCTGTGGTTCAAGCAGATACTGCACGAAGTAAGGCTTGCCACCGTTGCCGTGTCGCGCGACCAACTGATCATGCTGAATCGTGTGGTGGCTCGCATCAAGTCCATCCAAACCATACTCACCAGCCAGGTTGAGATTCTGGAGACGATGACACCGCGCGATTTTAATTCCTTTCGCGACCGCCTGAATCCCGCGAGCGGCTTCCAGTCCTACCAATTTAGGGAACTTGAATACCGCCTCGGTTGTAAGGAAAAAAACTATCTCAAGTTCCATGCGCATGATGCCCACGCATCCAAAATTTTGGCAGAGGCCTTAGAGGCACCGAGCCTCTATGATCACTTCATTCAGCTCCTCGCTAAACGTGGCTTTAACATCCCTGAGGCCGTGCTCAAGCGAGACGTCACCCAGCCGTATCAGGCGTCAGACGCGGTTTTGGCAGCTGCTGTCAAGATTTACCAAGAAGCCGACCGCTACTATGATCTATACTCAGCACTTGAATCACTGATGGATCTCGATGAGGGACTGCTTCTTTGGCGTCAGCGCCATGTAGCCATGGTAGAGCGCATGATCGGCAATCGCCGTGGTACAGGCGGCTCGAGTGGCGTCAAGTATCTGACGATGACGCTCAGCAAGCGGTTCTTTCCTGAGATTTGGGACGCGCGTAATTGGCTAGGAGATGCCCAGTATGGCGACACCAAAAACCGCTCCGCAACCGCAGAGCAAAATCAATAAACTAGCGGCTGAGCTGGCTGAATACCCGATGGAAGAGTTGGCGCGTATCCGCCGTGAACTCGTAGCCGCGGGTAAGCCAGTTTTTGACTTTGGCACGGGAGATCCTAAGATCCCAACCTGGGAGCCGATTCGCGACGCTTGTCGTGACGGGATTCCAGAGATTAGCCAGTATCCCAGCGTCAGGGGCACGGATGCCTTACGCGCAGCGCAGCAGGGCTACTTGGATCGTCGTTTTGGCTTGCGTCCCAGCGATTACGACATCTGTCCGTCAGCCGGTAGTAAAGAGGCCATCTTTCACATCGCATTGTGCTTAGTAGGCCGTGCCGGTGGCAAAAAGCATATGATTTATCCGGACCCAGGCTATCCCGTTTACCGCTCGTCCACGATCTTTGCCGGAGGTATTCCCTATCCGGTGAAACTAACGCCCGATAACGGATTCCTGCTCGAGCCGTGGAATCTGCCTCCGTATATTCAGCGCGATGCAGCGGCGATTTGGCTCAATTATCCACATAATCCAACGGGTGCCACTGCTAACAAGGAATACTGGACGCAAGTGGTCGAGTGGTGCCATCGCACAGACACTATATTGCTCGCGGACGATTGCTACGTCGATATTTACGACAGCGTGATCGACAATACGCCGCTGCCAGATGGAGCCGACGATGATCGGCCGATGACGCCGCTTCAGCTGTCAAGCGACCGCGTTCTTTCGTTCATGAGTTTATCGAAACGCTCCGGCATGACGGGCTATCGTTCAGGACTCATTGCGGGTGACCCGGACATCATCAAGGCGATCTTGAAGGCGCGGGCTAACTTTGGTGTGGGTGGTCCTGATTTTGTCGCTAAAGCAGCTGTCGTAGCTTGGAATGACGATATGCACGTGCTCGAGCGACGCGCTATTTTCACGCAGCGTATTGCTCAGGCGGCTCCGGTATTTCAAGAGCTCGGGATGTTGAAGGATGTGCCTAAGGCCACCTTCTATCTCTGGACTAAAATACCAAGTGCGTTTGGCAGTGGAGACGTGCGTTTTTGCCTGAACTTAGCTGAGCAGGGCGTCATCTGTAGCCCGAGTAGTTGGCTCAGCGAGAGTATCAAGGGGTATGCGCGGTTTGCGCTGGTGCCCGACACCGAGCCGACGGCAGAGGCACTGCAGATCATTAAGGATTATGTGAACAGCTGATGCCAACGATACTGTTTAAACCTCTTGGTATCGCGGTGTCTGTCGACGCCAACACTAAGATCTTGGTGGCGGCCAATCGCAACAAGGTGACGATGCGCTACGGATGCGCTTCGTGCCGTTGTGGCACCTGCGGGGTCAGCGTGCAAGGCGGCAGCTTGACGCCGATGCGGACTAACGAGCTTAGTCTACTCGCCAAGATGAAGCTGACAACCGATGGCAGCATCCGCCTGGCCTGCCAGGCCAGGGTACTGGGTGGCGACCTGGAGGTTGACTTGGCGTTCCAGGACACCTATTCGCCTGACGCCGCTGACGATGCCGACACCGACGGCTTTGAGGACACCTAAATTTATCAATATTATTAATATTTTATAAAATTCTTTAAAATATTATAAAATAATATTGACTTAATAATAAAAATTGATAATATCGCTCTTAACCTGGTCCACAGCCAGGGACGAAGGTTCATCTCTCTCTACTGCTGCTCCTGCTGTTGCTCCTCTACTTGCTGTTCTTGCTGAAGGTTGTTGCTCCATGTTGTTGCCGCTCGTTGCTGTGCCGTACCGTCGTCTATTCTCATTTTTAACAATCATGTCCGCCCTGATGTTGGCCGCCTGCTCCACCGACTATAAAGTCGTCAAAGTGAAGCAGTACCGCATGGCTCTCACCAAGGGCGACGCGTCTTTTAAGGCGATGTTCGAATCACTGATCAACGACTACAACAAGGCTGCTGGTAGTACCGTTCTTATTTTTGAAAACGATCCAGCCAAGGCCAACTGCTCCATCGCTGTCATAAAGAATCTCGTGAATCAAGACACTGAAGGCGTCGGCACCGGTAAGGTTGGTCTAGGTCAGTGGGTAACCCAGTCCAAAGCCGAAAATCCCTTACTCGTGGTGCCCGGTGATCAACCCACTGAGACCGTCTACTACTCAATGAATGTGCAATTTGATCAAGACTACATGAAAGACGGAAGCACCTACGAGCGTCAGAAGTTGTTCTACCACGAAGTTGGTCATGGCTTAGAACTCGATCATACCGAAGTCACCGAATCCGATGTCATGTATCCCGACGTTGGTGTTGGCGACCCGAAGAACTTTGACTCTTATTTTCAGTACGTCCGTTCCTACATGGCAGGCTGATCAGAAGGCTAATGGGTGCCGCTAGAGTCAGCGAGCTAAATCCTTCACCGCAGATTTGGAGTTTCTCAATTCACCGCGAAACTTGGCCCGGAGCTTGACCATCTGCGTCATAGCCTGGGCCTCTCTGCCTTGGAGGAAGAAGCCGCTGGGTGCCTGCATTTTGCCGTCGATATTTGCCGCACTGAAGTCGATGTTGGTCGAATCTTTGCCGATGATAGCGCTGTCGCCATTTGATTTAGTGGTATCAGCCGTAGCTGATCCCGCGTAAAGAGCAACGATGAGGGCCAGACTTTGGCTGTGTGTTCTCATGTGCACTCCGTCTTATTGTAGCGTTTTCTCTAAACTCGAAATATCGTCGTCGTCGTCGTCGTCGTTAGTCGTGTTTTTGGTTTGTTCTTTTACTTCTTCCTTAACCACTTCCTTAGCCTCTGCCCTTTCTTTGGGGCGGCTATCGACGCTAGGCTCGTCATGATCCTTGGTGGCAACCTTTTCCTGCTTGGACTCGCCAGCTGGGGTCTTTTCGGAACCGGCCATGGATTCAATGTCGTCATCAGAGAACTTTTCGCCCCGAGCGGTTTGATGATGCTGGATACTATCGATGAGTGTGAGAACTTGCTCGTTGTCAGTGGATTTGCCACGTGTGCTACGAAGATACGCTTTGAGGTAGCTCACGGCCTCGTTATAGCGACCGTCGTCTTTAAGGAGTACAGCTAGATTGTATAGTGCAATCGGGTTTTGATCATCCATGGCTAAAACCTGCCGAAACATTTTTTCTGCTGGCTCACGCTGGCCGCGTGCTGATTGAATGATTGCCAGATGTAGCTTAGCATCCGTGTGATTGGGCACACTCCTCAAGATTCTCTCAAATTCCACAGCGGCTTGATCCATTTGCCTGTACTTAAGCAGCAGTACGCCAAGATTCATGCGCGCCGCTAAATCGTCCGAATTAAGACGCAGCGCCTTTTTGAATAGGGCCATGGCGCCGGCGTTGTTGTTGCGCTTCAGTTCGATCATGGCGAGCATGTTGAGGACACTGCTGTCTTTTGACTGCGCACCACCAAGGTCATTGAGGAGCAAGGCCGCCATATCCGGGTTATTGCGACGCATGGCAATCTCGGCCAAAGTTTTGCGTGCAGACTTATTTTTTTGGTCATGCCGTAAAACATCTCGCGCGTGCTCCTCGGCAGACTCGAGCTCACCGAGAGCCGTTTCGACGCTGGCGAGTGCCGCCATAGCGCTATAGTCGCTGGGATTTTCGCGCAAATGCTTTTTCAGAGCGTCGGCCATGGCCCGTGGACGCTCTTTGTAGCGCTTCAGGTCTAAGGTGGTACGACCATCACTGGTGGAATAAAGCGCAACCTCGCCGCGCGTCGTGTCGACATTGCTGACGCCTGGGTCTGTCGTTTGACAACTGATTAGCAAAGTAAAAGATCCTGCGCTTATAGATAGCAACAAGGATTTGAGGCGCATAACTATCCTCCAAAAAAATCAAATGCCGGAGCTGACGATGTCACTGATGGGTTGACCTATTTTTACGCTGTGCGAGAGATAACCGGGTTCTGCCGAGAGCTCATCGATACTCGGGTGTTTATCGGGAGCTAGCTCCACCATCTTTTGATAGGTTAGCCTGGTCCACGTGGTGAAGGTGTCGACCTCTTTCGAGCGTTGATAGGCGGTCTCAAAGAACTTGTAGGCCTCGTCTCTCAGCGGTAGAGCGACTTTTTCGAGTTCGGTCCTCAATTTATCAGTAGCTGCTGGAGTGGCGCCGTTGGGCGCCGGTACTTTAAAGAGGGCGTTGGCGAAGTTTTCGTGAGCTTCGCCGAGTCGGTAGAGCGAGGCGACAGTGAACTCAGGACTTCCGAGGTCAATGATGCGTTCAAATGATGCGGCGAGCTTCACTAGTTTGGCCTGTTTGTCCGATACCTGTTTTTCAACTCTGCCTCCATCGTTTAGTGCCGCATCCATATAGTCTCTAAACGGAACTTCACTTTGTTTGAAGAGGATTTGAGCTACAGTCGATCTGGCTGCTAGTGCGGTGGGAGCATTTTTAGCGGTGAGGCGTTTAATCACTTTATCTAGCGCTTTTTGACCGTTGGCCTTGTCACCATGGTTCATAGTCAGTGTGGCCGACTTGGCGCTGGCATACAGTCCAAGATCGGTGTCGACGTCGCCAAACTGTTTGACGTAGATTTGGTAGGCATGAATAGCGTCGGGATAGCGGCCTTGACGCTCCAATATTTCCGCCAGCGTCATGTTGGCCTCGGCAGCTTGCGGCGCCGTAGCAAATCTCTGACCGAGCTCGCGGAGTAAGGCCACCGACTGGTCCAGTTGGTTAATGCCCTTATATAAGATGGCGGCGTTATACATCGCAGGAGCAGCTCTTTTATCCTGAGGGAACTGGCTAGCAAGGCGATGGTAAACCTTGGCCGCCGCCTCAAATTTAGCCAGGGTTTCTTCGGTGCTAGCGACCGACGCCATAGTGTCCACGACCATGGGCGACTTGGGGTACTTGTTTATCAGCAGGTTACCAGCCTCAAGAGCTTGTTCGATTTTGCCAACTTTATAAAAGTTGAGCATGGCGTTGTAGACGGCTCGATCGGCATTACTGTTAGTTGGGAACTGTTTTTGAAAAGCCATGAAACTCGTCGCTGCAGCTTCAAATTTTTCTTCTTTTTCGTAGACCAGAGCTTGCTTGAAGGTCGCCGATTGTAGCAGCTCGGTGACATATTTCTTTAGTGGCTCGTCGAGAATTTTGTCTTGTGCGAGGAATTTTTGCCCCCAGCTAGTGACGCGACCCCAGTCCTCCCTCGCCGCATAGAAGCCCATAATCATGCGCACGGAGGTCCGGGCCTGTTTTGTGTTCGGGATATCAACGGTGATCTTTTCGAAGCGAGTCATAGCATCGGCGTAGTGACCATAGTCGAAATAGGTTTGCGCGGCGGTGAAGCGCATCGCATCGCCGTCCTTCTCCTGGGGCAGAAGTGATACATAGAGATCGATGACCTGGATTAGCTTCTGTTTTGCAGCCGGAATATCAATGGGCTTAGCCACTTGACCGGCTGGTGGAAGGTCTGGCCATTTAGTATCAACCACTAATTGGTTGATCGCCGCAACAGCGTTGAAAGCAGCGGCTTTCATATACTTGCCCTTAGGATCGGCCTTGGCTACAAGAGAATAATGTGTCGCAGCCTTTTCGTATTCTTTGCGATCAAAATGAATTTCTGCCAAATAATAACGAATGTCATAAGCGGCCGGTGTGTCGGGGAAAGTGGCGAGATAAATACCGTAGATGTCTGATGCCGTTGCGAATAGCTCAGCGTTCTTAGTCTTCTGAGCGCGCTGGTGGAACATGGCACCATAGCGATGAATCGTCAGCTCACATTGGTGCCGCGCCTCATTGAGGGCGACCTGATTTTTGGCATTGGAGTCGCGCCACGGCGATTCGTCAATATAGGTTTTTTTCATTTTCTGAAGTTCAGTGACTAGACCGGCGACGTTACCGGTAAGGTCGTAGAGTTCCACAAGCCTGACTGAGACCTCAGGGTTAGTTGGTCTTACCGGCATCTCGCGCAGCAGACGTTGATAAACAACGATGGCTTGTTGGTTACGGCCTTGTTCCGTATAGATATTGCCTAGGCGCTCAAGCATTTTGTAGAACGATTCGCTTGATCCGACGGTCTGGAAATATTTCCAAGCGGCATCGACGTCCTCGCCATCGGCCCATACGAGGACTAAGTCATTCAAAGCCTCGTCGCGTAGGTTGACGTTGCTTTTGCTCTTGGCGCCATACTCCTCGTTCTGTTCGGAAATCTTCACGACCAACTTAAAGGCAGCAACGGCTTTGCGGTAGTTCTCCTGGGTATCTTTGTCGTTCTTGGCAGGGGCATTGTAGTAAGCCCAGCCGAGCTTATAAACTGCATAGGGATAGGCCTTATTGTCCTTGAACTGCATGACTTTCTTGTAGTTCTCGATTGCTGTACCAATGTCATGTTTATCAAAATAGTACTCGCCGAGAGATAGATAGGTATCCGGGAGGAGCGGCGATTTCGGGAACCCTTTGATTAGGCGCTGATAGTACTCAACAGCACTGTCCTTACCGAGTCGCGTTAGCACCCGGGCTAGGGAATAGAGAGCAGCGTCTGTTCTAGGGTGTTTGGGGAACTCGGTCACCAATTTGCGGAAAGACTCGGATGCTTTGAGCATCTCGTCGTTGGAAGAGGCGACGCTTAGTTTCGGTTCTGGGCCTGCAGTTTTTGGATCCTTTGATTTTGCTTGTGACCAGGAGTCCCAAGCCTTTTCGTACTGCATCATTTCACTATCGCGGACGTAGTCGTGACGTTCGACATGGAGCTCACCTAGGCGCAGTAGTAGCTCAAAGCGACGTGAGGCGCCTTTTTTGGACTTTAGTAAGTCCTCAATCGACGTAACCGTCTTGAGACGGAGCTGGTCAGCTTTTTTCAGATCAGCCTCAGAAATGTTGCGCCGATTTTTGGCGTAATAGTTAGCGTTGTCCTCGATAGTGGGGGCGAAATTTTTTGCCTTATCACTTTTGTGAATAGCCGGCCTCGCGGCAGCCGACTGGGCGCCTGCGAGCCACAGCAGGACCACGCAAGGGCCGTACCAAGTTGAATGGAGACGACAGAAAATACGACGCAGATGATTCATATGGACCCCCTGAACTTTACGCTTGGTCATTGCTTTTGACACATGGAGTTGACCGGTTGAATGTAGAAACCAACCTCGTCCCACCAGTATTCACCGCTACTATCGTCACCCCAGGATTGAGTCTTGCGGCCCCATCCTGTGATGTCTCGCTTGCTACTCACACTGGTGATCTTAGTGGACGCGTGTAGCTCCTTACCTAAGATCTGATCCTTTTCACTCATAAGTAGCTCGACGTAGAGAAACTCTGCTTGTGCATGTAGGCGGTCGAAATCCTTCTTCATCTCCTGGAGCTCAGCTAAGAACTGTTTACCGATATCGCTGCGCAGACCACTAGACCAGCGGTTTAAGTACTCAAGCGGACGTGCGATCTTGGCGGTCTTACCAAAGATGCCCTTCGCCTCTAGGTTTCTACTCTCCTCTAGTAGCGCAGCATATTGGTCGCGTAGCGTCAGCATCGTGTCTTTTTCTGCTGCCGTGCTTAGGATAGCCCGCGGTAGTCCCAGTGATTCTTCTGATACGCCTGCAATTAGATTTTCGAACAGCGTGTAAGCTGTTTCGGAATCTAAGCGGCGTCGTCCGAGGAATTCGCTCAGCTTTTTGACTTGTGGCTCATAGAGTTCGGTGAAGTCGGCTAGGGCATTGCGGCTAGCATCGTAGCGACAAAGCCAGTAATGAACAATGGCTCTCAGTAACGGGGCTTCGGGATTAAACACATCTTTGAAAAACGGACTCTCCGCTCCGCGAAGTGCCCCTAGGGCATGGGCTGGGTAGCCACCCATGAAGAGGGCCCAACTTTGTTCAAAGAGTGCGTCGTAAAAGCTGCGACCACCGCGACTCACGCCACGATACATAGCTATCGCTTGCGGGAATTTCTGCCGCTCGTAGTAAACACGGCCCAGCGCAAGTCGGGCGTAGTCAATAAGAGTGCGACGGCGATCGGGATCGGCGTTGGGAGTGGAGGATTTTCCGTTATCACTCACGATCGCTACGAGCGCTGCTTCTGCATCATCAAGCCGCTCGCTCTCGATGAGCAGCATGGCCTCCTGGTACTTGGCGGCGAGAAAGTGACGGTCGGTGGCATGCAAACTGCTGTAAAGCTGCATCGCACGCTTGCTGTTGGCGTGTTTGGCCGCTGCGTTTGCGGCGTAATAATTCCAGTCGTTACCGAACACCGGGACTTGGTGGGAGCCGGCACCAGTTTGCTCCCCAGTGATCTCAAGCACGCTGTGAATAGGCTTCATCTCTGATACACGGTAGAGAATTTGCCAGCTAGGGCTGCGGTCATTAGCAAATGCATTGGGAGCCGTCTTAAGTGCTTGGGCCGCATAGATCGCGGCTGCGATCGGATATCTAGCGTCTACCAGCATGAGTGCTTGTGTCTCTAGAAAAGATGCTCGCTCGGCCGGAGTGAGTTTGGCCGCCTCGGCAAGCGCAGTGACTTGCGCCCAGATTTCGGCTTTGTCCTCAGTTCCTAGTTGGTAGGCTTTTTTAAGCGTCAGAAGTCGGTTCATCACACTCAGTGGCGCTGTCCTCTGAGTCTTATTACCGTTGTTGCCGGGCTTTGCCAGTGCTGTAGTGGCCATGAGACAGCCTAGGAGTGCACGTATAGCGATGTTTATAAATCTTAAGGTCATAAGTTACCTTTAAAGGAAGAAGTAACTGAGGCCGAAATCAACGCTCTGAGCATGACGCCGTGAGCTCGTACCGCCACGTTTTTCCGTATAAATGCGGTCGCGGTAGTCGATTCTTACGGACCATGATCGGCCTATGTAAAATCGTTCTCCCGCGCCTAGTGAGAGAGCGCCTTTATTGCCTTGATCTGTCATGACGTTGGCGAGCCCAGCAGTGGCGTAAATGTCGGTGTAGACGATCCAGGCATTCAATATGTTGATCTTGCCGTAAAGCGGAGCGGCTACGGCGTTGGCCTCGGTGATGACATGGATGGCGTTCACCTCCGGACTTACAGTGGTGACACCTTCGCCCGTTAAGGGGCGATATTTCAGTTGCTCGAGCGTTGTGCGATCCGTGCTAGGCCTGACGCGGGTGCGTAAATATTGGAGTTCAAAGCCGATCCACTCATCGATAAACATGCCACCGCGAAGTCCTGCAAGTTGCGTGTTGGTGTAAGCTTCGTTCAAAACCACGCCACCGAGTAGACCGAATTCTGGGCGGAAAGCCTTCAAAAAGTACCGATTCTGCAGGACTTCAACGGGTTCCTTGCTCGACGATCCGCGGATATCCTTAGGATCCAAATCCATGGCATGAGCTGCGAACGTCCAACATGTCGCAAGCGCTGTGATGGCCAGGGCGAGTTTTCTCATGGTTGGTCCTCTAGTGTGACGCTGGGTCAGGGGCTATCCCACCCAGAAGCGGCTGCAGTGTCGGCAGATCGGGGCTAAAAATTGAGCTGTAGATGTAGTGATCTAAAATGATTAAGATTTTATTGGGTATAAAAGACTTTGTCCGGAAAGGTGCCAGAGGCTATAACCACAGTATAATGCATTTAGGGGGTTCTGGGTGCCTATCGACAGTCGTGCCGAAATCGATGCTATTAAGCCGGTCAGCCGTACTATTGATGTGGCGTCGTCGCGCCGTGATGATGAGATCTTTGCCAGGCGGCCGATCTATACAATTAGTTTACTCGTGCTGATGACGTTTTTGCTAATCGCAGGGGCACTGAATCTTTATAGTGCCTCTGGTGGCGATGCGATGTTTTATTCACACATGAAGCAGATGAGCATTGGACTCGGATTATTTATTGTGCTGGCTTTTGTCATTCAGCCCAAACACCTGAGTGCATCGGCCTACTGGTTCTATGGCTTAATTTGTGTAGCACTCGTCGGTGTTTTGGTTGGGGGTCACATCGGCTGGGGCGCGCGGCGCTGGTTGCAGTTTGGACCCATCAGTGGGCAGCCGTCGGAGTTAGGTAAGATTGCCATTGCTATGGTGGGAGCACGCTTTTTTGCCGAAATGCAGCAAATGGCCGCTTACAGATTGCGCGATCTGTGGCTGCTGGCTTTGCTCGTGGGCGTGATGTTTGTCCTCATATTTCCGCAACCAGACTTAGGCACGGCGAGTTTTCTTGTTTTAATTGTCTGTACCCAAATTTGTTTTATGCCGATCGAATGGCGTAGTGTTGCCATGCTTTTTTCAGGTGCTGCCATCACGCTGCCGATCGGATGGCATTTTTTACTGTTGGGCTACCAGAAGACACGGATTCTCAGTTTCCTAGACCCGAGCTACGAGCCCCAGGGTAAGGGGTATAATGTCCAACAGTCGCTCGTCGCAGTCGGTAGCGGTGGGATGTATGGTAAGGGCTTTATGCACGGGACGCAAACCCACCTCAAGTTCTTACCCATGAGCCATTCCGACTTTATTTTCTCGGTCTTCGCTGAAGAGCACGGATTTCTCGGCGGTTCGTTGTTACTGCTGAGTTTTGCCGCACTTGCCAGTTTAGCTTTACTCATTGCCAAGCAATCTAAAAATACCTTTAGCGCCCTGTTGGCAGTGGGTCTAGGTGCCTTTCTATTTATCGAATTTGCGATCAACGTTGCCATGGTGCTGAGGATGTTCCCGGTGAAAGGCCTACCGCTACCGTTCTTCTCGGCTGGGGGGTCGAACCTGATCGTGTCGTGTGCAGCTATAGGCATCCTGATCTCAATCGACCGCGACAACCGGGGTAAGTTTCGCAATAGACACCTCCATGTGTATAAAAATTAGCGGGCAAACCGCCATCATAGCGATTTGGAATTATTGATTTATTCGGGATTCTTGCGAATAGTCTCAAGATCGGACGCCGTCGTGCCGATGCGTGGGTAGTAAGGAGAGCAAACCCACATCCCCGAGGACCGTATGGCGTCAGTCTATCTAAGGCGGCCGCGTTTAGCCGCAAGCGGCTTGTTAACCTGCGGTTTGATCGCCAGCTGTAGCTCAAGCGATATCAGCGCTCCCGCGGCCAAAGGCGCCGCCGACTTTTCCGGTAATGCGAAGCTGGTCCGCGGCGAAGCCGAGGTGATACCGGCCAACAGCGGGCCAGGGGAAGGGGAGGGCGGCGACCAGAAGCTCATCGGAGGCAACGTCACTTTTGTGGACGCCGAGTACGAAGTCAGTATTAAGATTTCAGCCCCAGAATTTGGGGTGCAAAACGTGGCGTTACCCTGCCAGAGTCGCGTCAAAGTCAAGGTGAACATCAATTTGGACGCGGGTAACAAAGATAAAATCTTGGATTTTCCCGACGGTAATTTCGACTGCGGTGTCCTCGGTAAACTCGACGTCAAAACGCTACTTGGGGTAGTTGCTAAGGCGCTGCCCACAGACACTACGGCTATTCAAGTTGTCGATAACGTGATTTCGGTAAAAGAGATTGCGAAAGGAAAATTCGATCCACCGCGGCCCATATTCCCGTCGTTCATTGCGGCATCGAATAAGGACCTATCTGGCATCAACGTGAACGTCCCGACTGCCAAGCTGACGACGGCCAAGGGAACCTACACGGGGTCCTACGGGATGAAGGTGGACTTCGCCGGAAGCACCGAGAATGCACCGGGTACGGTTGGTAAGCAGTTAAAGCGCGTCATGCAGTTCACGACAGTGAGCTCGGGTTTCAGTGGTACCGACAAACTTGCCGTGCTGCTGGTTGATTCCTTGCGGGTCAAGTTGAACGTTGCGCCGATCGTTTTGCCAAGTTTGGAGATCCGCGCCGTGGCAGGAGAGCTCTTTACCACTGAAGCGATCCGCAGCGGTGAGGCTGCGGCGACCGGTTTCATCGGCACGGGACTCGAGGTTTTGAAAAAGCTCAGTCCGGACGGCATTATCATGAATGCACTCAAGAAATTCCCTGTCGATATGAAGCTAACGCTCATTCAACAGGTGGGGCTGGACGAAGCTATTGCCCAGGCCGAAGCCGATGTAGCTAAGAGTCGCGGTGGGCGTGTCACAGTGGACTAAGCAAGGCGCGGTGCCCGTGCTTGCGGGCGCCTACACGCTGTGCTAAGGAGGGCGACCTGAGGATCTCCCGAGGCGGGATGACTCAAACCGCTATTAGCAATCAGGCCTTAGCCCAGGAGCGCGTTGTATGCCGCAACTAATCAAATTATTTAGTCTAATCGCAGCTGTCACGGTCAGCGTTGCGACCCCTGTCAGTGCCGCCACGGCGGAAGGCTCCGCAGATTGCCTCGAAGTAGCTGCGGCGGAGTTTGGCGAGGCCGTTGCCGCAGCAACCAGGACCTTGAACAAAGACACTGGTCGCTGCGCCAGATTACCATCGATCGAAGTGAAGCAGTCATGTGCCAATGAGGCTTTTGCGCAGTTTGAACAGCGCAAAACCGAGGCCCAAGCGGCGCACCAAGCTAGCGTCGCAGCCTGCTTGCACTAAGCTATCGTTTGGTGGCCCACTTTTCATAGTATACCAAGTCTTCCAGGGGCACCCGCTCCTGCCAGCCGGCCGTTTCGAGCATTGGTTTTTTCTCAAACGTGACCGGATAACCCACACAAAGGTAAGCAACTAAGGTGAGGTTGTCCGGTATGCCCAGTATTTTCTTGGCAGAGTCAGCGTCGACGATACTCACCCAACCCACGCCTATGCCTTCGGCGCGCGCTGCCAGCCACAGATTTTCAATCGCACAGCAAGTACTGTAGACCGCAGTTTCCGGCATCGTTTGCCGTCCCAGACCGGCGCCAGTTTCGCGGTTGGTGTCGCAAGTCACTACGAGACTGATGTCCGCTTCCATGATACCAGCAAGTTTTAGTGAGTCGTAGAGCGCTCGCTGCTCACCTTGGTATTGCGCTGCCGCGGCTTTATTGGCTTTTTTATAGAGCTCAAAAATTTGCTGTTTGGTCTCCTTGGCGCGGATCACGAGAAAGTTCCACGGCTGCATAAAGCCGACAGAGCCAGCATGATGCGCCGCATTGAGGATGCGCTGAAGGACGTCATCGGGCACCGGATCGGTGCGAAAATGGCGAATATCACGACGTTTGTAGATAGCCTCGTAGACGTCCAAGTGGTGCTTCCTCCTTTGGTGTGCCGCGCCCTTTCGGATACACTGAAGCAACTCCATTATACACGGTAGACCATGGCACGAAGTAACTTGGTGCGAGCAAGTCGAAAGAGAGAAGGTTTATGGACATATGGTTGATTCGCCACACAAGCGTCGCCATCGGGCCCAGCTACTGCTACGGGCGCAGCGATGTTGCGCTGGCCGACACCTTTCACGCCGAAGCTGCGGCGGTGCGGGCCAAGATCGGCATTCAGGGTAGTCAGGACGCGCTGGCTCCGGTGATTACGAGTCCTGCCCAACGCTGCACGAGGCTAGCGGCTAGTCTCGGCGGCCAGGTGAGCGAGGACGCGGATCTGTGGGAGATGAACTTTGGCTCTTGGGAGGGGCAAAAATGGGCTGACCTACCACGAGCCGCCATTGACTCGTGGGCCAACGATCTTGGCAACGTGGCCCCGCCCGGTGGCGAGACGCTGACCGAGGTGAGTTTGCGGGCACAGCGTGCTTGGGGGCGCCTCATACAGTTGGGCACCGAGACGGTCTATTGTGTGACCCATGCCGGTGTTATCCGTGTGCTGTTGGCGCATCTATTTGAAATGCCCACGGGTCGGGCTTTTTCGCTGGCCGTGGAATACGGTGGTTGCACGTTAATACAGGTGTCCGATCTGCCGCCAAAACTCAAGAAGTTTAATCTCTGATGTGGTAATGTGAGCCCATGCAGGCCTAGGGATAGCTAGACCGACGACGAGAGAAAGGATCCGACCATGCAGTATTCTTCAACTTTAGAAACCTCCATCCGCAGCCGCGACGAGATCGACATTCGTGCAGGCAAGTATGTTTCGGGCGTCTACGCTCGGATGATGATGGGTGTGCTACTCACCGCAGTCGTTGCCTACGGCCTAGTCGTGAGTGGTATGATGGATCAAATTTTGCTGGCAGGCGGCTCGGTATTTGCGCTCGGTATTTTCGTCCTACAGTTCGCTACGGTGATGATGTTTAGGCCGATGATGCAGTCGGCCAGTGCTGGCAAAGTTAAAGCCTTGTATTATTTTTATGCAGCTGTGACCGGGGTGACGGTCGGTTTTGTCGGTATGGTGTATACGGCAGCTAGTATTCTCAACGTGTTCGCCGCCGCCGCCTTCGCCTTCGGCGGCCTCGCAGCATACGGTCACACGACGCGTCGTAATCTTGGTGTCGTGGGTACCTTCTGCGTACAAGCTCTGTGGATGACTGTCGGCCTATCGCTGATTTATCTACTCAGCTCTTTTGTACCTTTTTTGCGCCCGTTTGCTCAGACCTTAAACATCACCACTGGTATCCTCGGTGTCCTCGTATTTTCGGGACTAACCGCCTACGAGTCACAACAACTGAGTCAAAATGCCTACACACTGGCGCGGAGCCCAGCAAGTGAGGCGACGATTAGTATGTATACAACTAGCGGTGCGCTGACGATGTATCTGAACTTCATCAACCTTTTTTTCAGCCTCCTGCGTTTATTCGGTGACAGACGTCGTTAATGTGGTGGAAGTCTTTCTGATCTTCTTGCGCTTGGGCCTTACGTCTTTTGGCGGGCCCATTGCGCATTTAAGTTATTTTCACGATGAATTCGTGCGGCGGCGGCAGTGGCTGAGTCAGCAGGAATACGCTGATTGTATAAGCCTGGCGCAATTTTTGCCTGGTCCATCAAGTAGTCAGATAGGTTTTGCCATCGGTAGGCACCGCAGCGGCCTACGCGGTGGTATTGCCGCATGGTGCGGGTTCACCTTACCATCAGCACTCCTGATGGTCGCTGCAGCAAGCCTATTGATCGTAGCACCAGGAGATCAAGTGGCACCTTGGCTGCACGGCATTAAAGTAATGACAGTTGCGGTTGTCCTCCATGCGCTTTGGTCGATGGGCCGCACGTTCTGGAATACTCCGGTGGCATTGGGCATCGGGTGCGTCACGGCCGCGTGCCTATGGTGGCAGCAAGGGAGCGATACGCAAATACTGATGCTGGTCGGCGGTGGCGTGGTTGGGGCCATGCTCCTACCCAACAAACCTGATCCAAGCGGCACTGCACCCGATGCAGCCGGCCCTGTCGGGCGATCCCCATCTATTGCAGTTGTTTTTTGTTTATGCGCATTTGCGTTGTTGTTGGTGCTGAGTGTTTGTAACGTTGCCGAGGCCAGTCATGGCGTCGCGCGCCTCGTGCTGCGTTTTTACCGCATTGGCGCCACGGTTTTTGGTGGTGGGCATGTGGTACTCCCTCTACTTAGAACGGAATTCGTGGCGTCGGGAGATCTCAGCGTCAGTCAATTTGACGCCTTGTACGGAATGGCGCAGGCGCTGCCAGGCCCGCTATTTGCAGTAGCAAGTGGGATTGGTGTGATGTTGGCGCCGCATGAACGGGCTTTATACGCCGCCGCGGCGTTGGTGGGCATGTTTCTTCCTGGGGGGCTTTTGATGGCGAGTCTGCAGCCCGTGTGGCAAAACCTGCGGCGTCATGCCTTGCTCAGTAGGTGGGCTACTGGAGTCAATGCCGCCAGTGTCTCGCTGTTGGTCGCGGTGTTTTATCACTCAGATTTGCTGACGACGACGTCGAGTTGGCGCGAGGTCGTCGCCGTGGCCGTCATTTTAGCAGTGTTAGTGAAGAAGATGGTGCCAAATTGGCTACTTCTGCCACTATCCGCAGTGGCTGGGCATTATCTTTTCTGACATATTACGGTTCTCTTTGAACTATTGAGGTCCGCTATGCGTTTAGTTTTAGCTTTGATCAGTGGTCTTGGTTTTGCCTCTTTGGGTCACGCGGTGACAGAGGCACATGAGGATATGGTTGCTGATGGGCAGCGTCCTGATTTCAGTATCGAGGGCGAAACTTTTTTTATCAGCACTGAGTGCTCGCCTCATTCGCTCGGGGTCACGATGACAGCCACGCCAGCGCAACTCGAGGTCACTGGTAACGTAGATTACGTGCGCTCGGATAAGTATCGTCTCGAGTACAGTGATTTATCCATCACATGGATCAATCAGACATTCGGCGCGGGATTTCATCCCGTATCGTCGATCGTTAAGGTGCGTGCTGCGCAAGATCCGGACTCCTTCAAGGAGCAGGTGCTGAAGATGATGACACTCGTCCGCAAGATCGAGCAGGGCAATATTTGTTTCCCCCCCAAGCCGCAGGTGCGTGAAGTTGTCGATTACCTTCAGGCCCTGGCTGACTGAGCTTTGCTAGTTTTGACCTGAGGCCACTTCTGCGTCAGGAGCCAAACGAGGTAGTCGACGTCTAACGGTTTATGGGCGATGGTTTGACGATCTTTGTCCATATACTTCCGGAATAGCGAGACTACCGCGGGATTCGATACCGACATGATCAGATGGCCTCGGTATTTTTTAGTCAGCACTATGAGACCGGATAGATCCTTCTGGGCATAGCCGTCTAGGTCAAAAATCAGCGGGATATCGCCGCTTGCATGCTCGCGAAAGAACTGATCGGGATCGACTACCCGGGTCACGTCAAATTTAAATTTGCTAAATGGCTCTTCATAAAGAGCGAGCTGACTGGGATGCTTACATATCACCGCTAGTGGTCTTAGGTTTGGATCACGACGATTACTCACCTTCCCATTCTTATACTCTAAATGCAGATAGTGCCGAATAATGTCCGTAACCGTAACCATGCCGATGACGTTCTCGAGGATTGGGTCTTTGCCCTGAAGCACCGGAAAGTGGCGGATTTTTTTTTCAAAGTGAAGCCGGACCACGGACTCGTGCAGATGATCATGATCGGCAAAGTAGACTTCACGTGTGGCCACTAGGCCCACGCCGCGCTCGAGTTTATCATCAATATCTAAGAGCACAATCTTACGTAAGATGTCTCGCTCAGTTAGAATTCCAGTGATGCGGTTTTTGTCGTTGTGGATGAGCAGAGAGCTGATTTTCTCTTCGTTCATCAACTCGATAGCTTCGGCGACTGCGGCGCCCTCGTGCATAGCAATAACGGGCGAGGCGATGTGGTAGCTGGCATCAACTTTGGCCAAGGCGAAAACCTCCGCGCAGGAATCTCTAATGAGCTCGCGTGATATCGTGTCGAATCTCGTTATAGTTTACGATATCGTCCAGTCAGCGGGAACTATTTCGCAGCGGAGGGCATGTCGTGTACAAAATTATATTTAGTTTGGTGCTGGGCCTGTCACTGACTTCTTCAAGTGCAGCTTATGGTTGGTGGGTGTGTTACGGATCGCCACTAAACAATCCCATGGAGCGGCGGGTGTGCGGTCAAGGACCGGATGAATTTACGGCACGCCGTACCTGCGGATTTGACCTTGTGAATATCTCCTGTTGGAGCGGTTACTAGGGGGCCGCCGGGGGGCTGGCGCCGGCAATCTTGTCAAAGCTTTCGCTGGCTTCGCTAAGTCTCTAAAACGACTTGATAATTTTTAAAAATCTAAAGAATTCATGGACCTTACCGAAACCAGACGTGGGGCATGGTATCAATCCGTAAGGATTGATCAAACGGTAGGAAAAGTATGGTTCACTGGGTTCGTATTTTATTCACGATGATGATAGCGGTCGCGCTGTCCACCTGTGCGCAAGGTGGCGGCAGCAGCATCATCGCGGGTTTAAGATCCCAGAAGAAAAAGAAAACTGAGGTCAACCCTACCGATCCCGATCCTGCGGGGTGGTCACTGGCACGGAGCCCCGCCGCCAATGACATAGCTACTAGTTACGAGCTCTTGGCACTGCTGACGCAAAGTGGACTCGACTCAGCTGCCAGTGCGGCGATGGCTGGGGCGATGCCGACGCACCACGATGCCGGTGCGGCACTTAATTTGGCTGACGCCGCTGCCGCAACTACGGCCACCAATATACCGACGCAGCAGGTCGCTGACGGTAAACTAGCGATGGACTGTTTCCTCGGCGCCAACATCCAACTCCGCACCGGAGCACTGGGGTGGCCGGAAACCGTGGACCCTAGCTCACCTTTTGTCGGTTCCAAGAACTCTAGCACCAGCAATCTCTTCATGTACGTCGAGCCTCACCTACTGCAGTATCCTGAGCAATCACCGACGGTGATTCTGACCTTGATGGCGCCTTTTAGGTTTAAGAATCTGGTCGAAGATATCGTCAAGGACAACCGCAGTCTCACCATCACCCTGAACGATGCGACTCAGTCGCAGTACACGGGGGAACACACCCTTGAATCACACCGGTTCTGGGTAGCGAAGAACGCGATCACCGGTCAAACGACCTCCACTATGGCCTGTGATCCGAGCACAGGTAATGGCGTCAACGGAGCAAGTGGCACAGCTAATGGCACCTATGCGCGTGTACGCTGGTCCGATAGTCAGCAGATGAGTGGACTGACGATGCTGGAGCGCTTTCAGTTGGGCGGTAGTTTGACCCGGACTTATCTGCCGCGCAAAAAAGGCGTGCTGGCTACGACTCCGGTGACGATAGACACAGCCTTTGGCGCCAGTGGCACGCGTCTATCACTGTGGTCAGCGGCAACCTCACCAGTGGCCACCATCGCCAATTCCGTGCACATGCGCCAAAAAACCATTACCCAATTGCAGACGAGACGTGATCAAATTGTGACAAGTAGCGAGGAGGTGCTCAGCGATCTCTCGCACACTGACCAATCGCGCCCGGTGAACCCATTGGTGATTCAGAGTCACTTTGACGCTACAGAAAACCCTATAGCTCATGTCGTGGCTAGCGGTACCTTGCATAAAACGGCAAAAGATACCGACAACTCGGTCCGCTGGTACAGTTCGCTTGAGTTTAGTGGTGTGGTCTTTGACCTGGTCACCAGTGTTGAGCCATGTATCCCAGTTGCTGGCACAGCGGTGCTGACCGTCAAAGAGTCGGAGAGTGCTCAGGCTATCAAAAAGATGACGATCAAGTTTTCTAGTACTAATCTGACTACCAACGGCGATAAAGTAAAACCTGAGATCGCTGTTGATGAGGACGACAGCGACAAGATGCAGGCAAAATGGATCTCAGTGCTGATGAATCGTCGGTGCCCCCTTAAGTAACTGGCAAGCACAATCAGGAGATCACATGAGTGGTAACATCAAATTTCTAGGCGCAGCCGACACGGTTACGGGATCGCGAACTCTCGTAGAGTATCGCGGACGAAAGATCTTGGTGGATTGCGGTTTGTTTCAGGGGGCTAAGCCAGTACGTGATCGCAACTGGAGTAAGTTTCAGCCTGATCCTGCGAGCATTGATACGGTCGTTCTCACGCATGCCCATCTTGATCACTCTGGTTTTCTCCCGCGTCTATGTAAGCAAGGCTTTAAAGGCAAAATCATCACCACCCCAGGCACGCGAGATCTCAGTGAGATTATCCTTCGCGACGCTGCCTGGCTCGAGGAGGAGTCGGCCAAGTATGCTAACGAAACCGGCTACTCAAATCACAAGCCCGCCTTACCGCTCTTCACGGTCGAAGATGCAGAAGATGCGATCACGAGATTCGTGACGGAGCCGCGCCATCAATGGATCGATTTGGGCGAGGGTGTCAATCTCAGGTTTTTGCGGGCTGGCCACATCATTGGCGCCAGTCTAGTACAGCTAGCGTTTGACTTTGATGGACAGCAGAAGACGATCACTTTCACCGGTGATTTGGGTAACGGACGCTCGCATATTTTGCGCGGTCCTGATCAAGTTAGTGAGACGGATATTCTAGTGCTGGAGTCGACCTACGGGGATAGGGAGCAGCCGCGTACGAGTGGGCTCGATGCCTTGGCCGCAGTGGTGAAGCGTACATTAGCACGCGACGGTGTTTTAGTGATTCCAGCATTTGCCGTGGGTCGCGCGCAAGAAGTGACATATATGCTGCGGCTCCTAGAGGACCGGCGTCAGATTCCGAGCGTGCCGGTGATTCTCGACAGCCCCATGGCCCGTGCGGCGATGGCCGTTTGTCTCAAGCATCCAGAAGATCAAGTTTTGGAATCAGCCTTCCACGGTAGTGGGGAGCCAATGCTGCCACGCCAGTTTGAGGCTCTGACTAGTGCGGACGAATCGATGCTAGCTTGTATGCGCAGTGGTCCCATGATTGTCATCTCGGCCTCGGGGATGCTCAGTGGCGGGAGGATTTTGCATCACCTAAAGGCGCGCTTGCCCTCGGAACAAAATACCGTGTTGTTTACCGGATACCAGGCCGAAGGATCAAAGGGCCGTTACCTGCAAGAGCAGGCGGTCAAAGAGGGAACGGTCAGGATCCATCATCAAGAAGTGCCCGTGCGTGCCGAGGTAGTCACACTGCACCATCTGTCGTCGCACGTCGATCAACACGATATCATCGCCTATATCGAGCGCATAAGAAGTCTGCCTAAACAGATCCTGATTAATCACGGCGTACCAGAGGCCCAAGTTGCGCTAGCCAACATGCTGCGTGAGCGCTTTGCCATCGATGCTAGACCTGTGAGCCAATGTCCGCGTGTAGATTTTGGCTAATTCCAGAGCGAGTGTTGAGGCTAGGCTAACGGGAATGACCATGAAATAGTCGCGCGCACTTAGAGGCGCGATGCCGAATATGTCCTGAGTCATTGGTGCGTAATATAAACTGACTTGCAGCATGGCGGTGAGGATCACGACGATCGGTTGCCACAGATTGGCGCGGTAATTAATACCAATAACGCTGACCGTGGCGGAACGAGCGGCAAAGGACCTTAGCAATTGACTAAACACAATCGTGATAAATATGACGCCACGTGCATGTTGAACGCTGGAGGTCATGAGGTCGTATTTGTAGAGTAGGAGTGCGGACGTCGCTTCGATTAAACCAATGGCGCTGATCCACCACCATTCGGTTCGACCAAGTAGGGATTCACTTTTTGGACGCGGCGGCGCCTTCATTAGGTCGCGCGAGGCCTCCTCCATGATCAAAGTGATCGCGGGAAAGCTGTCCGTCACCAGATTAATCCAGAGTAGGTGAGCAGCAAGGAGCGGTAGCGGCAGTCCTAGAATGAGGGCACCGATGACAGTGAGTAATTCAGCCAAATTACCCGTAAGTAGATAAACTAGCGCGCGGCGGATATTTTGAAATATAGCGCGACCCTCACGCACAGCTGCGACGATAGTGGCGAAATTATCGTCGGCCAAAATCATGGCGGCAGCTTGGCGCGTCACCTCGGTGCCAGCACGGCCCATAGCGATACCGATGTGAGCCTCTTTGAGTGCCGGTGCGTCGTTAACGCCGTCGCCGGTCATGGCTACCGTATGACCTAACGCTTTCCACGCGCGGATCAGTCTCAATTTGTCAGCGGGCGTGGCCCGGGCGTGTACTCTTTCGCTAATGTCCTCACCGGCTAA